>NC_010161.1:1200000-1525000 GCF_000196435.1 Bartonella tribocorum CIP 105476 | reverse complement strand
ATGTTACGTCCAGGAGCTGAACGTGTTGCACGTTTGGGGGGATTACATGAATTTTCACGCTGGAATGGACCTATTTTAACCGATTCTGGCGGTTTTCAGGTTATGTCATTGGCGGGCATCCGAAAAATTACCGAGCAAGGTGTGATTTTTCGCTCTTACATTAATGGAGCCTACTATGAAATGAGTCCAGAGCGTTCTATCGAAATTCAAGGACTTCTTGATGCGGATGTCCAGATGCAGTTAGATCAATGTATTGCATTACCGGCAACTGAAAAAGAGATAGAAGAGGCTATGGAACTTTCATTGCGGTGGGCACAACGTTGTAAAACAGCTTTTGGGAATCAGCCAGATAAAGCATTGTTTGGGATTGTTCAAGGTGGTGATAATATGAAACTGCGTGAACGTTCTGCTCAAGCATTAAAAGAAATGAATTTAAAAGGCTACGCGATTGGAGGGCTTGCAGTTGGTGAGCCGCAGAGTGTTATGACAGCAGTGTTGGATGTTACTTGTCCGATCTTACCAGAAGATAAACCACGCTACCTTATGGGAGTGGGAACACCTGATGATATTTTACAAAGTGTTGCACGTGGTGTTGATATGTTTGATTGTGTTATGCCAACGCGTGCAGGGCGTCATGGTTTAGCTTTTACACGCTTTGGGAGAATTAATTTGCGTAATGCACGTTATGCAGAAGATCCTCATCCTCTTGATCCACAGTCACTTTGTCCGGCAGCAAATGATTATAGTTGTGCTTATTTGCATCATTTGATCAAATCTGATGAATCTCTTGGTGGTATGTTGTTGACTTGGAATAATCTTTTTTATTACCAACAACTGATGCAAGGAATTCGTGATGCCATTGAAGAAGGTTGTTATGCTGATTTTTGCGCTGAAACGCGTGCTTTGTGGGCACAAGGACGCTAAACACTCCTCACCTAATAGTGCGTTTTTTACTTCCAAATTTTACGCAAAAATGAAATTATAAACACTTTCCCCAAATATAAAGTGCACTATCTTAAGATGTAAAGGTACACTTTTATGGGGCACATGTTCTTTTTGTAATTATCATATAAAACAGAAACTGTTACTCCGGTACGCGCTACCTGATCCGGAGAAAAACAGTTTATTCCTGCTTCTGGTGACTGTTTAAAGCAACAATGTTAATGAGGCGTTAGCGAACTCTTAAAGAAGTATGAAAATTGTATTTTTATGAGTTCTTTTGTGTTTTTTATCGATCAAGGTAAAAAATGTGTTACATGCAGTAGAACAGATAAGATCTTAAAAAATTAAAATAATAATAAAGTAATATTATAATCTTTTAAATTTATAATTTATATACTTATTATTTAAAATAATAACTTTACTCATATAAAATATTGATTAAATATTTTTAATCAAAAAGTAATTATTTTATTATTTTGTTATAAGAATTTATATAAAAATAATAATATATTATGTGAATATTTCAAATTTACAGATAATACATTAAATAAAAAACTATCTTAGGTTCTTCCTCTATGAGATGAGATAGGGGGCAATATCTCTAGAATAGGATTATTTAATCAATGGGGAATTCAAGCACTATTATCATGAGAATCTTTAAAAGATTTTGCAGTAACGCATAAGGATAGCGTACTCGTTGAAATCATCGCTTATCGATTTGGAAGGGGGGTATTCAGATCATAAAAACGAAGAAACAATAAATTGTGGAGAAGTTTTATACTTGTATAAAGATGATGATGAGATATTGTTCATTTATTTCAAATACATTCTTCGATAAATTTTAGAGTCGTTTATAGTGTGTGGTATATCTTTCTAAAATAAAGATTTTAGTGTAGAATTAAAACTATTGAAAAGAGAAGGAAAAATTTATTATCTGACTTTATTATCTGGCTGGCCTCATAAAAGTAGTTAAATACATTTATAACCTATAGCTGTTAGGTTTTTAAAAGATCTTCCATTAATTTTACTTAAAACTCCATAAAATGCTTATATATCAAAATGTTTCTAAAACTTTATTGGGGACGATTTGGCGTGCGTGTAACAATGTTTTGAATTTTTATTTTTACGTATTACAGATATCTACAGCTAAAATTTTTATCCAGAAGTGATGATATGAAGGATTTTCATAAACAAAACGTTTTTGCATTGGGGATTGATTCGAGAATACGGCGTTTAGCAATTTTAGCTCTTGCCGTGGGGAGTTTTGCTATTGGGACTGCTGAGTTTGTTGCAATGGGACTCTTGCCAGAGATGGCGCGAAGTTCATATGTTGATATTCCTACTGCGGGTCAATATATTTCTGCTTATGCGTTAGGGGTTGTGATTGGAGCACCTCTTTTAGCTGTTGCAACAGCTCAGATATCGCGTAAAACTGTTTTGATAGGGTTGATGTTTTTTTATGCCTTAGCAAATATTGCGAGTGCTTTTTTTTCTGATTTTAGCATATTAGTTGCATTACGCTTTCTTAGTGGTCTTCCCCATGGAATCTATTTCGGACTTGCGGCTATGGTCGCCGCTTCAATGGTAGAAATGAATGAACGTTCTAAAGCTGTTGGGTCTGTCATGCTTGGCCTAACGATTGCAACTGTTTTGGGAGCACCAGGGGCTACTTGGATTGGTCAACTTATTGGTTGGCAGATTGCTTTTATCCTTGTGGGTATGATTGCTTTATTGTGTTGTTTGCTTATTTGGAATTTTTTACCTTGCGATTCAAGTTCGCCAAGAACGAGCCCTTTACGCGAAATGGGGGCATTAAAGCAAAAGCAGGTGTGGCTTCTTTTGGCAATGGTTTCGGTGGGAGCATCAGGATTATTCTCTGTTTTTACGTATATTAAGTCAACACTCATGCATATTTCTGGTATTTCGCTTGAGTGGGTGCCGTTGATTATGCCCTTAGTTGGATTGGGAATGGTGGGTGGAAATCTCTTGGGGCCTAAATTGGCTATTAAAATAGGCATTTCGCCGATGATATTTTTTTCTATGCTTTGGAGTGTATTTGTTTTTTTTCTTTTTTTCTTTTTATCCTATGCTCCGTTAACAGCAGCAATAGGGTGCTTTTTTGTTGGGACTTCTTTTGCTGCTATGCCTTCTATACAAACAAAAATTATGGATGTTGCACTACAGGGACAGATTTTGGCAGGAGCATTAATGCAGTCTGCTTTTAATATTGCTAATGCTCTTGGTGCAGAAGCTGGAGCATTGGTTTTAAAATTGGGCTATAGTTACGAATATACAGCGGTTTTAGGGAGTGTTTTAACTTTGTGTGGATTAATGATTTTTTGCATCTCATGGTCTATGGAGAAGCATGCTTAATATTTTTCTCATTTTGAATAAAGAAGGAATTTTTATATTTATTTTTAGTTATTGGAATGTCCTGTTGGATTTTTAAATATGCAGTAAGAAATGCGTAGCGCTAGTGGAATAGCAAGACAAAATAAAAGCCCCATAAGCACTATAAGAAGAGTTTTTGCTGCTAAGATCATCCCTATTGTTCCTCCAGGATTAAAGAGTCCAGCAAGATTGGTGATGACTCCTGCTAGAGTTGCACTTAAAGCCGCTGAAAATAGTTGTACAGAGGTAAGGGATTCACTGGCACGAAGAGCATCTTCATCATTTGCACATTGTAAGATCCTTGTGAGCAAATGGGGCCATGCTATGCCTGCACTGATCCCAATAGAAAATAGTGCTAAGCAAATAATAAAAATATATTGAAGGGTGGAAACTTTTGTTGGAATGAGCCATAAAAGAATAGTAATGCCTAACAGTTTTAATAAGGGGGAGTATACGATGATGTTGCGAATTTTTTTTGCGGAGACACCAACACTTGAGAGGGCACCACATGTCCACCCTAGGCTAATAAGTGCTGCTATATAACCAGCAATAAGTGGCGCTTGCCCATGGAGCTCTTGAAGAAAGAGTGGAAAATAAAGTTCCATACTGTATACGACTGTTGTCATAACAAGTATCAACGCGTAAACAGGAAAAATTTCAGAAGAAAAAGAAAAGGTTTTGTGTGGCAACATAGGATGAAGGGATGATGATTCGATTTTTGCTAGAACCAAGAGAAGACTAAATCCGATAACGAGTCCGCAAACTTTTGCCATCGTCGATGTAGTTTGACAGTAGGTTTTGGATTAAGTGGGAAGAGGTGGGATTAGTTAGGAATAGGTGATAATTTGTTGTTTTTATGCATAAAATTTAGCATTAAATGCGCGTTTTGTCAAAATAGATTTTGACACCTAAAATGATCAAAAAATGCGAAAAATGGTAAAAAGCGCGTTTTCATTGTAAAAATGAGAAAAGCCTTTGAAAGGTCTTTGAAAATCCTTTGAAGATTTTTTAAAAGTCTGTGAAAGCCCAGAAAACCGCCTTTGAAGACCCTTTGAAAAAAATCAATCCAAAAGTTCAATCGACTCCAAAATCAACCAAAAATGACCAAAAAAGCAAAAAAGATATGCGCCATATGGCGCGTTTCTATTTTTATGGGATATAATTATTAAAAAACAATGCATTATTATAATTTTTTAATGTAAAGAGAAACGCGCCTGTATTTTTCATTTTAGAGGAGCATTAAGCCGAATTTTGTGTAGCTTTGGAGTGTTCTTTTTCAGCTTCTATTTGACGCTTTAAATGAATCTTAAGAAGAGGAAAAGTTGCTTCGACTTCTTCCATATCATTGATGTTTTGGACAAGCTCTTGCAACTTTATACAAAGCTCTGCCGCTAATTCCGCTATATTTTCAGGGGGGAGTTTTATTTTTTCATCGCGATAGGTTGTATAAGCTATGCGACCGAGCTTTTTCATCAATCCAGCAGGGATCGTTTGTGGTTTAAAACCTGCTGCTTTCGCTTTTTCCATATCGCTAAACATTTCGCCTTCGCCCGTAACAAGCCAATGAGGATTAATGTTATAGACTCTATGATAGGCGTTAATTGCTGAGGATGTTGGCTCGTGTGCTCCGGTTTCATAATTGGCCAGAGTAGTGCGTTGTAAATTAAGGCGTTGCGCAAAAACTCCACGTTCTTCGTTTCCGAGGACTCGTCTTATTTCACGTAGGCGTTGTGCCAGTTCTGTTTTTGGTTCTTTTTCAGGGCGTGCCAAAAAAATTACTCCAAATGCCAAAAAACTGTTTACAAAGACAAATATTTGGCTTATATCTCATATTACAGCCCGATACTGAGGGCGTTTATTGTACATTTAACCCCACAAAAAACGGATGGTTTGAGCATCCGTTTGAAGCAGGAGCGAAAGTTATGACAACCACACAAAAATGGGATCGCCATAGTATTTTAGCCGAGCTACGCCGCCGGAATATGACCTTGGCGGAGCTCGCGAAAGCGTATCAACTCTCCTCATCCAGTGTTCAACACATCTGGACACGGCCCAATGAGAAAGCAGAACGTGCTATTGCCGATTTTATTGGCTTGCCCGTCGAGCAGGTTTTTAGCGACCGCTACCCTAAAAGCCGCCGTCGTATTTTTAAAGCAGCAAAACACGCTAATACGGATTCGCGTACACAGTCCGCATTGCGCGGTAATGCTGCTTGAACTTCGTTACACGGCTTTGCGTGTGTCATACGCATTTGCCATGAATTTAATTACCATAAGATGAAAAGGTTTATCAATGTCTAAAGATCAATACGAAATAGGCAAGATAAATTGCATAGCGTTGCATCATGGAGCAGCCGATTGGATGGGTTGTTTTTTAGGATTAGCTGGTCAAGTTTTCTTTATCGGGGGTGGTTATGGTTGCTGCTTATAATTTATGGACCCCAGATGTCAGACGCGATATCGTTAATCCTTATTCGGAAGTTGAACGATTACAAATTATGCTTTCCTGTTCTTTTAAGGCAGTAAGTGGTGGATTTCGGCATTTGCCAATCCGATATATTATTGCCCCCCCGCATGGCTTATTTGATGCGGCATTAGCACGACAGATTGCTATTCATATTTTGCATTATCAGTTTGAGGTACCGCGGCGGCGTATTGTCGCTATACAAGAACGGCAACGGACTTCTATTTCTCTGTCACTTCAAGTGATTAATCGGCGTTTGGAAGAACCAGTTTTTGCGAAAGCCTATCGAAGATGGGCTGGGCGTGCGATGGATTTGTTCTTACGAGAAATGGAAAAGGCGGCGGCGTGATGGCACAGTTTCAAGAGATTGCTTTAGATTTGATTGTTGTTCCCGAACGTATACGCCCTGTGGATGATGAGCATGCCAAGGCGCTTGCACAATCCATGGCGCGGGAGGGATTGATGAATCCGATTACTGTGCGCCATACCCCCAATGCTAAGGAAGGCAATTACACGCTGATTGCTGGCGCGCACCGGTTACGGGCTGCGGAGCTTTTAGGCTATAGCGAAATTGATGCGGTTGTGGTGCAGGCGGATAAGAACAATGCTGCGCTTTTAGAAGTGGCAGAAAACTTGTTTCGCAATGAATTGTCAGTGATTGACCGCGCTTTGTTTGTGCAGACGTACCGCGAATTGTGGGAAAAGAAGTACGGGGGGATTCAACGTGGTGGTGACCACGGTAATCAATATACAAAGGACAAAGTGGCAAAGGGTCAAGTTGACCCTTTGCCAAAAGATGGTTCTTCAGAGCATCATGAAACTGGGTGTGAAGGAGACAAAGTGGCAAAGGGACAAGTTGTCCCTTTGCCAAAAGAAGGCTTTTCAGAGCATCATGAAACTGGATGTGAAGGAGACAAAGTGGCAAAGGGTAAAGTTTACCCTTTGCCAAATGAAGGTGATTTAAATGGCAAAGGGACAGTTTTATCTTTTGCCGAACATGTGGCGGACCGTATTGGTTTGTCTTCAAAATCAGTAAGACGTCTTAACAGCATTGCTCAGCATCTACAGCCGGAGTTGCGGGCGGTTTTGCGTGGGACTGCATTGGCAGATAATCAAGCGCAATTGTTAAAGCTTGCCAAGATGGAGCCGGTTTCGCAACGGCGGGTGGCGATTGCTTTGCAACAGGTTGAGGGGGATTTGCGGCGGGCTGTTGATTTGGTCAATGGGGTTAATACGCCGCCGCAAATCAATGAACAAGAACGGATTTTTGCTCAATTGTTGGGGGTGTGGCAGAGAGCAGATGCGCAGACACGGGCGCGGTTTTATGATTATTTGAACAAGCAATCGGGGGAGGAGCAGGCATGAAGACGCGTGGTTCTCATCAACTTGATTTTTTTCAACGTCCGGTTTTCCCTTGTCGTGAACCGGTGGCGCAAATTGATTTAGAGCGGTTTCGCTCGCGCATTAAGCGGGCGATGGCGCGGGCTTTGAGAGAATGCCGCTATGAGCGCAGTGAGGTTGCAGAGCGTATGGCGCATTATTTAGGCATTGGGTGTTTGAGTAAGGCAAGCTTGGATGCTTATGTAGCGGAAAGTAAGCAGGTGGATATTTCCTTGCCGCGCTTTAAAGCTTTTGTGCGGGCGACGGGCGCCTTTTGGCTTTGGGATGAGGTGGTGAGTGAAGATGGTTTGCTGTTGTTGCAAGGGGATGAAGCGCGTTTGGCAGAGATTGCAAGATTGCAGCAGGAACAGCGTGAGATTGCAGCGCGCTTGAAAGCCATGCGTGCAACACCAGTGCGCATTAAAAGGGGGCAGCCATGAAGGAATGGTTTAGTATTGCCGAATTAGCCAAGGCGGCTTTGCCAGGATTGCCAAAGAGTAAGGGCGGATTGCGTAAGATTTTAGCAACCACATGGCGACATCAAAGTGAATTGACACGTAAAGTTAAAGGGGTTTCTCGTCCTGTTGTAGAGGTTCACATTTCCTTATTACCGGAAGTGGCGCGGGCGGCATTGTTAGTGCGCTCTGGTGGGGGGTGTGTAAAAGAAAGCGATCAAAAGACAAGTGTTTGGGCGCGTTATGAAGGGCTTTCAAAGGTGCATAAAAGGCGCTGTGAAGAGCGTTTGAAGGCGCTTTGTTCTATGGAGGATTTACTTCAAGCCGGTATGGGGGTGCATGATGCGGCAAGTTTGTGCGCGGTTCAGTTTGGGGTGAGCCGGATGTCGCTTTTTAATTGGCGGCAGATGGTGGAAGGGTATGAGCGCACTGATTGGTTAGCGGCGCTGGCGCCTTGTTATGGTGAGGAGCGTTTTTCGCAATGGGCTGAGTGTCATGAGGAGGCATGGGAGGTTTTGTGTTCGGATTATTTGCGTTCGTCCCGCCCTGCTTTTTCGGCATGTTATCGACGTATGGTTTTGGTGGCGCGTGAGAAAGGGTGGGAGCCTATTCCTTCAGAGCGGGCGTTACGGCGGCGTTTTAAAGCGCAAGTTTCCAAAGCGGTTGTGGTGTTGGCGCGTGAGGGTGAGGAGAAGGCCAAGAAGCTTTATCCGGCACAACGGCGTGATCGCTCGAGTTTGCATGCTTTGCAAGCGGTGAATATGGACGGGCATAAGTTGGATGTTTTTGTGCGTGTTCCGTGGAGCTTAAAGCCAGTGCGGCTTTATCTGATAGCGATACAAGATCTTTATTCAGGCAAGATTTTATCATGGCGCCTATCGGATGCGGAGACTTGGGAAATCGTGCGTTTGGTGATTGGTGATATGGTGGAGGCTTATGGGATACCGGAGCGTATGACCTTAGATAATGGGCGTGCTTTTACCAGCAAGTGGATTTCTGGGGGTGTGCAAAACCGCTTTCGTTTTAAGATTAAGGCGGATGAACCGCAGGGTCTTTTGACCAGTTTGGGCATTCAATTGCAATGGACGACTCCTTATAGCGGGCAGTCGAAACCGATTGAGCGGGCATGGCGTGATTTGGCAGAGGCGATTTCGAAGCATCCTTTTTGTGCGGGGGCTTATACGGGCAATAAGCCGGATGCCAAGCCTGAAGATTATGGCAAACGTGCGATAGAATTTGAAGCGTTTAAAGCCCATGTTGGTGCGCAGATTGTGGCGCATAATGCACAAGCAGGGCGCAAGGCGCTGACATGTGCGGGGCGCAGTTTTGATGAGACTTTTGCAGAAAGTTTGACAGCAGAGGGGACGATTATTCGGCAGGCAACGGCAGCACAGCGTGCTTTATGGCTTTTGACCTCAGAGGCATTGCGTACACAAAAGGGGACGGGGGAGATTCATTTTTATGGCAATCGTTATTGGGCGCGGGCATTGAATGAGTATGCGGGGAAGAAGGTTATTGTACGCTTTGATCCGGATTATTTGCACCAAGATTTGCGGGTTTATGATTTGAACAATCGGTTGCTTTGCATGGCAGAATGTCTTGCAGATGTGGGCTTTTATGACCAGCAGGCAGCGCGTTTGAATGGGCGTTTGCGTAAAGAATATGTGAGAGCTGTTAAAGCAGAAAAACAATTGGCAGCAAAGCTTGCACCTGATCACTTGGCTGATGTTTATGGGCGCCTTGAGAAAAAGGATGATGGTTCAAAATCCAAGCTTGTTGTTAAGCCAAAGGTTAGCCGCTTGATGCCAAACCATGCGGGGAATTTAGCCGTGAAAGTGCAGGATGATGAGGCTTTGGAACCCCAAGAATTTAGTCAACATTTGCACAAAGCTTTAAGACGGTTTTCCGCCTCTGATGAGGGGCGTGAAGTGATAAAGTTTCCTAAACGATAGGAAAGGAAAGGGGGGGGATTTGCCAAGAATTCTCACAAGAAAAGGGGAGAAGGAAGGAAAGGGGGGACAAGGAAGCCGATTTTGTATGGCGTACGGCTTGAAGCGTTTATTAAAGAAAGGGGGGAGGAGTCTTAATCCTTTCAATCTTTCAATCAATACGATCAAATTTTTAGGCAAATCTTCAGATGCCTTTGCCTGACCAGGTGAGGAACATGGAGTGATTCAACTTTCCCAAAAGGAGAGGGGGATTTTCAAGGAAGCCGATTTTGTATCGCGTACGGCTTGAGGAGCAAAATGAATGGGTAGGTTGGAGCCCTACCCATTCGATATCTAAATCAATACGAAAGGGGAATATACATGAAGTACGCGATAAATGCAACGGTTGAAAAAAATCCTTGGGCGCGCCCAAAAAAGCAGCCCGATGGGGCAGCGCAAAACCGCAATAGTGATGATATTGCTTTATGGAACACGCTTGTGGATTCGGTAAGAGCTCTGGCACAAATGAATGATTGGACGAAAGCAGAAGTGGCGCGGCGCATCGGCATGCCGGATGGGACGTTTTCGCAGTGGTATGCGGGCAGTTATGCGGGGCAATTGGGTAAACAGAATGCGAAGGTTCACCAATGGGTTGAGGCTTTAAAAGAAACAGCGGGATTTTTGGAGAAGATCCCCGAAAAGCCTGCGTTTCAAAAGAACCGTATAGCTTGTGAAATCATTGACACGCTAACACTGGCGCAAAGTACGGGTGATATGGTGATGATTACGCTTGATGCGGGCAATGGTAAGACAGAAACCTGCCGGCATTACCGCGCAACCCGCCCGCATGTTTACCTTGTGACAGCAAGCCCGCATACGCGCAGTGTTCATGGTATTTTGAATGATATGGCAGCGGAATTGGAAGTGGTGGAATATAACCCCACCCGCTTAACGCGTGCGATTGGCAAGAGATTAGAGCGTGTTGGTGGGGGGACACTGCTGATTGTGGATGAAGCGCAAAATTTAACAGATGAGGCGATTAATCAGTTGCGTCATTTTGTTGATATCAATGGCACAGGGCTCGCTTTGGTGGGGAATGATGAGATTTCAGGGCGCCTTGTTCATCGTCAAAATGGTCCTTCTTATGCACAAATTAAAAGCCGCTTGGCAATGCATCTAAAGCGTCGCAAGCCTTATAGCGAAGATATTGCGGCGCGCATTCACGATTGGGGAATTGAAGATGCTGGTGCAATAAAGTTTTTGACAGGGATTGGTTTGAAAGCTGGGGCTTTACGGCAGATTGATAAGACGATGATGTTAGCACGCATGGCAGCGCTTGGAGATGGGTGTGAGGTGACTTTGAAACATGTCAAAGCGGCATGGAAAAACCGCGATGTGGAGGAATTGGCATGATCTCTTTATGCGACAAAGAATTATCCGATACGCTTGTTGGTCTTTATGACGATTATCAATGCGGTTTTGATATTGGAGAAAAGCTTAAATTGTGTGTTGATTTGGCGTTATTGCTTGAATTGGAGTTGAGTGTTCACCGTTTGGGGGAAGCGGATGCGGTTTTGGAAGGCCAAGTTGCAGAAGTTTTGGCTGAGTGTGACAGCTCTGATCGAGATGAAGATAAGAGCAATCGTGTGATTTATATGGATTTTGGAGGAAGCAAATGATGGAACGTAACCCTTATATGGTAAGAGATTGCTTGATTGCTTTGCGCTCTGGCTTTTTGAAGTATGAGATGAATGGTATTTTTTTGCATGCACAAGATGTTCGAGAATTGACTGAGTATTTGCGTCGCCTTGCGGGCTATAACCACATTTTAGGTCATGAGCTTTTGCGGTGTCGTTGGCAATTGAAAGCGGGATGTGTGCCTCATCGAGGTGAAGTTGTGCCGTTTCGCCGGTTTCAAGAAACATAAGGAGGAAGTTGGTGATGAATCCACAAATTGAACTTGAAGGTACGCGTTATATGAAGGATGCGAAAGGGGCTTTGGTGCCGGTAAACCTGATCCGCCCTGCGGATTTGTTAGAGGATGAAACGGTGCGCAAAATTATGGGTTTTGCGAAAGAATTATCGGCAAGGATTGCACGTTTTAACAACCATACGATTGCGGATTTGAGTGATTTTGATAGCTTGCTTGCGCAAGAATATGGTGTGGAGCGGCGTGGCAAAAAGGGCAATTGTACTTACACAAGCTTTGATGGTTTGCAACGTATTAAGGTGCAAGTTCAGGAAAGTGTTGATTTTGGACCGCAATTGCAAATTGCCAAAAGCCTTCTTGATGAGTGTTTGAATGAATGGTCTGCGGATGCACGCCCTGAAATCCGTGCGATTATTACGCGTGCTTTTAATACGGATAAAGAAGGCAAGGTGAATCGGGGCGAGATCTTTATGCTGTTGCGTTTGGATATTGATGATCCACGCTGGAAAGAGGCGATGCGTGCCATTCGTGAAGCGATCCGTGTGACGACATCTAAGGAATATGTGCGTTTTTATGAACGCGATACATTAGAAAGCGCTTGGCGTGCTGTGACCATTGATCTGGCGAAGACATGAGGGGGGAGAGATGTCTTTAGCTGTCCTTCATATGGGAAAACGCGCGTTAGGTCTTGATGATGAGACCTATCGCGCACTGCTCTATCGCTTGACAGGCAAGCAATCGGCGAAAGATTTGAATTTTTCAGAAAAGCACTTGGTTATCGCTGAAATGAAAGCGTTTGGTTTTAAGCCGAATGGGAAGCGTTTAGAGGGGAAATATGCTAAGAAGCTCCAGGCGCTCTGGATTGCTGGGTGGAATCTTGGCATTATTCGTGATCGTTCAGATAAGGCGTTGCTTGCCTTTGTGAAAAGACAGACAGGGATTGATCATATTCGTTTTTTACGCGATAGCGATGATGCATGCAGAGCCATTGAGGCGTTGAAAGGTTGGTTGCAGCGTGAGGGTGGGGTTGACTGGAGAGGGAAAAACCGCGAAGATTCATGGAGGAAGAAACCAAGCATTTCCATTTTGTGTGCCCAATGGAAGTGTTTGAATCCCGATGCTATGTTTGAGCTTGGGGCTTTTCATCAAAGTGTTATGGCGTTAAGTGGTAAAGCTTTGGGTGAGATGAGTGGGGGCGACTTTAGAGAAGTGATGAATGTTTGGGGGCGGAAAATCCGTAAAGGTGTTAAAAGCGAGGGGTAAGCATGTATGCAAGAGGAAATCTATAGCGATTTTCCTGCCTTATTGCGTGAAATAGCTGATGTTGCGGGCAGTGAAGCAGCATGGAATATGATGCGTGCTTTTGGCGGACGAGAAGTTTATATCCCTGGGCGTCTTGAGAATGCGGATTGGTTGATTGAAATTGTTGGGTTTGAAGAGGCGGAGCAATTGATCAACCATTTTTGTTTTAATGGTTCGGGTGTGCGCCTTCTTATCCCCCTTGGTAGAGATGCTGAACGGCGGCAAAAAATGATGCAAGCGCTGCAAAAAGGCTGGTCGGTAGATGCTGCAGCAGCAGTTTCTGGTATGCATGTGCGTACAGCCTATCGCTTAAAGAAGAGAATTTCTTCAAAAGAGCCCCAAGGTTTATTATTTCCAGAGTTTTATGAGTATTGAGAGTTTTGACTGACAGTGTCAGGCTTATATGGGGGGCGTGAGATTTCGTAAACTGCGAATGAATTTTATTCATTGAGTGGTTTGTTATGATTTCAATAGATGCCTCTTTTCTTCATCAACTTGCGCCTAAACTGACGCATCATGCGCGCCAAGATTTTATTATTGTTGAAATGGCACGCGTGTTGCCTAAAGCTTTATCTTATGGGGAACTCACGACGCATTTGCGTATTGCACATTTTTTAAGCCAATGTGCGCATGAGAGTGATGGCTTTTTTACCCTGCGTGAATATGCCTCAGGGCGCGCTTATGAGGGGCGGCGTGATTTAGGTAATGTCAACCCTGGTGATGGGGTGCATTTTAAGGGGCGTGGTTTGATCCAGTTGACGGGGCGCAATAATTACCGTCGTTTTACGAAGTTTTGGCGCTTAATCGATGAACAAGCGGTTGATTGTGAAGCATTTCCAGAAGTGCTGGAAAAGTTTCCTGCAGCCCTTTGGTCGGCTGTTTGGTTTTGGCAGATGAAAGGCTTAAATAAGCTTGCTGATCGAGATGATGTCGTGGGGATTACCAAGGCAATTAATGGGGGAAGAAATGGACTTGTGCACCGCTTGACCTATTTGAACCGCGCCAAAAAGCTTTTGGGGATTGGAGGCGAGGTGGAAGCATGAAACCCTCTTATCGTGGTTCGAAACGTTATTTATGGTGGTCCTTTTGGTTTGCTTGGGGGGTTATTTTTTTGCTGATTGCTGGTGGTTTGTGGGGAGCACCACGTATTGTTGATATGGCAGCGATTTCTATTCCTTCCATGGTGGCGATTATCGTTGGGAATTTGGGGGTGCATCGCGGTTTTGGTTCTGTGGATTTTTCCAATAGGAAACATTCTCATAAGCAGCATAGCAGCGTCTATGATGAGGTGGAGATAACGGGGTGGAGTGATAAGCGCCATGTTTAGCCCACTTTCAAAACTGTCTTTGGGATTGCTTTTTTGGGGCGGTGTGATGTTGGCGGCTTTTGGCTTTATGAAAGCGCAAGTTTTAAAGGCGGAAAAGGCGCGTGATGCCTATTGGCGCTTGGAGATTGCCAAGGTTTCTTTACAAGCACGGCTTGAACAAGAGAGGCAAAGAGAGGCTGCGCAAAAAGCAGGGCTTCAAGCACAAGCGGTGATTTCTAGTTTGGAACAAAAGCTTACAAAAATGGAGGAGATCAATGCAGTTTTGCCAACTGTTCCTAGCGGTTGTCTTGGGCTTGAGCGTGTGCGCTTGCTCAACACCCAAGCTAAGGGATAGCTTTTCTTATCCGTTTTTATCGGCTGAATTGCCACCTGTTGTTCGCATGGCGTGTCACCAGCCTTCATTGTTGCCGGAACGTGCTTTGAATGAACAAGAAGTGGTGCATTATTGGGGGCGTGATCGGGCTGCTTTATTAGTCTGCGAACAGCGCAGAAGAGCTGCGGTTAAAGCGATTTTAATGAGATGAGGAGGGGGCGTGAATTTAGATATTAGTGTGGCCAATGGTTGGTTGTCTTTGTTGTTATCCATTGTTGCCATTTGTGGGGTTTTAAAAGCTTATTTTTCTTCTGGTGCGCGGGAAATGTTGAAAGACATCACGGTGCTTAAAGAGCGTGTGCAAAAGTTAGAGACAGAGATGGATTTTTTGCCTGATCGTGATGCGCTGCAAAGGCTGGAAGTGAATATGGAGAAATTGAATGGTCGCCTCAATACGCTTTCTGCCCAATTACAACCGGTGGCAGCCATTGGTGAGCGCTTACAAGAATTTTTGTTGGAGAATGCCAAGAAATGAAAGCAGATATGGATAAAATCATCCGTGAAGAAGCGCGGTTGATTATTTTAAAAGGGCTTGCTTGTGAGCGGAGCGAAACCTTATCGAGTGCGATGATTGAGCGGCTTTTATATAGTTACGGTATCCGGCGGGATGGTGATTTTGTCCGGAATGAATTGGCTTTTATGGAAGATCAAGGGGCTGTTACGTTAAAATGTGTGGGTTCTGTTTTGCTTGCGGCTTTAACGGAACGGGGGGCACGTCATTTAGACCGGAGCTTTTCGATTGAGGGGATTAAGCGGCCTAAACGTTCATCAATAAAAGACGAGGTGAAAGATGCGCAAGGTCGGGCGTGGACGCTTAACGGCGATTGATTTATTGCCGCAAGCTTGTGATCAAATTATTGCAGAGGCGGCTGAGGCTTTAAATGGGCGTGAAAAGACGCAAAAAGCCATTTATGATGAATTTAAAGCGGCTTTGAAGGCTTTAAAAAAAGAAACGGGTCTCAATTTTTCTATTCCCTCCTTTTCCAGTTTTAATCGTTATTCTTTGCGTTTGGCTGTGATGTCAAGGCGCTTGGAGCAAACCCGTGAAATTGCCGCAAGCCTTTCGCAACGCTTTGATGCCAAGGCTTCTGATAATATTACTCTGTTGACGGCCGCCGCGATTAAAGAGCTTATTTTTTCCACGTTGAGCAGTGGAAAAAGCCTTTCACCAAAGGCAGCCCAAGAATTGGCCAATGCGCTTAAAGGGGTTTTGGCGGCTGAACATTTGTCGACCACCAGACGGCAAAGATTAGAAAAGGATTTTACCCAAAAAGCAAGCAAAGCGGTTGACGCTGCAGCGGCAGCGGCGGGGCTTTCAGAAGAGCGTGCGCGGGCTATTCGTGCGCAGGTGTTGGGGGTAAAACATGGCTGAAGGGCAGATGGGTGGAAGCCCTGCTGTTGAAGATCAGGCACACTTTGACATTTGGCAGAGGAGCACTTTTCCCAAAGAGAGTGATCCCTTAGCGGAAGGTGTTTTGATGGCGCATCAACGGGCATGGATTGAGGATAAGTCTGTGTTAAAATTGGTGGAAAAGGGGCGGCGGACCGGCATTACTTTTGCAGAAGCTTTGGATGATACACTGATTGCGGCAGCGAGCGTTAAGGCTGGGGGCGATAATGTTTTTTATATTGGTGACACCAAAGATAAGGGGCGTGAATTTATTGGCTATGTGAGCAATTTTGCTTCGGCAATCACAAGCCACAGTGGTGATGTAGAGGAATTTTTATTTCCAGATCAAAGGGCGGATGGTTCCACGAAATATATCTCTGCTTATCGGGTGCGCTTTGCTTCTGGGTTTCGTATTGAAGCGCTCTCAAGCCGCCCTGAAAATATTCGGGGGTTACAGGGCATTGTGGTGATTGATGAGGCGGCGTTTCATCAAGATGTGCGCGCTGTTTTAGATGCGGTGAATGCTTTGCTTATTTGGGGGGGTAAAATCCGTGTGATCTCCACCCATAATGGTGTGCTTAATCCTTTCAATGAACTGATCCGTGAGGCAAAAGCAGGCAAGGTTCCTTTTTCTCTGCATCGTTACCCTTTTGGTGAGGCTGTTAAAAATGGTTTGTTTAAACGGGTTTGTGCCATGAAGGGGGCGGTGTGGAGTAGGGGAGCAGAACAACAATGGGAAGAGCAAATTCGTGCCTCTTATGGGGTGCGTTTGAGTGCGATGCGCCAAGAGTTAGATGCCATACCGGCGGATCAAGAAGGGGCGGCTTTAACGCGTTTGCAGATTGAAAATTGTTGTGCGAAAGATATTGCGGTGTTGCGTTTTGCTTGTGTGGATGATTTTAAAAATCAATCGGAACAACAACGAAGTATTGTTGCTTTTTCTTGGTGTGAGAAGCATATCAAGCCTTTGCATTCTAGGCTTGATCGGCGGCGTCAACATGTTTTTGGTGTTGATTTTGCTAGGTCTGGTGATGCCACCTCCATTGTGGTGATGGAAGTGGGACAAGATTTGGTGCGCCGTGTGCGGTTTATGGTGGAATTGCGCAATATGCCGTTTGATCAACAAAGAGAGATTTTATTTTATGTTGTGGGTGGTTTGCCACGTTTGTTGGGTGGTGCGTTAGATGCGCGGGGCAATGGGGCTTATTTAGCGGAAAAAGCGGCACAGCGTTATGGGGGTCTTGTCAAGGAAGTGTCCTTGTCACAAAGTTGGTATGGCAAGGAAATGCCGGCTTATTTGGAAGCTTTTGGGGATGGGTCCATTGTTTTGCCGCGCGATAGCGATATTGTTGCGGATCATCAAGCGCTTGCTTATGTCAATGGCATTGTGAAAATTCCAGACAATCATCGTTTTAAAGGCAGTGATGGTTTTATGCGTCATGGTGATAGCGCGATTGCTTGCGCTTTGGCTTATTTTGCCAGCCGGCAGACGCCGGAAATTTACGAATATACGCCTGTGAGAGAGGTTTATGGTTTTGATGAAAGTCCGCTCTTTTCACCCGCTTTTGTTTCAACGATGCGATCAAAGATTTATTGATGGGATGATGAAATGGTACAACTTTTAGACCAATGGGGCAGGGCTCTTAAGATAAAGGGATTGGAACGGGAAGTTGCAAGCCCTACCATTGGGGGTGTTCGTGATGTGTGGTCACAAACTGTTGTGAGTGGTTTGACGCCTGCGCAACTTGCTGATATTTTGCAGCAGGCAGCAAGGGGGGCTCCAGAACAGTTTTTTCAACTTGCTGATGATATGGAAGAGCGCGATTTGCATTATCGTGCTGTGCTTGGCATGCGTAAAAATGCTCTCACAGGGGTGGAGCCTGGGGTGATTGCCGCAAGCAACAGTGCATTGGATAAAAAGATAGCGGATGCGGTGCGGGAAGTGATCAGTGCACCGACTTTTGTTGATGATTATGTGGCGGATTTGTTAGATGCTTTGGGAAAAGGCTATGCGGTTGTTGAAACTTTGTGGGACAAGAGTGCTAAGGAATGGTGGCCGGTTGCTTGGAAATGGCGTGACCAGCGGTTTTTTCAATTGGATCGGCGGGATGGCTTTCATTTGCGTTTAAAAGAAGAGGGGTCTTTGTATGGAAGTGAATTGCCTGCTTATAAATTTTCTATTCACAGACCCAAGCTTAAAAGCGGTTTGCCTATTCGTTCTGGACTTGCACGTCTTGCGGCTTGGGCTTTTCTCTTCAAGTCTTATACGCTGAAAGATTGGATGGCATTTTTAGAAGTTTATGGCATGCCTTTGCGTGTTGGTAAATATGGGGCAAGCTCTTCTCATGAGGAGCGGCGGGTTCTGATTCAAGCGGTACGTGATTTATCCAGTGATGCGGCGGCGATTATTCCCAAAGAGATGGAGATTGAGTTTATTGAAGCAGCAGGGGGCAGTGGCAATGCGGTTTTTGCCGCGAAGGCTGAATATTTAGATCGGCAGATTTCTAAAGGGGTATTGGGGCAAACCATGACGACAGACGATGGTTCGTCTTTTTCGCAAGCCCGCATTCATGAAAATGTACGCCATGATATTGCTAGAGCTGATGCACGCCAATTAGCCTTGACCACTAATCGTGATTTAATCGTTCCCTTTGTTGAGATTAATTTTGGACCCCAAGAGCGCACTCCGCTTGTCTATTGGCCGATTTCGGAAAATGAAGATATTAAAGCCATCAGTGATGCTTTGGAAAAACTTGTTCCTTTAGGATTGTGTGTGGGGGCGCAAGAAGTGCGCAATAAGATTGGCTTTTCGCAACCCAAAAAGGGAGAGGATGTTTTAAAGGCTCCTTCCCTTACAGCTGATGATGCCGGGCAACAAAAGGCAGATGTTTGTGCTGATTGTGGGGGTGTTGTTGATATTTCTGTGACAAGAAAGCAGGGCGAAAGAGAGCAGGGCGTGAAACATCACGACGAATTGGATCGGCTTTCTGAAGAAGCTTTAAGCGACTGGGAAGAGGATTTAGAACCCCTTTTAGAACCTTTTAAAAAGCTTGTGAGAGAGGCTAAAAGTTATGAGGATATCCTTAAAGGCTTAGATGAATTGTTGGGTGAGATGGATCATCATGCCTTGGCAGCACGCTTGGCAAAGGTGCAGATGATTGCACGTGGGTTGGGGTATCATGGATGAGGAACTTTTTAAAACGGCCCCTAAAGAGGTGACCCGTTATTTTGAAGCCAAAGCGCTTGTTCCAAGTTTTGATTGGCGGGATATAGCACCAGAAGAACATGCCTTTTCCTTTACGGTGGCAAAATCGGTAGGCTATGATATTTTAGAGGATTTTAAGCAAGCGGTTGGAGAAGCGATAAAGCATCAAGTTCCTTTTCAAGAGTTTCAAAAAAATTTAATGCCGATTTTGCAGGAAAAAGGGTGGTGGGGGAAAAAATTAGCGCGTGATCCGAAAACGGGTGAAAAGAGTGTGGTGCAATTGGGCAGCCCGCGGCGCTTAGAAACGGTTTATTGGGCCAATACCATGAGTGCGCATGCGGCAGGTGAGTGGGAGCGCACACAAAATAATAAAGAATTTTTGCCTTATCTCACCTATGCGTTGTCGAGTTCAGAACATAAGCGTTTGGAACATGAAAGTTGGGTGGGGTTTACGGCACCTGTTGATGATCCCATTTGGGATTGGCTTTATCCACCCAATGGCTGGCGGTGTAAATGCAGTGTGCGACAGGTAAGCCGTTATGAAGCAGACAATTTAGGCTATGAAGAGGGGGCAGCGCCACCCCATGTGGAGACGCGGGTTTGGCGCAATAAGCGGACGGGGCGCGTTGAAAAGATACCAAAGGGGATTGATCCTGGTTGGCATTTGAATCCTGGAAAACATCGTGCGCAAAATTTAAGCAATTTTTTGAGTGATAAAATTGACGCCATGGGGGACAATCAGAAACGCATTGCCATTGAAGATATTGTGGGCTCACCCCTTTTGGAAGCCATGTTTGAAGGACATATGCCACGTGGATTTATTCCCATTGCCCCCATGATCCAAAAGGTGCGTGATGTTTTTGCAGCGGAGGACTCTCTTATTCGCTTATCTTCAGACAGCGTAAAACATATTTTGTTAGAGCATCAAGCACGAGCTCTTCACTTGGAGGATTTTCGTGGTGCCATTCAAACACTCATTCGCCCCCATGGCGTTATCAGACGCAAAGATACGCAGGGTGTTATGTTTTTTGGTGAAAGTGGTGGGGCATGGTGGCGCTTTGTGGTCAAATGGGTAGCAAGCAAACAAGAATGGTGGTTGACCTCCATGCATAAAAAGAGCTCTAGAGAAATTGGACGCTTATTGGATGCGGCTGAAAAGAAGGATGAACGGTTGTTGTAAAGAACACCGTAAAGCTCTGTTGGCTTTGCAAAGAAGGAACTGGTGTGTGAGGAAAAATGAGAAGGCGTGGAGGGCGGTCAACTCCTCGCAGATCCGGCAAAGCCGTCCTGGTATAACTGGCTCACGCCTCGCGGGTAATCTAACAGTTTAAAAGTTTAAAAGCAATCTTTAAAAAAACGCACTTTGAGAAAAACCATGTTGGCTTTGCGGAGAAGGGTCGAGATGGGGAAAACGGGAAGGCGTGGAGGGCGGTCAACTCCTCGCAGATCCGGTAAAACCGTCCTGGCAAAACTGGCTCACGCCTCGTGGGTAATCTAACAGTTTCAACGTTCAAAAGCAATCTTTAAAAAAAAACGGCTTGAGAGAGGCTTTGTTGTGTGGAGTGATAATTTGTACCTCTCACTTCACAACGGCGCTCTATCGCCTTTGAAGTGCCTTTGAAAACGATTTTATGGGATGGTTTAGCACGGGGGTTTCTCTCACAAGGAGAATAATAGGGAAAAGAGTGCTTTTTTGAGAAATGCTCTTTTGACTGACACTGTCAGACTTATAAGGTGAAGCGGTTTCATGCATTGTATTGCCAATGACAATTGTAAAGCAATAGGCAATGTATGGAACAGGAATTTCACGAAGATCAAAAAGATGGGGATGCCCAGACATTTTATGATGAGACATTTCATGCTGCGTTAATAGATCTCTGTCCAGACGTTTTATGCCAAGACATTTCATTTGAAGACGCCACCATTAGCCAAGCGCCTGAGTGGGTAGAGTTGTTGCCCAAAGCGCCCCATGTGAAGGCACGTGATGGACGACAATGGCATTATAATCCGCAAACTATTTTAAAAGCCTTTGCAGCCAATAAAGGACCGCTTGTGATTGATTATGAGCATGGACAACATCACCGTGCGAGAAATGGCTTGGAAGCGCCGGCAAGCGGCTGGATTGAAGAATTAGCAGAGCGGGATGGTGCGATTTGGGGACGGGTTAAATGGACAGATATGGCTACCAAAAAAATTATTGCTCGAGAATATCGCTATCTTTCGCCTGAGTTTCGCCATTCCAAGAAAGGTGAAATTTTAAATTTAGCCGGTGCTGGACTGGTCAATCGTCCAGCCCTTGTGATGACGGCTTTAAGCCGTGAACAGCCCAAAATACCCCCTATAACTTTGACGGAGAAAATGATGGATTTGACAGCCATTGCCAGTGCACTATCGTTGGCAGAAGATGCTAAAGCGGATGAGGTTTTAGCAACGCTTAAAGCGCGCGAAAAGGAACGCGTGGAACTTTGCACCCAATTAAAAAAAGCGCGAGAAGATTTAGCGCTTTTGCAAGAAGAGCAAAAAAACAGTGCCATTGAGAGTCTTTTAGACAAGACCATTGAAGAGGGCAAGATTTTGCCGGCAGCCCGCGCAGAATATCGTGCGCTCTGTAGCCTTGAAGGGGGGATGGAGCATTTTAAAAGTTTGATAGAAAAATTGCCGGCGCTTGCCTCAACAAGCCCTCTAGAAGTGTGTGCCTTAGCACAAGAACCAAAGCTTGCGCCAGAAGAGGTTGCTGTTGCGGCACGTCATTATCAGGAAGAGCAGAAGAAAAAAGGCTTCGACATCACTATTAGCCAAGCGGTCGATCATATTTGTGAACAAAAGGAGCGCCCATTATGAGTACGATGATTTTGATTAAATCTTTTCGCGCTGCTGGGGAAATTTCACCTTATTGCATTGTTGCAGCACGAACTGAGGGAATGGTGGCAACGGCTTCTGGAAAGGGTGATAAATTATTAGGCACTGCCGGCTCTTTGAGTGCAAAGGCTGGTGAGATGCTTGATGTTGGTCAATGTGGCTGGGGCGAAGTGATCTGTGGGGGCAATGTTTCCTTTGGTGATTTTTTGACCTCTGACCCCAAAGGGCACGCCATAAAGGCAGAAGCAGCAGACCGCACCATTGGTATTGCCATGAGTGATGGCTCTGCTGGTGATGTTATTTCTTTTAAAATTAATTAATCGAGGCTAAAAATGAATAGACCTTTTCCCATTGATCCAACACTTACCGCCATTGCTATTGGGTATCGCAATCCAGCAGGTTCTCTTATTGGCGATAAAGTTTTGCCCCGCGTTTCTGTTTTAAGTGAGGTGTTTAAATATAGTGAGTTTCCTCTAGCGGAAAATTTTACCGTTCCTGAACTTGAGGTTGGGCGAAAAGGACGCCCGAATGTGGTAGAATTTTCTGCCTTTGAACGGGAAGCCAGTGTCAAAGATTACGGGCTTGATGATCTCATTCCCAATTCCGATATTGAGGCAGCAGCTCGCGCACGGGCAGAAAAGCGCTCTCGTTATAACCCCGAAAAGACAGCTGTGGAAGGACTTGCCAATTTGCTGGAATTGGGGCGTGAAGTGCGGGTGGCAGCGCTTGTGCAAGACAATAAAAATTATGCGCCAGAGCGGGTGATGACGCTTAAAGGCGAGGATAAGTTTAGTGATTATGAGAAATCAGACCCTTATGCTGTTTTAGATGAGGCCATGGATAAAAGTCTCATCTATACGCCCAACACCCTTGTGATGGGCAAAGTTGTTTGGTCAAAACTCAAACGCCACCCTAAAATCATCAAAGCCGTTAAAGGGGGTGGTACTGCTGATGGTTTTGTCACCAAAGCGCAATTTGCTGATCTGATGGAAATACACCCCGATCGTTTACTCATTGGTGAATCGCAAGTGAATTTAGCTCGCAAAGGGCGTACGGCGCAATTGGCGCGCGTTTGGGGCAATAAGATTGCTCTGCTTTATATTGATCCTACCAAGCAACAGGCGGATGGTTCGGTGATTAGCTGGGGCTTTAGTGCTCAATTGGGTGAGCGTATCTCTGGGGTGATCTCTGATCCAGATATTGGTTTATCGGGTGGTAAACGGGTGCGTGTGGGTGAACGGGTGTGTGAATTGGTCGCTGCAAAAGATGCCGGTGTGTTGCTGCAAGATGTTGTTTAAGGGAATCTTTAAAAGATGGCGTATGCAAGCAAAACATTGATTGAAGAGCTCTGGGGTGATGATTTCTTAAAAGACTTATGTGCTTTTGATGATGAGAATTCTGATCCAGTGCTTTTAGATCAAGCTATTGCCCTTGCTCTAAACCAAGCAAGTGGTGAGATTGATGTGCATTTGTCTCATCGCTACTGTGTCCCCATTGTTGGACAGCCGGCGGCTCTCAGCATGATTTGTGTCAATATTGCTGTTTATAATTTAGCCATACGCCATACGGCACTGACCACCACCATTGAAGATCGTTACAAACAGGCGGTTGATTTGCTGAAACGCATTGCGGAAGGCAAGGCGGGTTTGGGGGGCGATGAGCCTAAAATTATGAGCGAAGATGGTCCCGTGCGTGATGGGGCTTTTTTTACTGCTAAACCGCGTTTGATGGGAAGGTAACATGTCTGTTTCAACCCATATTGAGATTAAAGAGACAGGGCTTGAAGCGGCCTTATCCTTTTTACAAAAGGGAGCTGATAGCTCGATGGGGACTTTAGCACAAGGGGTTGGACGCCTCATTCAAGAGAGCACAAGGCGGCGGATTCAAAGTGAAAAAACCTCTCCCCAAGGAGAAAAGTGGAAAAACAATCATGCCCGTACCTCCATTCTTTTTGCCAGTGGGGCGCTCTCACGCTCCATTGATATGAAAGCTTCACCAGAAAAGGTGATGGTGGGGAGTGGGTTGGTTTATGCGCGGATTCATCAATTGGGTGGGGTTATTCGCCCCAAAAATGGCAAAACCCTTCGCTTTTTTCTGAAAAGCAGCAAAGCACAGCGTTTTGTGTGTGTGCCGCAAGTGACCATGCCGGCGCGCCCTTATTTGGGGCTTTCAGAGCAAAATAAAGTGGAAATTGTCAAAGCAGCAGAGGATTGGTTGGGAAGGATCTTTTCGTGAGTCAAATGATCAAGCAAGCAGGGCGTATTAATGCGTTTCGTGAGGCGGTGATAAAGAGCCTTAAACGCGCTTTGCCAGATGTGCGCGATTGTGCCTGTCAATTTGGACGCTTTAATTTAGAAGAGCTTGAAACACAAATGCTTGTGGCACCAGCTGTGCGTGTTGCGGTTTTAGAAAGTCGCTTAACTTCTGTGGCGTCTGGACAGCAGAGTGCGGATCTCCATTTAGGGGCTTTTATTATTACCACGGGTAAAGAGCGTGATATCCAAAGTTGGCTTTTGGCAGAAGCTATCGCGGTTTTATGCCATAGCGGACAATTGTGGGGATTGACACATTTAAGTGCCCCGCGGGATGTGTCAATTGATCCCATTATCTCTGCGGCGATTAAGCAGCGTGGTGTATCGATCAGTGTGGTGGAATGGCACCAAGATTTATATCATTTGGGACAGGATATTTTTGCTGATGCGGGACAACTCAAAGCTGGGTTGATTTATTTAGACAATGAGGTGGGGGCATGAATGATGCACATCTCTTAAGCGATACCTTTCGACAAATTATGAAGCGTCTTGATGCGCTTGAACGCTGTCTTGCCAACCAACACATGATCGGGCGGGTTGCAGAAGTTGATGGTCATAGGGTGCGGGTGAAACTTTTCTCTGAGAGTGCCAATGGACAAGCGGTTTTATCGCCTTGGCTGCAAGCACAAGAAGCGGCGGGGGCTGTTTCCAGCAATATGCCTTTCAATGTTGGTGATCCGGTGCGGTTGTTGAACCCCCATGGTGAAATTGGCTCCGCCTCTCTGGTTGTACGCGATAGCTATAGTGAGGATATGCCTAACCCCGCACGCTCGCCGCAAGAGCTTGCGCTCTGTTATGCGGGGGGCGCTTTGCGGATGACAAAAGATGAACTTATTCTCTCCCATGGAGAAAACCAAATCCATTTGAGTGCACAAGGTCTGGTGCTTTCTCATCAAGCAACCCGTGTTGCATTAACGGGCAGTGTACAGATTGAAGCAGAAGATTTGCAGCACAATCAAATTTCTGTTGGCGCAAGCCATAAACACGGCGGGGTCAAAATCGGTCCTTCCACAACCTCTTCCCCCCTTTAAAGGAGTTTTATCATGCATGAGAACACTTATGTTGTTTTAACCAATGCCGATTTTGTTGCAGGCAACCGTTCACCAGGCAAGGGTGAAGAAATCCGTTTAAGCGGTGAGGCAGCAAAATACCCTTTGCTTCTTGGTCAGATTGCTGAAAAAACAGCCCCCGTTGTTGCTGCGGCCCCAACCGTTTCTACCACAAAGACAAGCAAAGGGGCTTAAACCATGCGTTGTGGGGTGAGCGAAAAGGATGGCTCTCTCTTATATGGTTGGGATCATTGCCAACAATCACTCCATAAATGTTTAATGACAAGGATAGGAACACGGGTTTTGCGTCGCCATTATGGGTGTGATGTCAGAGAATTCCAAGATGCCAATGCTGATCCTGCAACAATCTTACGTCTTTATCAAGCCATTGCCTGCGCGCTCGATAATCCAGAATGCGGAGAGCCTGGGTTCTCATTGCAAAGGATTGATCTGACCAAAGCAACGCGCGAGGGGACATTCCACTTTGTTTTAAGGGGTGTTTTTTATCCCGATGGACATTTGGGGGATTGGTCCCATGGGCAAGAGAGGCAATTTCCTTTAGAGGTTTTTTATGGCAGAGCTTGAACATTTACCCTTTTCACAACTCCCTCTGCCACAAATTATTGAAGAGCTTTGTGTTGAAGTAATTTTAGAGCAAAAGATTGCGCGTTTGGTGGATGTTTTTGCAGCTCATCATATTCCCTATAATGTGGAAAAGACCGCTTATGACCCCGTGGTCATACAATTACAAGCGGCTGCTTATGAAGAGTTGCTGTTGCGCCAACGGATTAATGAAGTAGCGCGAGACAATTTACTGGAATTTGCGCGTGGGACAAGTTTAGACCATTTGGGAGATTTTCATGGGGTTACGCGCCTTTTAGATGAAGATGATGCGCGGTTTCGCCGCCGCATTCGCTTAAATAGGCAAGGGCATTCCACAGGGGGCACAGTGCCCCGCTACCAATATTTTGCCCTCTCCAGCGATATCCATGTCAAAGATGCTTTTGTTTATCGTGAGGGTAAAAGCCCGCTCATTCATGTGGCGCTTTTTAGTGACAGCCCATCAGGGGTGGCTGATGAGGCTTTGATTGCCAAGGTGCAAGCAGCCCTTGATGAAGAACAGGTAAAAATGACCAATGATACTCTCTTGGTCAAAAGTGCCGTGCAGCGGGTGATCGATATTTCGGCTGATCTTTGGTTGTTGCCTCATGAAGGTTTTCTTGTTTTAGAAAAGGCAGAGCAGAATTTGAGAGAAGAGTGGGCGCGTACATGGAGACTAGGGCGTGATCTCTCTTTAAGTTGGATACTCAGTCGCCTGATGGTTGAGGGTGTGCATCATGTGGAGATAACGCAACCGTGCAAGGATATTCTGGTCGCCCCTCATGAGGCGATAGCACTAGGGGAAATTGCCTTATCATTACGGGGGCACGCTTATTGATGGTCTCGTTGTTATTGCCGCCAAATTCAAGCTTGTTTGAACGCTGCCTTGCTGATGCAATGGCTGTTGATGTTCAAGTAAAAAGGGCACTCGAAGATATTTCTCGTGCCAAATTAATCACGCGCCCTCCATCTTGGTTGCCCTCTCTCATTGATGAATATGGTTTACAAGAACTCACGCCTTATTTCTCGAATTCTTATGATCTGATTGACCAAGGGCTTGCATGGCAGCGCTTGCGTGGTTCTGTTGCAGCCATTGAGTTGGGACTTCAATGGTTAGAGCTTTCTGCACACTTTACACCCGCATGGTCAGGGCGTGCATGGTGGAATTCCTTTCAACTTGATTTTGATCAATTGCCTGAACAAAGCAGCCTTGAAGCCATTGAAGCCATTGTCGACCTTTCCAAAAGCTTTCGCTCTGATTTTCGCCGTGGGACCTATGGTTATGATGTGGGAGCTATAGAAGGCGATATGTCACGCCTTGATGACAGCATGCTGGATTTTGAAAGTGGCGTGCGCTTAACAGCTCGTGACACTCTGTTTTCCTTTGGACGCACCACAGAAATTAATCACACGCTCACAAAACAAGAAGGCAAGCTTATTGGCAACTGGATTGATGACTTTGACGAGGAATTAAGCTGGAACCAAATCGATTACCCTTGGGATTTGGCAAATTTTCCTTGGTGTTCGGTTAAAAAACATGAACGCGATATCCTTATGGCAGAGTGGTTTCATGGTCGCACGCTTTATCTCGTGTTAAGAGACAGCCAAGATGGTGTGATTGGGTATCGCAGATGCTATGCTGTAGCGCCTGTCGAACAGGTTTTAGAGGGTGTTTACAACCATTGCGGAAACAGATTTAATCCCTCCCCAACAGGCACTCTGTTGTTTCTTGCTGCCCGTACAGACTTTCACGATGTTGACGGGAAACAAGCAGCTTTTGTTTCCATTCTCGTTCACGCTACCCCCGCAGAAAACATAGCGGTTGGCAAGCTTTGGTTGGAGCCTGATGAACTCAATGGCGGTGTCGAGATACTCAAAACGCCCATTAATATTCCTTTGCGTGCCGATGTTCGCGAACAATTCAAGATTTTATTGAGGTTTTAACATGAAACATGAAAGCGGACTACCCTTTGCAATTGATAGATCGGTCGGCAAAGATGAACAACAAAGCGTGGTGTTTTATGGCAGGCGCTCTTTTCTTCAAGGTGGTGAACTCAATGAAATGCAAACCATCATCAGGGGGCGTCATGACCGTTTGGGGCGCCTTGTGGCACAAGAAGGAGACCGCGTTGAACGAGCAGATGCCTTTGTCAACAAAGACACAAAGACCGTTACCTTAACGGAGGGTAAGATTTATATTGCAGGCGATATCTTTCCCGTCTCAAATGCTGTTCTCACGAATATTTCCATGATGGGGCGCGTGGAAATCGGTGTAAAGTTGCAAAAGAAATGGGTGACCTATGAGGATGATCCAGAACTGTTAGGACAAGTTACAGGGTCCTTGGCAGAAGGAGAAGGAGGTGCGGCACGCGAGGTCGCAAAACTTGTCTGGGCTCTCAAAGATGATGACCAGAAAGGGACTTTTTTTCCGGTCTATATCTTGCAAGATGGTGTTTTGATTGATCAAAAATCCCCCTCATTACTTGAACCCGCTATGCAAGCCATTGCGACGTATGATCGCTCCCATGGACACTATATCGTGGGGGGATGCCGTGTCACAGCTTTGGGGCAAGAGGGACAAAAGCAAGTGTTCAGTATTCAAGAGGGAGAAGCCAATATCAATGGTTTCAAACGCAAGCGCTTGGCTGCTTTGCGCTATGAAGAACTCGAGGACTTTTCGACAAGTGCCGTTCCTAGTGAAACCCATATTTTTGCACCTCCAAAGGGCAAGACAAGCTTTACCTTTAAAACCTATTATACCCCCATTGCCGCTGTTCATTCCCTTTTGTTGACGAAAGAAAAAACCGTGACAATCACTCGCGGTGCAGTTGCCTCCGGGCGTGATGGGGTGGCGGACAAAAGTATCACCGCTTTTATCAAAATTGTTCAAGGAACCAAGGAATTTAAAGAAGGCAAGGATTTCAAAAAAACCGGAGACACCATTGATTGGGCGCCCATGGGCGATGAACCACTCCCCGGCAGTAGTTATAAAGTGACCTATCGATACCGCGCGAGCATAAAAGCGGATAAAGTAACAGCGCAGGAAATCACCGTCTCAGGAGGGGCTGAGGGAGGTGATATCATTGTAAGCTACACTTATAAACTCCCCCGCATTGACCGTATTGGTCTCAACACAGGAGGCAATGTTGTCTATATCAAAGGCGTCTCGGCAGACCAACCCATGGCTCCCAGTGTCCCGGATGATGTGCTCTCCCTTGCTACCATTACCAACAATTGGCTTAGCACCCCCCAAGTGGCTAATGATGGCACGCGTGTTGCCCCTTATGATGAGATGTGGCGTTATTTTCAACGGGTGCTCTCTCTTGACCGCCTCATGCAATTAGAGCGCATTAAAAGCAATGTTGACTCTAAAGAGCCTGTTGCCAAAAAAGGCATGTTTGCAGACCCTTTTCTCGATGACAGTTATCGCGATGAAGGGTTTCCCCAAACAGGGGCTATTGGTCATGGCATTTTACAGCTTGCCATTGATCCAACCTTTTATACTGCCCCCCTGAACGCCCCTGTCACACTTGACTGGACCAATGAAGTGATCATTGCGCAAGAATTGACTACGGCTTGCGAAAAGATCAACCCCTATCAAAATTTTGCACCTCTCCCCGGGACTGTCTCCCTTACCCCCGCAACAGATTTTTGGCATGAACAGCGCACCGATTGGCTCTCAAGTGTCACCAATCAACTCAATATGGGATGGAATCGCGGGAGAACTATCCGTAACACGGAAGTACGTGATGACCTCATCAATGAGACTCGAGAGCAAATCGATTTTTTAAGACAAATTAAGCTGAATTTTAAGATTGAAGGCTTTGGTCGTGGTGAAATCTTGGAAAGCCTTACCTTTGATGGTGTGGATGTCTTACCCAACAGCCGCCTTGTTGCCGATAGCAAAGGCACCCTTGAAGGCATCTTTAGCATTCCTGCGAATATTACGGCTGGTACAAAGAATGTGATTGCACGAGGCAGAGGGGGCACCGTTGCAACAGGGCTTTTTACCGGTCAAGGGGTGATTGATGTAAAGGTGATGCGACGTACCACCACGGTGAAAATATGGACACAAGTAGACCCGCAAGCCCAAGTCTTTACCCCTGATGAAACACGGCAAATCACGGGGATTGATTTCCATCTTTGTAAAATAGGCAATCAAGCCCATGATCTGGTGATTGATTTGGTCACCACCGAAAACGGTTATCCGACCGCTGATATTCAAGCCCAAACATCTTATTCCATGAAGGGTGCCAAAACCGGCTGGGCTAGCGCACGCTATGATGTACCCTTAACCGTCCCTGATGACCGTCTGACCGCCTTTGTCATTAAAACCGATGATGCGGATCATTCCGTATCACTGGCTAAACTTGGGGATTTTGATAAAGACAGCCAAAGATATGTCTCAAGCCACCCCTATGTGACGGGTCCGCGCTTTTCTTCTGTCAATGCACAAAGCTGGAGCGCCCATCAAGATGAAGCATTAGCCTTTCGGGTGTTGGCTGCACGCTACAGGCAAACAGAAAAGATGGTTGATTTAGGCACCTTTGATCTTGTGGATTGTTCTGATTTGCAAGTGCGTGCAGCGGTAGAATTGCCTTCAAGCGATTGCTCTGTCATCTTTGAAATTGAACGCAACAACGGCACGGTTTACCAACTGCTACCCTTTCAATTGCTAAGCCTTAGCGAATATATCAGTGAAAAGGTCAAGCTTCGCGCCATTCTTAAAGGCACAGAGAAACTCTCTCCGGTGTTATTTGCCCCGGTTCAGTTGATTGCAGGAAAGATTCATAAAACAGCAACTTATATCACGCGGGCTTTTGCCTTTGGGGAAAAGGCAAGATTGACCAGCTATATCAAAACCTTCTTGCCGGGCGGTTCCTCTTTCACCCTCGAGATGCAACTGGATGATGGGGCGTTTGTCCCTTTGAAACTCGATGAAACAGAACAGTTATCGGAGCCTCTCTGGACAGAGCGCAAATTTATTAGTGGTGACAAAACAGCCAAACAAGCACGCCTTAAACTCACCCTTACCGGTGGACCGGCGGCGCGTTCCATGGTGTGTGATTTTGGCGCCGGCATCATATGATGGGAGAATAAGAGATGACAAAAACCAAAAAACTCGACATGGAATTGCCACAAGAAGGGCGTTTTATCAGTTCTGAATTCCCTATTTTGCGTGAAAACCTCAATAAACTTGATCAAGCGCTTGTGGCTGTTGAGGAAAAAATAGACGAAAAAGCGCCTTTACAACACACGCATACCATAAGTGAAATCACAGATCTAGAAAGCACTCTCAATGGCAAGATGGCAGCCGATAAAACTTTCTCATTTGCTGATTTAAGCGATATCGAGGGGGCAAAAGATGCAGCAAATAATTATGTTCTCTATAAATCAAGCAACAACAATTTTACCTTTGGTAGTGCTGTCTCCCTGTTAGGCGCGCACCAGCATAAAACCGAAGATATCGTGGGGCTTGATGATTTTAGAGCTAAGATTAATCAAGATCTAACAAGTTATGGGCGCCTCACAAGCCCAAATGAATGGAAAAATTACAATAAATTTACCAGCAAAGTCACCATGAGTGGTGGCTTAGAACTTTTGGATAATTCGCCGTTTAGCCTTATTCATAATGGTGAAACGGTGACAAGTTTAAGCACAACGGGAAGCACGTTGAAAGGACCGCTTAAAGTGGATGGTGATGTTGTTTATACGAAATCAGAAATAGATAAATTAATAGCTTCATTAGTCAAAAAACCGGTTGAAATTCTCATTACAGAAAGTGGTACACTTCCATTTCCCGCAGATGTCACTGATGACACAGAGGTAGAAATATGGGCATGGGGAGGTGGAGGCAGTGGAGGGACTGGAGTCCGGTTAAAAACTACTTATAACGGTCGTATCACATACACCTATTATGGTGGAGGTGGAGGCGGTGGAGGGCAATGTGTACGCGTTAAAATCAAAGGATCTCAGCTTAGAAAAGCAAAAAATATTCAAATTGGTGGTGGTGGTAAAAATGGTAATGGTGGTGCCACGATTATTGAAGGGGTTCTCATCGCCAATGGTGGGAGTATAGGCTCTAATGGTAGTGGAGTTACCGAAACAGTAGGAAAAGGAGGAAGAGGAGGTTACACAAGCATTAAAAACTTTATTTTTTCTGGCGGTGATGGTGGAGATGGCGGAAGCTACTCGGGTGGAAGTTCTCTTTTTGGAGGTGGAGGCGGCGGCGGGGGATCTAATAATGGTAATGGTGGCTGTGGTGGTGAAAGTGACAAAGGTGGTAAAGGTGGTAAAGGTGGCCATAACCAAGCTGATGCAGGTGGTGGTGGTGGCGGTTATTTTCCTGGAAAGGATGCAGCAAATTACAACAGTGGTGACGGTGGAAATGGCGCAATATTGTTGAGATTTTTTATATAGGAGTTTTTCATGAAATATGCAGTTGTTGAAAATGGTGTAGTAACGAATATTATTGTCGCATCTGAGAATTATGTCCATGCCTTTGATGGTGAAGCTATCCGCTCAAGTGAAGCACAAATCGGCTGGACTTACAAAGACGGAGTGTTCTCTCCTCCCGTGGTGGATAAAGACACAATGGCAGAGCCTAGGCATAAATCACAAGAAAAAGGTGAAGAAGCTTAGACACTCAAACAATAGTGTAATGATGCTTGATATGTTTTTAAAATCTCTTTCAAAGCCCTTTTAAAGGGCTTTTTTGACTGACAGTGTCAGACTTATGAAAGGGAGCTCTTGTTGTTATGGTCTCTCCATTGATTTGGAGAGCAAAATGGCAATAGAATTTAATCATGGTATCCGCCTCATTGAGGATGGTCAAGCTTCTCGGCCCTTAGAGATGTTTAGCCAAACCGCCCTTGGGGCGGTTGTTACAGCCCCTGATGCTGACAACCAAGTTTTTCCCCTTAACGAGCCCGTGTTGGTCTTCACCCATGAGACAGACAAAATCCAAAAGCTTGGGACACGGGGCACAGCTCTTGATGTTATCAATGCCGTGCGCGCGCAAGGGATTGAGGCACAAGTGATCCTTGTGCGGGTGGAAGAAAAGTCAACCATTGCTGAGACACAAGCTGAAATGGTGGGATCAAATACTCACTTGACCGGTGTGCATGCCTTGGCTCATGCGCGGGGGCATTTGGGGGTGGAACCTGGAATTTTACTTGCACCAGCTTATAGTGCAGGGCGCCTTGATAATGGCAAAAACCCTGTGGCAGATGCTTTGGAACAGGTGGCAGAAAAGCTACAAGCCATTGCTGTGTTTGATACGGGGGGTAAAAATACGCAAGAAAGCCTTGCCTATCGTGCAGATTTTTCCTCACGCTTTTGTTATCTGATTGATCCCTTTGTACGGGTGGCAAATCGTGAGGGAGGTGTGAGTATAAAACCCGCAAGTCCTTTTGCCGCCGCCATGTTTATCAAACGTGACAAGCAAAGGGGCGGTGTTTTCTGGTCTCCCTCCAATCAAGATGTGCATGGTATTTTAGGGACAGCACGCCCCATTAGCTATTTTGATGGGGAAATTGATCATGAGGCAAACCGTCTCAATAAAGCCGATATTGCGACCTTTATTCCCGCGCGCCTTAGTCAAAATGGGCAGGGAGAAGTAGCTTCCAATGGGCGCATTTTATGGGGCAATCATACCACCTCCAGTGATCCGCTTTGGCGTTTTGTCAATGTGGTGCGCACCCGTGCGGCACTGGAAAAAACCATCATGAACAATTTACGCCCTTGGGCTAATGATGAGAATCTCACCGGTCAACATGTTATTGCCATTACCCGCTCTTTGACCAGCTTTCTTGATGATATGATTGCACGCGGTGCACTGCTTGGTGGGCGGGTTTGGTTTGATCGGGATTTAAATTCAAACAGCAATTTACAACTTGGCAAATTGCGGGTGGAATTTGATGCAGAAGAAGTGCCCCCTCTCGAAGATTTAAGCTTTGGCAGCCGGCGCAATGGTGCTTACTTTAATCGGCTGGCGCAAGATATCCAAAAGAAAATGACATATGCTTTTGGTGATACGCTAGAGGGGTATCGCAAAGCAGCAAGGAGTGACATATGACTTTAAGAATTGTTCGTGGTTTTACCCTGATTGTTGATGATGATGTCAATCTCCATCTTGATCTTGAAACCCTCAAATTGCCTACGTTAGAAGAAATCACAGAAACCTATCAACCAGGGGGCTCTGATATGCAAATTGATGTGAGCGGTCTTGGTGTCAAAGCATTAAATTTGCAAATGAAAATCCGCAGCCACACCCCTGAAGTGATTGGTATCTTTGGTGGTCCTCCTGGTCTTCGTCATAAATTTACCGGCAAAAAACATGTGGTGTCTGAAGAAGATGGACGCGAGCATGAACATTCCATTGATGTGACAGGGCGGTTGGTCAAGGTGGATAGCGAAGGCTTAACGGCAGGAAAAGCCACAGGCTATGATTGCGAGATCAAAAATATTTGGGACTATACGGAATTTTGGGATGGTTCTGTTTTACACCGCTTTTCTTTTAAACGGGGCGGTTGGCTTGTGCGCAATGGACAAGAGATTGGTGAACGGCGCCGCTCTATTCTCAATTTATAGGAATTGATCATGACAAGTTTACAAACCAGCCTTGATGTAGAGCTCCAAGTTCCCCTTGTTTATAAGGAGAGTGATGGCAAAGAATTGACACGGCACAAATTGACCTTTTATCGCCCAAACTTCAAGCAAGCACGCCAATTAGCCGTGTTGATTGGACCGCAGTTGGCAAAGCTTGTTCTGCTTGGCTTAGAAGAGGATAAAACAACATTGAGCAATGATGTGCTCATTCTTAAAGTTTGTGAGGCATTGCTTACCCATGAGGCGATGGAAGGAATAGCCGTGCTTTTAGCCGATATGTCTCATGAATCTGTTGAACTCATTAATCGTCTTGATGTTATCGATATTATGGCAGTGTTGAAGGCATTTTTTGCTTTTTTTCCCACACGCCAATCCTCTCTGCCAGACAATTTGGAGCAGAACTAGCCCTTTATTATCACTGGGCGCCTTCAGAGATTAACCAGATGGATTGGCTTGATGTGATTGCTTATCGAGAAGAACTCGCGCGCCTTAAACAACAAGAATATGAAAGCCAAATGTTAGGATAAGATGCAATCATGGATGTTTCCCTTGTTGTGCGTTTTGTTAATCATCTGCAAGAGGGGATCGCTTCTGCCAAGCGAGACTTAAGAGCCTTTAGTTTAGATGTTGCGCATTTCCAAAACCAGACACGAAAACATTTTAAAGGGTGGTTTGACCCTGAGCATCTTAAGGAAGCCACAGCCCATGCAGAAAATGCTTTTATCCATGCGCGTGGGCGCATGGTGGGGGCGATTGCGCAAACCGCAACCTTGATTGCCCCTCTTTATAAAGCCATGCAATTTGATCAATCAATGAAGGGCTTGGAAAAGGTTCTGGATGCTCCCCTTGATCGTTTAAAAGAATTGCGCCGTTTTGCTTTGGAAACCTCTACAAAGATCCCTTTGGCTGCCCGTGAAGTCTTAGAATTGATGACCAGTGCTAGCCAAGCAGGCATTGGTGAACAAGATCTCGAGGCTTTTAGCATTTATGCGGCCAAAGCGGCTGTTGCTTTTGATATGACAGGGGATCAGATTGGGGAACGCTTTGCCAAATTGCGCAATGTCTTTAAGCTTAATCAGGAAGGTATTGAAGATCTAGGGGATGCCATCAACCATCTCTCTAACCACATGGCAGCAAAGGCCAGTGAGGTGTCTGATTTTACCAATCGTGCCACCGGTGCAGCCACTATGTTTAAGTTGACAGCGCGCGAAACCGCGGCATTTGGTACAGCGATGATTTCTGCTGGGATTGTTCCAGAGAGTGCGGCGCGTGGTTTTAATACGATGAGTGCGCGCATTCAAGCAGGAGGCAAACATATTGAAGATGCCTTTAGCAATATTGGGCTCTCACGCCAGAAATTCATGGAAGATTTGGAGAAAGATGCCACCGGTACCTTGGTGCGCTTTTTTAATGTGTTGGGCAAATCTGAACAAGGGATGCGCTCTCTGATTGCCATTGCAGGGCGGGAGTTTACCGGTGATTTTGCCAAATTGGTGGGGAACCCCCAATTGTTAGGGCAAGCTTTAGATTATGTGAAAGATCCACAAGTCTTTAAAGGCTCTGTAGAACAAGAAGCCGATAAACAAGCAACCGGTGCCATGCGGCAATTTGAACTGTTGCAAAACCGTATTGTGGCTTTAGGGATCACCATTGGTGAAGTGCTCCTGCCTCCTCTCAACAGTCTCATGGAAAGTGTTGGGGGATTTGTCAATGGTTTGATGGCGTGGGCTAATGAACACCCTGTTTTAACCGGTGTGATCATCAAAACCATTGCCGCCCTGATGGCTTTTAATATTGCTTTGCGGGTTGTACGTTTTACCATGGCGGGAACCCGCCTTGGGCTTCTTCAATTGATGGGCTCTTTTATCAAGATGAGGGTTGTGAGCCGCACGCTGAAGGCAAGTTGGCGCGGATTAGTCGCTTCAGGGCGCTCATTGGGTTTAATGGCAGCAGGGCTTGGTGGGAGTGCGCTGCGTCTTCTTCGCCCCATGACTTTACTTGTGGGGGCTTTACGGGGGATAGCCGTTTCAGGTGCGGCATTTTCTGCCTCTTTTGGCTTTATTGGGACAGTAATCGAAGTGGTTGGGGCAGCTATTGCCTCTGTTGTGGGGGGGATTTTTACCCCAATAGGGGCTCTCATTGCTGCTGTTGTGGCTGTCATATTGGCTTCTGGTTTTGCTTTGTGGAAATATTGGGATCGTTTTTCTTCTTTTGTCAAAGGTTTTGCACGGGGGATAACACGGGCTTGGGGCCAAGCCTTTGAAGCCGTCATGCGCTTTTTTGGTGCCGATACGGCAACCATCACCAAATGGAAAAATATCATTGCTGCTGCTTTTGATCTCTCTTCCCATTGGCAAAAGTTTAAACAAGGACTTTCCTCTGTTTCTCAAAGCTTTGCTGGTTTGTGGGAGGGCGTTAAACAAAGCTTTTCTAATTTTTGGGGGTGGTTGAAGCGTTTTTTTGTCCGCGAAAAGCTCACAGAGAGTGCCAAGGCTGGTATGGAACAAGCCGGCGAAGATTTAGCGAGTTGGATTGTTGATGGTTTTATGTCGTCCATCTCACAATTGATGGATTATTGTAAATCTTTACCTCACCGCATAAAGGGGTGGATTGGGTCGATTGATGTAAGAGAGTTTTTGCCAAGTTTTTTGGGGGGTAAAACGTCCATCCAACCCATAGTACAATTTGCGGGGGCTTCTCCTGTAAATTCATCTGCCAGAGAACCAAGAGACAAAGACCGTTCCCCCATCACCCACAATCAAAATGTCACAGTGCATGTTAATGGGGCGCGTGACCCCATGGCCACCGGTCGTGCGGTTGCTCATGCTTTGCAACGGGCACGCGCCAATGCGCTGCATGGTGGCACAGAATGATAAGGACGACAGAATAAGGGACAAGACAGCGTGCTGGAAAGAACACAATGAGGGGAGGGATGAAGTGCTAGGATGGCGCAATGGTAGGAGAGATGCAATGATACGTTTCGAAAGAAATGACGTGCTGGAAGGGATACAATCAATGGGAGGGCGTCTATGAGAGATCCTTTGCTGATGTTAGGTCCACATCTCTTTTATGTAGACTGGCTTAATTTCCAATCGTTTGAGGAAGAGTTCTCTGCCTCCTGGGTTTGCTTAGAGCGTTTTGGTGAGGCTCCTGGTTTGCAATTTACCGGCTATGGCAATGATCCCAAAACCATCCACGGGGTGTTGTTTCCAGAAGAGTTTGGGGACCGGGTAGCGATAGATGCCATCACCAGAACCATTCGTGCAGCCAAGCCCGTTCAGATGATTCGTTGGATGAGTGACAACGGCTATAGTGCCATTCTCCATGGATCTGTAGTGATCACCAGTGTCACGAAAGACCATGATTACATCAGTCGCTCTGGTCAATCGGGGCGTATTCGCTATGCCATTAGCTTGTTACCGTTTTTCGATGGTGGAAAACCGCAAGGACAATACCAAGAGGGATATGATCAATATTCCCAAGGAGGAGAAACGCCATGAAGATACCAGAAAAGCATCTCGTGGTAGAGCTAGAGGATATGAGTCTTGATCTAATCTGCTTTCAACATGCTATGGCTGTATTAGGAGACCGTTCTCAAGTTGGAGCGATCAAAGGTTATTGTGAAGCTACTTTGCAAGCCAATCCAGGTATTGCAGGGTATGGTGCTCTGTTGCCGCGGGGCTTAAAGGTCATTCTGCCTGAATTTTTATCATGTGAAAAGAACAGCGTGGTCAAAAGGCTATGGGATTAATGCGCACACATCCTTTTATTGAGGTGAGGGTGGGGGAGAATCTTGTCCATGAGGTTTTTTACCAGCGTCTTTTAACGGCAACCATTACCGATCATGTGGGCAATGAAGCCGATACATTTGAAGCGGAGTTTGATGATAGTGGCAATGATTTAGAGATTCCCTCCAGTAACAGCGCACTCCATGTCACCTTTGGCTATCAAAACAGCATCCGTGCCTTTATGGGGCGTTTTGTTGTTGAGTCGGTGGTGAGTATTGGGGGCAGTGATGGAGAGATTTTACGCCTTTGTGGCAAAAGTGCCTCGATGCGCAAAGAACTTAAAGAACAGGCGAGTGAACATTTTGACCACAAAACCATTGCTGAGATTGTTGAGGCCCTTGCCAAACGCCATGGTTATCAAGCAAAGGTCAGTCCACAATTTACCAAACAAACCTTGCCTTATGTGGTGCGCACCGATCAATCGGCGGTTGACTTTTTAACCCGCCTTGCGGACCGCATGCGGGCGCGTTTTTTAATCAAAGACCATAAGTTTTTATTTTTAAGCGGGGATAATTTACCAGCACTCGACATCCATAAGCATGACTGTTCCAGCTGGGAATTCACCCTAGAGCCGCGCACCCAATACGGCACCATCGAAACTTCTTATTTTGATCGCGCAAAAGGGCAACAATGCCAAGTCAAGCATCAAACAGGGTTTACTGGTCCCGTACGTCGTCTGCGCAGTTGTTATCCAAGTCAAGAAGAAGCACAAGCGGCGGCTGCCTCCGAGTCGGATCGCTTATGCCGTGCTGTAGGCAGTGGCTCCTTAACTCTTGCGGGACGCCCTGAAATCATGGCGGATCAACCGCTGCTGCTTCAAGGGTTCCGTAAAGAAATTAATGGGTCATGGAAAGCCGCTACCGTCACCCACCGCTATGAAAAACAAAGCGGTTACACAACAGAAATTACCTTTGAGGCACCAAATCAAGGAAAGGAACAAAAATAGAGGCTGGGCTGGTCACCCAGGCAACGGGAGAAAGTTTTGCGACAACCCCGTCCGATGCAACTTAACTTAACATCACAGCTACTTCTTATCACTTAAAGCAATGAGAAGACGGTTAACATAGATGAAAGAGTGTTAAAAAATAATGGATATACTTCATAAGGAAAAATTAAAATCTGTTGAACCTATTTCACCAGCTGCTGCTTATATTGGGGGCAAAAGAAGATTAGCCAAAACCATTGTCAAAATCATTGAAGATATTCCACATAGCATTTATGCCGAGCCTTTCGTTGGTATGGGTGGAATATTCTTTAGACGGAAACTGATACCATCAACTGAAATTATCAATGATTTTTCAGGAGATGTGGTGAATTTTTTTCGGGTGTTACAACGCCATTATCACCCTTTTATAGAACTGTTAGCGTTTCAAATAAGCAGCCGTGAGACGTTTGAACGCTTACAGACACAAAATCCAGAAACGCTTACGGATTTAGAACGGGCTTTGCGGTTTTTATATTTGCAGCGTTTAAGTTTTAGTGGGAAAGTAGCAGAGCGTACGTTTAGAGTTGAGACAGACCGGTGTGCACGGTTTAATCCCTTCAAACTTGAAGGTATATTAAAGCTTATTTACCGCCGTTTAGCGAGAGTTATCATTGAACATTTAGATTGGTCTGATTTTATTGTGCGTTATGACCGGCCAAATACCTTGTTTTATCTTGATCCACCTTATTTTGGTGTTGAGGATTATTATGGCAAGGACTTGTTTAAGCGGGAGGATTACCAGACGATGTCTATGCTGCTTGCACAATTAAAGGGGAAGTTTCTTCTCTCTCTCAATGATGTGCCAGAGATTCGAAAAACCTTCAGTCAATTCCATATAAAAGAGGTAAGAACAATTTATTCCTGTAATTTGTCAAATAATGCGATTCCGGCAAAGGAACTCATCATTACCAATTGTGATATTTAGGAGAAGAGAAAAAGATCTATTAAAGGGATTTAAACAATCTTTGAAAGGTCTTTGAAGACCCTTTGAGAACCTCTTAAAATCATCTAAAAGAAAATAAATTGGTACAAAACATAGTGTCAAAATATACAAAACACGCTGGCAAGCTACAGTCGACTCCATAGCTCCTCCAACAGAAATGATAAAAATCAATAAGGTGAGTGTGAGAAGTTGGAGAAGAGGGAGAGGGGATGTTGGGACATTGTTTTCATTCTTTTTGGGTAAAAATTTAAAGGCGATGAGTGAGAAGAATATAGCTAATACACCAATGATCCAAAAAGATGCTTGCCATAGACCATAATATACAGAAAGCCCCCCAATCGCTGGTCCTAATAAGGTTGATATTCCCCACATTCCGGAAATAACACTTAATGCGTGTGACCATAAAGATGGACTGAAAACGATACGTACCATGGAATAGGATAGGGATAACAAAGAACCACTTCCAAATCCTTGAATAAATCGTCCTATTAAAAATAATGGCATAGATGAAGAAATGCTGCACAGAAAAGTCCCTAGGGTAAAGATAACTCCAGAGATAACATAAGCGTTGCGAGGACCTAATTTTCCTAATATTTTCGTTGCAAGTGAAGTCCCCACAAGTGAAGCTGTAATGAAGACAGTCGCCACCCAAGAATAATATATTTCACTCCCAATATGATTCATAAGAGAGGGCAAAATAGTAATAACAATATAAACGTTAGTGGCATGCAACACCACCCCGCCCATAAACGTCAAAAAGCAAAGACCATTTTTACCCACTAAAAGCGCAGACCAGCTTTGTTTTTTCACTATTTTTGCTATTTAATAAAAACTTATCCTCTTCGTTACTTATAAAGCATTTCTTTAAATTTGCCAAGAGAAATTCAAAGCTCTAAATAGAGCTTTGAATTTTAATTTAAGTAATAACTTAATTATCCATTGCCTTTTTAAGATTTTCATCAATTTTATCGAGGAAACCTGTTGTAGAAAGCCATTTTTGTTTAGGTCCAATCAAAAGTGCGAGATCTTTAGTCATAAAACCTTCTTCGACGGTTTTAATACAAACTTCTTCCAATGTTGTGGCAAAGTTTTTTAATTTCTCATTGTTATCTAGTTTAGCACGGTGCGCTAATCCACGTGTCCATGCAAAAATAGAGGCAATGGAATTCGTTGATGTTTCCTCACCTTTTTGATGCTGGCGATAATGGCGTGTTACGGTGCCGTGTGCGGCCTCTGCTTCAACAATTTTGCCGTCTGGTGTCATGAGAACGGAAGTCATAAGACCAAGAGAACCAAAGCCTTGTGCTACAATATCAGATTGAACATCACCATCATAGTTTTTACATGCCCATACGTATCCACCGGACCACTTTAATGCAGAAGCAACCATATCATCAATGAGGCGGTGTTCGTAAGATAATTGACGGTTTTCAAATTCATCTTTGAATTCTGTATCAAATATCTCTTGAAAGATATCTTTAAAACGACCATCGTAAGTTTTTAGAATGGTATTTTTTGTTGAAAGATAAACCGGAACATTCCGCTGGAGTCCATAATTAAAAGATGCGCGGGCAAAATCACGAATTGACTCATCAAGGTTATACATCGCCATGGCAACCCCCGCGCTTGGGGCATCAAAAACTTCATGCTCAATAACTTGATTATCATCACCGACAAATTTAATACTTAATTTCCCTTTGCTTGGAAATTTAAAATCCGTTGCCTTATACTGATCACCGAAAGCGTGACGTCCGATAATAATAGGCCTTGTCCAGTTAGGAACAAGGCGAGGGACATTTTTACAGATAATAGGTTCGCGAAAAATGACTCCTCCTAAAATATTGCGGATGGTACCATTGGGTGATTTCCACATTTTTTTTAGGTTAAATTCTTTAACACGTGCTTCATCAGGTGTGATGGTGGCACACTTTATACCAACCCCATATTTTTTGATAGCATTGGCAGAATCGATCGTTACTTGATCATTGGTTGCATCACGGTTTTCGACGGAAAGATCATAATATTTGAGATCAATGTCGAGATAAGGATGGATTAATTTATCTTTGATATATTTCCAGATGATACGGGTCATTTCATCCCCATCGAGTTCAACGACGGGGTTTTCTACTTTGATCTTTGCCATTAGAAGTCCTTTTTCTTTTAAGCGATATTACTTTATAGCACTTTCAGGCTTATAATGAAAAGTAAAAACAAGGGAAAAAAGGCATGTAAATATGAATGTTAGGATATATAATCAATGGAGTGTGAAATTTTATTGCAGAGTTTAATTTTTGAAAAGAAGTGATGTGTTTACAAACCTATAATCATTATATAACTGATAAAAAGTTTGTTTAATCGATGAAGTAAGTAGATCACTAGGGGACAGAGGGGTATTTTTATTATCAAAGTTTTCATTTAACTCTTTGATAAGTTGATCATCTTCTAAATTATGGTTTCTTGAGTTGTTTTCTTGTGTGAGGAAGCCTCTATTTTTTTATCGTCATTTATTTCTACAATTATGGACTGTTTGTTTATAGAGAAATTTAAATATGATACAAAGGTCCTGTAATGAGGAATGATTCATCTAAACTGCGCTGCTTTGGGCGCCAATTTTAGTTTTGAAGGTTGAAAGAAATGTATAAAAGACGTAGCTTGTTTTAATTGAAAAATTAACAATATACGCCTGAATACAGTTTATAAATTTGCTTTATAACAAGCTAGAGCTCTCTGATTTATTTTATTGTTATTAACTGTGCACAGCAAAAAGCTATCCTTGAAATGGAACAAATAAATTAATCACAGGATGATTCTTTCATCCTTTTTACGAAGAGGTTTCTTTGAAAACCTTATTCCCTCACTTTATATTTGGAAGTCCCTCATTTTAAAAACATAAATAAAATGAATAGATTACATAGATGGAAAGAAAGCATGGTACGCCCAAGGGGAATCGAACCCCTGTTTCCGCCGTGAAAGGGCGATGTCCTAACCGCTAGACGATGGGCGCAAACCAATGATGAGGCTTATAGAGAGGATCTTTTTACTTCGCAAGCCCTCTGGGGCATTTTTTTTTAAAAAAGTGTGCTTTATTGAATGATTTTTGAGTGTTTCTTGTTGGGATCATTTTATTTTCTAAGATTTTTTGTAGAAAAAATATAGAGTTATCATGATGGATAGAAAGTTTTGGTGCGAACATCATATTTAGTGAATGATGTTTTTTGCATATTTTATTCATTTTTGTCTCATGCAGCACATGTGAATATTCTTTAACTTTCTTAAGAGAGCTTTTATAAAATGAGGCTACTCATTTGAGCTTATCATAAAGCAAAATCGTATAATTTATGAAGTAGAAAGCCGCATTATTTATGAGAAAGTTAACAAATAGTACGAATCGAATCACACAAAAGTTTTCTTTTGCAGCATAAGCCATAAATTTCTTTCAATTTTACGAAAAGAAAGTCTGTATAATAAAATTTAAAAATATTGAGGAAGGTTTTATGAAATATCTTAAAAATTGTTTTTTCTCAACTTTACTTTTATAGGACTGTAAGAAATTTAAAAGTTCTTTATTTGAAAATGAGTCAGCGCAGGTAAAGAGCTGTTTGAGATTCTTAAGCATTGCAATTCGTTTATTTTTCAAAGGAGAGGCAATAAATTGAGGTAAAATATTCGAATTTTGCAAATTTATCCTCCATACTTATAATGTCTCGGAATTATGCTATACACACATGCGTTTTTGTTTTTTACTTTCATGTAAAATTCTGTTTGATAGAGGAGAGCGTTAAGAATTTTTGCATTAAAGAACGGTAGTTTAAGCTATATAATGGTAAGAAAGAATGTGGTATTATTTACTAATCTGCTTTATTTTTTCCATTCTCTTTACGTATCATATGAGAGAGTGTTTTTTGTTTAATTTGATTTAGAAAAGAAGTGTGGGTTTTCTTTCCAAGTTTTCAATATTCTTTCGCGTGTTACAGATTGTTTTTAGAGAGATTTTTTTGATCCTTTGCTGATAGAACGTAATTTTTAAAAAAGTTGTTTATTTTTTTAAGCAAAGCAATTTTTTATGCTAACTCGTATTTATGAATTTTGCAGATTTTTATTCCGAATTAGATTTTTTATAAGGGTCATGAAATCTTTGAAGAAAATAAATATTTGTATTTTTAGGAATTTTACTTGAATCAGTGGGGATAATTCTATTAGAAAAAAGTAAAGTGAAGAGAGCAGAGGATTTCTTTTGTCTTAATGGATATCAGTATTCTTTGTGTTGAGTGGCATATCATCTAAACGGTTTTGCGATAAAGATAGGGATCAGTGGTTGGATAATGGCAGAAGCTTTAAAAGTTGGCATTGCGGGACTTGGTACGGTTGGGACTTCAGTTGTTCAAGCTCTATATGAAAAAGCAAATAGTTTAGCTTGCCAATGTGGGCGATCCATCAAAGTCGTTGCTGTTAGTGCGCGCGATAAAGGACGTAATCGTGGAATTGATCTCAGTAATATAAGATGGTTTGATTCATCTGTAGAGATGGCTGCCTCCGACGAGATTGACGTTTTTGTAGAGTTAATTGGTGGTGAATTAGATGTGGTGTATACCGCTGTTAAGAAAGCACTTGAGGCAGGACATCATGTTGTGACAGCCAATAAAGCTCTTCTTGCTCGACATGGAGTAGAGCTGGCTATAATTGCAGAGCAAAAAGGTGTCTTTCTTCATTTTGAAGCAGCTGTTGCAGGAGGAATTCCTGTTATTAAAGCGATGAGAGAATCACTTGTCAGTAATCACATATCGCGGATTTATGGTATTCTCAATGGAACCTGTAACTATATATTAACACGTATGTTTACGGAGGGTCTTTCATTTAAAGATTGTTTAGCAGATGCACAGAGACTTGGTTATGCTGAAGCAGATCCAACTTTTGATATTGAGGGAAATGATACGGCTCATAAATTAGCTTTGTTGACAAGCCTAGCATTTGGAACAGCTGTTTCGTTAGAAGATGTTTATGTTGAAGGAATTCATAATATTTCGCAAATTGATATCCGAGCGGCTGATGAATTGGGGTATCGAATTAAGCTTTTAGGGGTTGCATTAAAAACGGATTCTGGAATAGAACAACGCGTTCATCCAACAATGGTCCCAACATCCTCAATGATTGCACAGATCAATGGTGTAACCAATGCTCTTTCTATTCAAAGTGATTTATTAGGCGAATTACTGTTTTCTGGTCCTGGCGCTGGAGGAATGGCAACGGCATCAGCCGTTATTGGTGATTTGGCTGATATCGCAAAAGCACGTTCTGGTTTTCACTATGCTCCTGTTTTAAGACGTCCAGCTTTAGAACTTTCTCCTCATAAAAAAGCACGCATTTCACATCATGCAGGTGGTTATTTTATTCGTTTAAATGTTCATGATCGTGCTGGTGTTTTTGCCGCGGTTGCAAGGCATATGGCTGATAATCACATTTCATTAGAGTCGATTGTTCAAAGACCTTTTGTAGAAAATCAGATTGAAAAAACGATTATTTTAATCACGCATGAAACAACAGAAGTGAATGTCCGACAGGCACTTGCAGAAATTGAAAAAGATGGGCATCTTGTTGCAAAATCTCAATTCATTCGTATTGAACGTATGGCAGAGAATTGATAATTTATCTTGATAAGACAAGCTTGAATACTTTTATCTCTTGTGAAAAGTTTTTATTTTTGCCAAACGCTTTATTTTTAGAGCTTAATTTAAGGACTCATATTTTTTCTGGTATTCATTCGGTAGGATTTTTTATATGCCCACAACTCAGAAGATTTTAAATGGACTTGATCGTATTTTGACACTTGAATTGGTACGCGTTACTGAACGTGCTGCTGTTGCTGCTGCGCGCTGGCGCGGACGTGGCGATGAAAAGGCTGCGGATCAAGCTGCTGTCGATGCAATGCGGCGGGAACTTAATCGATTGCCTATTGAGGGTACCGTGGTGATTGGTGAAGGTGAGCGGGATGAAGCGCCTATGCTCTATATTGGAGAAAAAGTAGGTCTTCAAAATGGGTTGGCAATTGATATTGCACTTGATCCACTCGAGGGAACGACACTTTGTGCTAAAAATCTTGCTAATTCTTTGGCAGTCGTTGCAATTGCTGAAAAGGGTAGCCTTCTTTACGCTCCTGATGTTTATATGAACAAAATTGCTATTGGTCCTGGTTATCCAAAGGGAGTGGTGGATATAGATGCTTGTCCTACCGATAATATTCATGCTCTTGCAAAGGCTAAGGGAGTGGCTGTTAATCAGATTACTGTTTGTATTATGGAGAGACCTCGTCATGAAAAATTGATTGATGAAGTACGAGCGACAGGGGCATCAATTCGCTTGATTGGTGATGGAGATGTTGCAGCTGTCATTGATACAACTGATTCAGAAGAAACAGGTATTGATCTTTATATGGGGATTGGTGGAGCGCCAGAGGGTGTTTTAGCTTCTGCTGCTTTGCGCTGCATTGGGGGACAGATGCAAGGTCGTTTGCTGCTTGATACAGAAGAAAAAATTGCTCGTGCAGCCAAGATGGGGATTAGTGATCCCAATAAGGTTTATACAATGGAAGAAATGGCAAAGGGTGATGTTTTATTCGCAGCAACAGGGGTAACAGATGGTAATATGCTTTCTGGTGTTAAATTCACGCCTCGCTACATTCAAACGGAAACTCTTGTGATGCGTTCCCATACGGGTACAATCCGTAATATTAAAGCACAGCATAGAGATCATTCAAAATTTGATTAATCTTTTCTTTTTTTGTTCCACTAAAAAATAAAGAGATTTTTAGTGAATATGCACGCTTCCATGAAGGTAATGCATTCATGGAAGCGTTTATAGATGTGAGAATATCGTTTTATGATGAGAGCTGGACAGAATGCACCCAGCCATTTTTATCTTCTATATTCCCTTTTTGAAGATCAACTAATTGTGTCCGAAGTTGCTTTGTGACTTCTCCAACTGTTTCATTTCCGATAATAAATTCTCCTCCTTTATACCTGAAACGGCCGATTGCTGTGACAACAGCAGCTGTACCACAAGCAAAGACTTCTTTAAGATGTCCACTCTTTGCATCTTCTTGAAGCGTTGCAAAAGAATAAGGACGCTCTTCTATCGTTAATCCCATTTGTTTTGCCAATTGTAAAATTGAATGACGTGTTATTCCCGGAAGGATCGTTCCATTAAGGGGAGGGGTTACGAGTGTATTATTTTCCATAATAAAGCAGACATTCATACCGCCAAGTTCTTCAATCCATTTATGTTCAACCATATCAAGGAAGAGCACTTGGCTACAATCGTTTTCGGTTGCAATTTTTTGTGCAAGTAAGCTGGCTGCATAGTTGCCACCACATTTGGCAGCACCCGTCCCTCCTGGGCCAGCACGACTATATTCTGTTTCAATCCAGACGCTGACAGATTTTTCTTCTCCTTTGAAATAGGATTCAACCGGAGAGGCTATGATACAAAAAAGATATTCTTGAGAAGGGCGAACGCCCAAAAAGTTTTCATTGCCAAACATAAATGGACGGATATAGAGGCTAGCGTTGGGATGATCAGAAACCCATTTTTGATCAACTTTTACTAATTGATGAACCGCATCCAGAAAAATATCTGTTGGTAATTCTGGCATGGCTAACCGTTTTGCTGACTCTATAAACCTCTGTGCATTGGCATCAGGACGGAAGAGCAAGATGCGTCCATCTTTTGCACGATATGCTTTTAAACCTTCAAAAACTTCCTGTCCATAATGCAAGACGGTACTTGCAGGATTAATTTCTAAAGCTTTGTATTGAGAAATAACGGCGTTATGCCAGCCTTTATCTTCAGTCCATTGAATAGTACACATATGGTCTGTAAAAAATTGACCAAAACCGGGACTTTTTAGAACTTCTTCACGTTTTTCTTCTGACAAAGGTGATGGGTGCTTTTCTATTTTAAAGGGAAGTGAGGATATGGGAGATTTCATAAGAAAAACCTTTTGAGAATGTTTTATTTTTTATTAAATAAAAATAATGAGATATTTTGGTTACAACTCTATTATTAGCAAATCCTTTGTGTCAATGTTTTATTGCAGAACTCAAAGGCTATGGTAGATATTTTAATTCTATTTTCGGCTCTTTTTTCCGACTTTATGAGGTAAACTGGAACCTTTATTTGTAATTGTCGTTTTCTCAAAATAAGTATCTGAATAATTTCATATATGTATACTTTATAGAAATTAAAGATAAGGGAATTGAGAAAAGGAATTCACTATGATTGATAAAAATTATCACACATATGAAGAACGTATGGCTGCAGAAAGAGCTTCAGAAAGAAAAGATCATGAACAGCGTGTTTCAATCGCTAAGGGTATTTTTGCTATTCTTCTTGCATTGGTTATTATCTGGTTTATTTTTGGTTTTTTAGGATCTTTTTTTGCAAAATCTCCTGAACATAGTTCACATTATAATACTCCAGAAGCAAGCCAAACTATAACAACGCCCCAAAAGGATTTAAATTCATCTCCTCCTGTACCTTATACCTATAAGGGTACGCAGTGATTTTTTTGTAAACATAATCTTTTAAATAAGGAAAAAATTAACGCAAATTAAAGAATAAAGTCAGTGTAAATACAGAAGCAAAAAAGATTGAGACAATTTTAATTTCTGAAGTTTTCAATAAATCATTAAATGCTTTGCATAAATGGCTCTGAAATAAATCATGCAACGATTGTTAAAACCGTTGCATGATTGGTTTAGCGTGTGATGAAGCAAGTTCCACCAGAACTTTTAATGGTGTCACAAAGGATTATGGCTTCATTTCGGTCTTGCGTTTGAATACGAACACGGTAATAGGTTCCTTTCCCTGGTATAAAAGCCGGTTGTATATTTAAAGGACGGGTACCGATAAGAAATCCAAATTTGGATTTCATCTTTTTTAAAGAATCTCTCGCTAACTCATGCGTTGGTTGAGAGGCTAGTTGCACATAATAACCCTCTGAATTTTGTGGTGCAAATCCGTTTGGTGATGTGGGGCGAGATGCGGTGTGCATTTCGACTTCTGCATTTCTCTCTGCATGAGAAGGAATTGGAATAAATTTTTCTTCAATACTTGCGTCAGAACTATTTTCGGCAATTATTTTATCAATATGATTTTTGAGATCATGATCACTTTCTTGGTCATTTCTATCGGAATCATGCGATGAAACAACGGGCGTTTGTTGAAATTCGTCAGGAATTTGATCAATGGTTTCTGCAGATTGAGCAGCAGGTTTGCTCTCTGTTTGATGCACGGGAGCGAGCGTCACTGTACCATCTTGATTGACAATAACGGTTTGTACTTCTCGCGTTGGAATAGTATGATTGATAGCTTGTGTGACGACATTTTCAACATCAGCTTCGGTTGAAGAAGATGATGAAATATTTGAAGATTCTTCTGGATTGAATCCCTCTAAATTTTCAGGTTGTTCAGAGTTATCAATAAGAAATTGTTGTGTATTTTCTTGTTTCTCATTTTGTCCAGTCGTTTGTTTATAGACATCTAAATTATGGGCAACATCATTTTTTGTTTCAGTTGTTTCTGGTGTGAATTTAAAAGGTGTATTATCAGCATGAATAATGACCGTTTTTTCATTTTTCTGTGATGGCATAAAAAAATGAAAATAACCAGTAAACCCAACGGCTATTAAAACAAGAAGAAAAATACCTTTGGTGAAAATTTTACCCAAAATAGGATTTTTTAAGGGAGGAGGCGCTGAGGGATATGCGGGGATTTCATCTGAGCTTGTGTAGGGTAAATTCTCACTAAAAGAGGGAGAATTAGATTCCATATTGGCAGCAGAAAAATAGTCAGTATTTTGTTCTTTAGAGTTTATATAAATCTCTTCTTTTGAACTCTGCATAGTTTGATGAAAGATTTCATTGAAAGCTTCATTTTTCTGTTGTTTTTGAGAAAAATCATCTTTTGAAACATTTCCTACATTGAGTACATCTGCAAATTCTTCTTCCAAACCATCTTTTGGTACATCATATTCTGGGGCTTCATACGGGACTTCTGGAACCATAATAGGACCCGTTTTTTCTACGACTTCCTCTGAAAATTTATAAGTATCAACATTGGGAGGAGGAGTATTTCTGTGTGTATAGTTATGGACAAAAGAGCTATCTGTTTGTTTTATATTAAGAGGTTCTGATGAGGGAAAAAATGCATCTAAATTATTTTGGTTATATGAAATTTCTCTGTTTGGGTTAGAGATATTTTCATCCTTATGGATGTATGGAGTTTGAGCCTCATTATACGTTGGAATTTTTTCGCTATAGGTTTCTTGTTGAGAGGGGTTTTCTTCAAAAAAATGAGGATAATGGGTTGTATAATCTTTTTGTGAAGATTCCTTTAAATAAGATTGTCTGTCAACGTGTGGTGAATCCAGAGGAGAAGAGTAATCACTCGTTATTTGATTTCTTTCCGTGTTTTGTTTCTCTGGCACAAGGTTAGAAGATGGAAAAATTTCATTTGCTTTTGAAGAAGAGGAGACATCCGTATGATCTTTTGGCGTATGATCTTTGGGGATCCAATTTTCTTGATCCGCTGGAATTTTATAGGGATGGTTTATGGCAGTATCATAGAAGTTTTGATTGTCATCATAAGTTTTTTGTATATTCGCAGTCTCAGGCTGTTGTGAGATTGTTTGCGAAAAACGATTAGTTTGTTCAACAGTTTCTGTCTCGTCTCTCTTATTTTTGCGTCTTTCAGATTCATCAAAAAAGAAATTTTCTGATTCTGATTGTGGAATCGAATTACTTTTTTCAAAAAAAGGATTAGAACTTGTTGCTGTTTTTTTCTGTTGAGGGAATTGATTTTTGGGGATTGGTAATGGAGAAAGTGCGTCTAAAATTTGTTCTTCATCATGACTGGATAGTGAGGAATATCTCTCTGCAGATAAATTATCTTGTCTTGAATGGTTGAAAGAATCAGTTTGTGCAATATCTGAAGCTGTTGCGTTGCTGGTTGCATGCAAGTTCCATTGCTTTTTTTGATCATCAAAAGGTAAGCTGCGTGTTAAATGATTTTCAAATTCTTCTTCTAGAAAAGACAAATCAAAATCATCATCATAGGATGATGTTTTGGAATGAGATGCTGAACGATCTGTCTCTGAAGAGGCGTGCTCATTTTGGTTTCCGCTTTGTTTGGTCGGATTAAAAATGCGCGTAAGTCTTTCTAAAGGATCATGGGGTTCATGGTCTTGTTTTGTTTCGTGCGGATTTTTGCGATCGTTATCGCTCATAGCTTTTCTCACATAATGATTTGCAATTGCGTGCAATCAATGGTTAATTTTGATCTGTTACATTAAAATTATAAATTTTCCCCCTCTCATGCAAGGATACATGAAAAAGTTTACTACAAAGTATCCATTGTATGTATTTATAGAACTTTTTCAACGCATTTCTATTGGGGCTTCGACTCCTATGATGCTAAGTCCTGATGATAAAATATTGATAACGGCTTGTATCAATCCCAATCTTGCAAAGGATAACTCTTTATCATGAGGTTGAATAAAGCGTAAATTGAGATTTTCACTTCCTTTATTCCAATGGGTGTGAAAGCAGGAGGCAAGATCATAAAGATAAAACGCTAATCGATGGGGCTCTTTATGAACGACGGCTTGTTCAATGATACGCGGATATTCAGAAAGTTTGCGTATTAATAATATTTCATTGTCATCGATTAGTCGATGAAGATAGGTAATCAAGATGTCATTTGAAAAACTTTCAATATGAAGCACTTCTTGTGCTTGACGAAAGACTGAGTGACACCGTGCATTTGCATATTGTACGTAAAAGATGGGGTTATCTTTTGATTGTTCTGTTACTTTTGCAAAATCAAAATCAAGAGGCGCTTCACATTTGCGGTATAGCATCATAAAACGCACTGGATCGCGACCAACTTCTTCGACAACGTCTCTTAGAGTGACAAATGATCCTGCTCTTTTTGACATGCGTACAGGTTGACCATTGCGAAAGAGTTTTACCAATTGACATAAGAAAACACTTAATTTGGCTTTATTCCCAGAAATTGCTTTTGCCATGGCTTCTAGCCGCTTTACATAGCCAGCATGGTCTGCTCCTAGAATATAAATCATTTCATCAAAATGACGATTAAATTTATCCCGAAAATAAGCAACATCAGCAGCAAAATAGGTGTAAGAACCATCAGATTTGATCAAAACACGGTCTTGGTCATCACCAACATTTGTTGAACGAAACAAAGTTTGCTCGCTTGGTTCCCAATCTTCTATATTTTGTCCTTTAGGAGGGGGGAGTTTTCCTTTGTAGATATAACCATTTAAAGTGAGGTCGTTAATGGTGTTACGAATAGCACGGGCATTATCTGCGTAAAGCATTCGCTCAGAGAAAAAGATATCATGATAAATATTAAGGGCAGCTAAATCCTCGCGAATCATGGACATCATGGTATGAATCGCTCGTTCTTTCACGATGGATAAGGCTTCATCTCTATCCATGGTGAGGAGTTGATCACCAAACTCTTGAGCTAGCGCTTGACCCAATGGTATCAAGTATTCTCCTGGATAGAGTCCTTCTGGAATTTCATTAATTTTTTGTCCAAGAGCTTCACGATAGCGTAACAGTACAGAGTGAGCGAGAACTTCGATTTGTTGACCTGCATCATTGATATAATATTCTTTCGTAATGTTATAGCCCGCAAATTGCAGCAAATTGGAGAGAACATCTCCAACAACGGCCCCGCGACAGTGTCCTACATGCATGGGGCCTGTCGGATTTGCTGAGACATATTCAACATTGATGCGTTTTCCTTGTCCCATTGGGATACGACCATAAGAAAGCCCTAGTTCAAGCATATATTTTACAGCATCTTGCCAAAATAATTTTGTAAGCTTGATGTTGATAAAACCAGGGCCGGCAACGTCAATATTTTCGATGGATATATCATTTTTAAGGAGTTCTATGATTTTATCTGCAAGTGCACGTGGACTGAGCCCAATAGATTTTGCAAGCACCATAGCAGCATTGGTTGATAAATGACCATGGGAGGAATCACGTGGGGGATCAACGGTGATTTTTGATAAATCTAGGTCCTCTCCATTTTTTCCTTTTATATCAGATAATTCAATTGATTTCTTAATTTTCTTTTCGAAGTTTTTAAAGATATTCATATTTAGCTTCCATGATGATGCTAAAAGCTATTAAACGAAATGATTTGTATGGTCAAATAAGCGGTGATATTCACGTAGAGCATAGTGATCACTCATGCCTGAAAGAAAGTCCGCAATGAGACGTGCTAACTCTTGATTTTTTAAGTGCACTGCTTTTTGGCACCAACTTTCAGGCATTGTATCTGGATTTTCATAATAACAATTGAATAATTTTTGTACAATACATTTTGCTGCATTGCGACGGCTAAGAATTTGTTCATGGTAATAAAGATTTTCAAATAAAAAGTTTTTTAGTTCTTTTTCGTAAACAGTCATTGACGGTGAAAAGGTAACAATGGTTTGTTTTGCTTGGTAAATATCGTTTATGCTGGTTGGTTTAATGCGTGCTAAGTTTTCGTGCGATTGTTTGAGAACATCTTCAATCATGGTTGTTATTTGTCTTCGTACAAGTGTGTAACCGCATCGTGCTTGGTCGAGCTGGGGATGCTCATCTGTTATCTCTTTTAAGATTGCTGCTGTTAGTGGAACGTGTTCAAATTGATCGAGTGTTAAAAATTGCGACCGTAAACCATCATCAATATCATGGGCATTGTATGCGATATCATCTGCAATCGCAGCACATTGTGCTTCTAGTCCTGCAAAACAATCGAGTGCAAGATCTTGCTTTGCATTGTATTGTAAAATATCGCTAGGAACCTCTTTATTTTTCGCATAAGGACCTAAAAGGGGACCATTGTGCTTTACAAGTCCTTCAAGGGTTTCCCATGTAAGGTTCAGTCCATCAAAATTTGCATAGCGCTGTTCTAGTTTTGTAACAATGCGTAAGGCTTGTGCATTATGGTCAAAGCCACCATACTGCATCATGGCTTCATTAAGAGCCTCTTCTCCTGCATGGCCAAAGGGCGTGTGTCCAAAGTCATGAACAAGGGCAATGGCTTCGGTAAGATCTTCATCAAGATACAGGGCACGGGCTAATGTTCGTGCAATTTGAGAAACCTCTATTGAATGGGTGAGGCGGGTACGATAATGGTCGCTTTCATCAGCAATAAACACTTGCGTTTTATGTTTAAGACGTCGAAATGCATTAGAATGGATAATACGATCTCTATCTCGTTGAAAAGGTGTGCGTGCGGTGTTCATTTTTTCATGAAATAATCGACCACGGCTTGTTTGCGGATGAGCACTGTAGACGGCTCGAGATTGGTAATTGAAGTTGATCGTGCCTATATCCATTGCAAGCTGTCCATTATCACCTTAAAATTGAGAGTGGTTTATGATGAATAAACTTCTCTTTATAATAATAGGATACATAATAATTAGGATACTCTTTCTTGATGGCTTAATGCAAGGATATATAAAATGAATGTGAAAATTTCAGATGCTGCTGCTAATCAAATTATACAGATACTTTTGCGTGAACCCGATAAAATCGCATTACGTATTTCTGTTGAAGGCGGTGGGTGTTCTGGTTTTTCTTATAAATATGAATTGGTTTCTGAAATGTGTGAAGATGATCTCGTTCTCAAAAAAGATGGGGCAACTGTCCTTATTGATTCACTCTCACTTCCTTTCATGGAAGGCGCTGAGATTGATTTTGTTGATGATCTTATGGAGCAGTCTTTTCAAATTCATAATCCTAATGCTGTTTCATCATGTGGTTGTGGTGTAAGTTTTTCAATTTGAGGGTGGGGGCATTGCGATATTGTTTCTTGAAAAAAATATCATGTTGGTCAACAATATAAAAATGGCTAGTCTTATAAAAATAATGCACCGATGTGTGCGATTCTGCGCGGTGCTCACTTTATTGATCTGGAGCCATGGTGCTTTTTGTGAGGAAGAAGTAGACCAGCAGCAGGGACAGTCACGGAGTTTTATTATCAAGTCAAAAGAGCAGGAAAAAGAGAATTTAGCATCTCAGGCACAACTCATTTTGAATGCTCGATTAACAAATAGCCGTCAAGATATTGAGAAAGGACTTGTCTGGCGGGTATATGCCCCTATTCTAGGGATTGATAATAAATTACCCTTAGTGGCAACCTATAAGGGGGGGAGTGCACGTTTTGATTTAGAGCCAGGAAGTTATCTTGTTCATGTCTCATTTGGTCATATGAGTGCTGTGCGCCATGTTCGTCTAGAAAATGGGCAGAGTCTTGTGAAAACCTTTCACTTTGAGGCTGGTGGTCTTATTTTAAATGCGACATTATCAAATGGTAGCATCAATGAAAAGGAACTCCGTTTCACGATTTATGAGGATGAAAAAGAAAATGATGATACGGGGGTGATTTTATCAAATGTTAAGCCTCAATCTGTTGTGCGTTTAAAAGCAGGCCGCTATCATGTTGCTTCCCATTATGGTTCCATTAATGCGACGGCTCGTTCGGATATTCAAGTGGAGGCTGGTAAAATGACAGAGGTTACGCTTGAACATCAGGCAGCTCAGATTGTTTTGAAGCTGGTACGACAAGAAGGAGGGGAAGCGCTTGCAGATACAAGTTGGTCTCTGGCCAATGATTCTGGTGATATCGTTTATGAAACAGTTGGTGCTTATGTTTCACTCGTGTTAGCAGAGGGAGAGTATATTGCAATTGCTAAAAATAAAGATAAAATTTATCAAAAGGTTTTTTCTGTCGTTTCTGGTCACGATGAAGATATAAGTGTGGTGGCAAATGAACAAAATATGCAACGGATTGATGAAGATATAGATTGATCGTTGTTCATGGAACTAAACCGTGAATGAAAGATGGGGTTTGTGCGTTTTGATTGAAATTTCAACAATTGGTGTGTTTTTTGCTGGGGCACTCTCTTTTTTGTCGCCATGTGTTTTGCCATTAGTTCCTCCTTATTTATGCTATATGGCAGGGATTGGTATTGATGACTTTCGTTCAGAAAAACGTGATGAGAAAGTCTTTATACGGTGGGCTTTATTGTCTTCTGTTATTGCTTTTGTCCTCGGGTTTACCACCATTTTTGTTGCTTTAGGTGCGAGTGCAAGTACCATTGGTAAGTTCATTGGTTATTATCGTGATTGGTTTGCATTGGCTGCTGGAATTATCATTATTATTTTTGGTTTAAACTTTTTAGGGCTTTTCAAGATCTCTTTTTTATTTCGTGAAGCGCGTTTTCAGACGGGTAAAACATCTTCTGGTCCTTTAGGGGCCTATGTTATTGGTTTAGCTTTTGCCTTTGGTTGGACACCGTGTATAGGTCCCATTTTAGGGCCTATTATAACGCTTGCTGGAACAAAAGAAACTGTGGGTGAGGGAGCTATTCTCTTAGCAGTTTATGCATTAGGTCTTGCTATTCCTTTTGTATTGGCAGCTTTATTTTCGAATAGTTTTATGCGGTTTTTAGCAGCTTTTCGTATTCATTTAGGAAAAGTTGAAAAAATTATTGGTGTTTTTCTTATTTTTACAGGGATTTTATTTTTAACAGGCTCTATGCAGGATCTTTCATTTTGGCTTTTAGAACATTATCCTTCATTGAGTTATGTTGAAGATATTCGTTGGCACGATATTATGAACTTTTTTGGATTTTCTCGTTAGTCTTATGTGTTTTTATGGTTAGAAGTTGTCTGTCTATTGTTCTTTCTGCAGGAGAGGGGACGCGTATGAAATCGCCTCTGCCTAAGGTACTACATAAAATTGCTGGATTGCCTCTTATATGCCACGTTCTAAAACAAATAGAATTGGCAGAATCTTCGCAAGTAGCTGTCGTTGTGGGATGTGGTGGTCAAGAGGTTACGCACGTTGTTCAGTCATTTGTCAAAGATGTGATGATTTTTGAACAAAAAGAGCGTTTAGGGACGGCACACGCTGTTTTATCGGCTCGTTTCGCTTTGCAAAAGGGAGTGGATGATATTCTCATTGTTTTTGGGGATACGCCTCTCATTCAGCAAGAATCATTGCATCAAATGCGTGCACAGCTTGCTGATGGAGCTGATGTTGTTTTTGCAGGCTTTCATACTCAAGATCCAACAGGTTATGGGCGCCTTCTCGAGAAAAATGGTCAATTGATCGCAATTGTAGAAGAAAAAGACGCGAGCGAGGAAGAAAAAAAGATTTCCTTTTGTAATGGGGGAATACTCGCTATGCGTGGAAAACATGCACTTTCTCTTTTAGAGAAGGTTGATAATAACAATATGAAAAAAGAATATTACTTAACAGATATTGCTTCTCTTGCTTCGCGTGAAGGATTAGATGTGCGTGTTGTTGAAGTCCCTTTTGAAAATATTGTAGGAATTAACAACTGTCTTGAGCTATCGAGGGCTGATTCTTTGTGGCAAAAACGTAAAGCACGCGATTTAATGTTATCGGGTGTTACACTCTTAAAACCAGAAACAGTCTATTTTTCTTATGATACAGAAATTGAACCAGGTGTGGTGATAGAACCAAATGTTTATTTTGGATTAGGCGTGAAAGTACAATCTGGTGCTGTTATTCGTGCTTTTAGTTATCTCGAAGGAGCTGTGGTGGGTCAAGATGCACAGATTGGTCCCTATGCACGTTTGCGTCCTGGTACAGAGTTGGCAAAATCCGTGAAGGTTGGAAATTTTTGTGAAGTCAAACAGGCTAAGGTAGGAGAATCTTCTAAAATCAATCATTTAAGTTATATTGGTGATGCCGAAATTGGTGCACATACCAATATTGGAGCTGGTACGATTACGTGCAATTATGATGGATTTAACAAATATAAAACCGTGATTGGTGATCATGCTTTTGTTGGCTCTAATACGGCACTTGTTTCTCCATTGGTGATAGGAGATGGCTCTTATGTTGCTTCAGGGAGTGTTATTACTGAAAATATTCCTATGAACAGTATGGCTTTCGGGCGTGCACGACAGGTTATAAAAGAGGGCTATGCAACGAAATTTCGGGCGCGCTTGTTAGAGAAAAACTTGTCAGAAAATAAACAGAAAAAATGATCATTTTCAGTCTATTCCTTTGTTTTGTGCCGATCTAACATGGATAGGAGATTTATTCTTAAAGATTGCCGTACGCCATGTTTGAATTATTTTATTATTTATCGTTTTAAATAAAGGCTGTGGGATTGTTTTATGAGATTTAAATCTTAAAGATGTAGGTTGGAGCTTTTTAATGTGTGGAATTATTGGAATTCTTGGAAAGAGGTGCGTTACGTCCTCTTTGGTTGAGGGATTAAAACGTCTTGAATATAGAGGGTATGATTCATCTGGGGTGGCAACAGTCCATAATGGGCATCTTTATCGCGTACGTGCTGAGGGGAAGCTTGTTCATTTAGAAGAAAAATTAAAAAAAACACCTCTGGAGGGAAGTTTAGGGATTGGTCATACCCGTTGGGCGACGCATGGCGTTGCTGTTGAACGCAATGCGCATCCCCATGTGACTGAAAAGCTTGCGGTTGTTCATAATGGTATTATTGAAAATTTTGTAGAATTGCAAAAGGAACTCATCGAGGATGGTTATATCTTTGAAACAGAGACGGATACGGAAGTTATTGCGCATTTAATAACGCGTGCATTAAAAAGTGGTCTTTCTCCGCAAGAAGCCATGCGTACCAGTTGGAAAAGGCTGCAGGGGGCTTTTGCACTTGCTCTTATTTTCGAAGGTGAAGATAATCTTATGATTGCGGCTCGTTCTGGTCCACCCTTGGCAATTGGTTATGGAAAAGATGAATTTTTTGTGGGATCAGATGCTATTGCTTTGGCACCATTCGTTGATCATATTAGCTATTTGGAAGATGGGGATTGGGCTGTTTTTACACGGGAAGGCGTCACAATTTACGATGGAGACAATCAACCGGTAAAACGTTCTGTGACAACATTACTTGAAGGAGCTTTATTGATTTCTAAGGGGAATCATCGTCATTTTATGCACAAGGAAATGTTTGAACAACCTGAGGTGATTTCTCATAATTTGGCGCATTATCTTGATCTTGGAAATTATACCGTTCGGTCCTTTGAGAATTTGATTGATTGGAAAAATATTCATCGTCTCCTTTTTGCGAGTTGTGGAACGGCTTATTATTCAACCTTAGTTGCGCGCTATTGGTTTGAGAAATTTGCCGCTTTAAGTGTTGATAATGATGTTGCTTCGGAGTTTCGTTATCGTGAGCCCCCTATAACATCTGATGTGTTATCGCTGTTTGTTTCTCAATCTGGTGAAACAGCGGATACATTGGCTTCTTTGCGTTATTGTCGTGAGCGGGGTGTAAAAACAGCAACAATTGTGAATGTTGAGCAATCAACAATGGCAAGAGAGGCTGATTTTATTCTTCCAACACTTGCCGGACCGGAAATTGGTGTTGCTTCAACAAAAGCTTTTACTTGTCAATTGGCAACGCTTGCTTCACTCGCCCTTAGTGCTGCGAAACAACGTGGCTACCTCTCGGTTCAAATGGAACAGCAATTGGTTCAACAGTTGGCAGAAGTTCCCCGTGTTTTAAATGAGGTTTTAAAATTAGAAGGCAAGATTGAATCTCTTTGTCGTGATTTGGTGAATGCAAAAAGTGTTCTTTATCTGGGACGTGGAACTTCTTATCCGATTGCTTTGGAGGGCGCCCTTAAACTGAAAGAGCTTTCTTATATTCATGCTGAAGGTTATGCTGCGGGTGAGTTGAAGCATGGGCCAATTGCGCTGGTGGATGAGACAATACCCGTTATTGTTGTGGCTCCTTATGATCGGTGGTTTGAAAAGACTTTTTCTAATATGCAAGAAGTGGTCGCGCGCAATGGTCGTATTATTTTGATAACCGATACAAAAGGCGCAGAAGTAGCTTGTCTTAAGACTTTATCAACGATTACTTTGCCCGTTGTTCCAGAATTTATTGCTCCTATTATTTATGCTCTCCCCATTCAGTTAATCGCTTATCATACGGCTGTTTTATTAGGAACCGATGTCGATCAACCGCGTAATTTAGCAAAATCAGTCACGGTTGAATAAAAAGAGATTGTGTATTTCTGAATTTTTCGAAAATAATCAAGTGTAACAAATTGATTTATAATGATAGTTTAGTTTTCTATTTTTCTCTGTTGCATGAGAATATCGAAGACAGGATTTTTCATTCCAACTCCTTGATGACAGGATAAAAAATGTTTCTTTAGCGATCAAAGAATGGATCAGTTGTGTGAATATAAGAGTAACAAGAACGCAAAATGCTTCTCCTCTTTTAATGTAAGCGTAATCCAGATTGGGAGAGAGGATGCTACTGTTGGTTTGTTATTCTTTCATGAAGCATAATAGAGTAGGGATTGCGTTAGATCATTTATGGGTGATATCAAGAAAGAATAGCCTATTTGCATAGAAGAAGTATTTTTATTTTTTATCAAACATTTTTTCTAGAATTATCCTGCTCGTAAGAGGCGTGCAGCGTCGTCGTGTCGGAAAAGATAAAGAAGCAACCGTAAAGCTTGTCCTTGCTCAGAAGAAAGATAAGGATCGCGTTGTAAAAATAGGCGTGCATCTTTTCTTGCTATAGATAAAAGATCGCTGTGAACTGCAAGGTTTGCTATATGAAATTCAGGTACCCCAGATTGTTTTGTGCCCAAAAGTTCTCCTTCGCCTCGCAAGCGCCAGTCTTCTTCAGCAATTTCAAAACCGTCTTCTGTATTGCGGATAATATTCAGGCGTGTTGCTGCTGTTTTGGTGAGTGGCTCTTTATAGAGTAAAATGCAGGAAGATTTTTTATCGCCTCGTCCTACACGTCCACGTAACTGGTGCAATTGTGAAAGGCCAAAATGTTCTGCGTGTTCGATGATAATAATCGAAGCGTCTGGAATATCCACGCCCACTTCAATGACGGTGGTTGCAACTAAAATACGCGTATTTCCGCATTTAAAAGATGCCATAGCGGTTTCTTTTTCTGCTGTAGACATTTTGCCATGGATCATCCCAACATGTGTTCCAAAGCGCTCATGGAGAAACGCAAAGCGATTTTCAATTGAAGTGAGATCAAGAGCTTTTGATTCCTCTACTAAAGGACAAATCCAATAGAGTTTTTCTCCTTTGTCTAGTGCAATTGCGATTCGCTCTATAAGCTCATGGATACGTTTTAAAGAAAGCATTGCTGTTGTAATAGGTTGTCGTCCTATTGGTTTTTCTGTAATTTTAGAGACATCCATGTCACCAAAAGCTGTTAAGACAAGTGTGCGGGGAATAGGGGTAGCAGTCATAACCAGCATATCCGGTTTATCGCCTTTTTCTGTAAGGGCAATACGTTGATGCACACCAAAACGGTGTTGTTCATCGATAATGGTTAAGGCAAGATTGTTATACGTAACGCTGTCTTGTATAAGAGCATGGGTCCCGATGACAATAGAAACTTGACCTGATAAAATATCATTCAAGATATTTGTCCGCAACTTTCCTTTTTCTCGTCCTGTTAAAAGCGTTGTTTGTAAGCCTATCTTTTCGGCAAGAGGGGCAATAGTGGCAAAATGTTGCCGAGCAAGCACTTCTGTGGGGGCCATTAAAGCTGATTGACCTGAATTTTCAGCAATTTGTGCCATTGCCATTAGTGCCACGACTGTTTTTCCTGCGCCTACATCGCCCTGGAGCAGTCTTAGCATCGGTTCTGGTGAAGCAAGATCATTGGCGATATCTTCTACGGCTTTTATTTGTCCTGTTGTGAGTTGAAAGGGGAGAACATTGAGTAATTTTTTCGTATAAATTCCTGTTGATGGTCGAGAAGCCCCAACAAGAGATTTGGTTTTCAAACGCACAAGGCCTAACGCCAATTGACAAGCGAGCAGTTCATCATAGGCAAGACGTTTGCGTGCTGTACTTTCTAAGGATAGATCACCGGGATTAATGGGAGCATGGATACGGCGTAAAGCAACAGAAAAGGAAGAAAAATTTTGCTGCTTTTTAACATTTTCATCTATCCATTCTGGGAGGAGAGGAATAAAATCAAGAGCGTGTTGTATGGCGCGTCTTAATGTCTTTGCAGCTAGTCCGGCGGTAGAGGGATAAACAGGTTCAATGAGAGGAATCTGATTTGATTGTTCGCTTGGGGCAATATGGTCGGGATGTGCCATTGAAAGTAGCCCATTAAACCATTCAACTTTTCCTGATACAATGACTTTTTTTCCTTCGGGGAGTTGTTTTTTGAGCCAAAGAGGTTGCGCATGAAAAAAGACTAAATTTATTTTTCCTGTTTGATTATGAGCAATAACACGATAGGGGATTTTGTTATGACCACGGGGGGGAGGTTGGTGTTGATCAATAACAATTTCGAGCGTAACAGTCTCTCCTTCCTTTGCACAATCAATGCTGGGGCGCATTCTACGGTCTATAACGGAATGGGGCATTAATTGAAGAAGATCAATAAGGGTTGCTTCACGTTGTGTAGGATTAACATTTAAAAGTTTTGTCAGTAAGCCATAGACTTTAGGCGTAATACCAGAAAGGGTTCGAATAGAATTAAAAAGAGGGGTAAGAAGACTTGGAGGCATGAGGAAATTTAACCTGCTCTTTTTGTTTTTTCTAGACCTTTATGAAGAGCTTTTTGGGGATAAAGTCATAAAGGGAGAATTGTTTTATTAACACATTGCATTTTAGGAAGAAAAATGAATACTTAAAGAGAAATACAATCTAGAGAATGCAAAAATGTAAAGTGCTTATGGTATATTTTGCTTCTTTTTATTTTAGGCGCTTATTTGCTGTGAATAGAGGCACTTTCTTGATAGAACTTTCTTATAAAGATCAATAAAATTAGGATATTTGTCCTATGTGGGACGATGAATTTATAGCTTTAAAGTTATGCTCGCCTAATTTTTTTTAAGGGGTACTGTTTGGCATTTAGTTTTTAGTAGGAATTGTGAGAGTGGTCAAAGGTAAAAATAAAATGCAAGAGTACAAAAATTCTCTTCCTCGCTTTATTCATTTGAGAGTGCATTCAGCTTATTCTTTGCTCGAAGGAGCTTTAAAAATTCCCCAAATTATTCAACAGGCGATTTCAGATCAGGCACCAGCGATTGCTATTACCGATACCAATAATTTATTTGGTGCTTTGGAATTTTCGCAGTATTGCCTTTCTCATGGGGTTCAACCCATTATTGGTTGTCAGCTTGCCATTGATTTTTGTGATGAAAATGATCATTCACGTTTGGTTAAAGGACGTCATGCTTCTGATTTCTGTTCTATTATTCTGTTTGCTGCTAGCGAAACCGGTTATGCTCATTTGGTTCGTCTTGTAAGCCGTGCTTATCTTGATAAATGTGATACTGATCCTCCTCATATTAAAGCTGATTGGTTATCAGAACACAGTGAAGGCATAATCGCTTTAACAGGCGGCAAGGGAGGACCTATTAATCTTGCCTTGTCAGAAGAAAAAAAAGAACGCGCTGTTGAACGCTTAATTTATTTAAAAAAAATTTTTTCTGATCGTCTTTATGTAGAATTACAACGGCATGGTTCTTATGACCGAGGAGTAGAAGCAGAGCTTATTGAATTGGCTTATGCACATGAAATTCCTCTTGTTGCAACGAATGAAGCATTTTTTCTGAAGAGAGAAGGGTATGAAGCGCATGATGCGTTAATGGCTGTTTCAGAAGGACAAATCGTCTCTAATCCAGATCGAAAAAGGGTGACGCCAGATCATTACTTGAAGTCACAAGATGAAATGGTTGCACTGTTTTCTGATCTTCCAGAAGCTTTAGAAAATAGTGTTGAAATTGCATTGCGTTGTCATATTGCCACGCCTCTTCGAAAACCGATATTGCCTCGTTTTATAGAACAATCTGCTCATTCAGAAAATACTTTAGAAGCAGAAGATAGTGAATTGTTAAATCAAGCTAAAGCTGGTTTGAAGATGCGGCTTGAAACAATTGGATTGGCTGAAGGGTATACGATTGCAGATTATGAGCAGCGGCTTGATTATGAGGTTTCAGTTATTACGCGTATGCAATTTTCTGGATATTTTCTTATCGTTTCAGATTTCATAAAATGGGCGAAGATTCATGATATTCCTGTTGGTCCAGGGCGGGGTTCTGGTGCGGGTTCACTTGTTGCTTATGCATTGACGATTACTGATGTTGATCCATTGCGTTTTTCTCTTCTTTTTGAACGTTTTCTCAATCCAGATCGTGTTTCGATGCCGGATTTTGATATCGACTTTTGTCAAGAGCGGCGTGAAGAAGTTATTCAATATGTTCAAAAAAAATATGGACGTGATCAAGTTGCTCAAATTATTACCTTTGGTAAGTTGCAGGCACGTGCCGTTTTGCGTGATGTGGGACGTGTTTTAGAAGTTCCCTATCGTCAGGTGGATTATCTTACAAAATTAATTCCTGCTACACCAGGAAGTCAGGTGGAATTAGCGGATGCTATTAAGGATGAGCCTAAATTTGAAGAGGAAAAGAAAAAAGATCCCGTCGTTGGACGCGCATTAGATATAGCACTTCAGTTGGAGGGACTTTATCGTCACGCTTCAACGCATGCCGCTGGGATTGTTATCGGAGATCGTCCGCTTTGGGAACTTGTCCCGATGTATCGTGATCCTCGTTCTGATATGCCTGTTACACAATTTAACATGAAATATGTTGAACAGGCAGGATTGGTAAAATTTGATTTTCTTGGATTAAAAACACTTACTGTTTTGAAAATGGCCGTTGATTTTGTTGCTAGACAAGGGGACAAAATCGATTTGTCAAATATCCCTCTGAATGATGAAGTAACCTACGCTATGATGGCACGTGGTGAAACGGTTGGTGTATTTCAGGTGGAAAGTTCTGGTATGCGCAAGGCGCTGATTGGAATGAAGCCAGACCGTATTGAAGATATTATTGCGCTGGTTGCGCTTTACCGTCCTGGTCCCATGGAGAATATTCCAACCTATAATGCACGCAAACACGGGGAAGAGGAAATTGCTTCTATTCATCCTAAAATAGATCATCTGATTAAAGAAACACAAGGTGTTATTGTGTATCAAGAACAGGTGATGCAGATTGCTCAGGTGCTTGCAGGTTATTCACTTGGGGAAGCCGATTTATTACGGCGCGCTATGGGGAAAAAAATTCATGCAGAAATGCAAAAACAGCGTACACGTTTTGTCAATGGCGCTGTTGCTGGTGGTGTTGATAAAGAGCAAGCTGATATTATCTTTGATCTTTTAGCAAAATTTGCCGATTACGGATTTAATAAATCGCATGCGGCTGCTTATGCAATTGTTTCTTATCAAACCGCTTATATGAAAGCCAATTATCCCGTTGAATTTTTAGCTGCTTCAATGACGCATGATATGACGAATACGGATAAGCTCAATGATTTTCGGCGTGAGGCATTAAGGCTGGGTATTGAGGTTATTGCACCTTCTATACAAACATCTCATCGTGTTTTTGAGGTTGGTGATCACTGTATTTATTATTCTCTTGCTGCCATAAAAGGTGTGGGAGAAACGGTTGTTGATCATATTGTCGCTTGTCGGGGGAATAAGATTTTTAAGGACCTGGAAGATTTTTGTGCACGTGTTGATCTTCGTATTGTTAATAAGCGTGCGATGGAAAGTTTAGTTTGTGCTGGCGCTTTTGATTGTTTTAATATTGCACGTGAGATTTTATTAGCAAATCTTGGAACTATTCATGCGCGGGCACTTCGTATTCTCGATAACAATTCTAGCGGACAGTTTGATATATTTGGAATGGAAGGCGGATTAAAAGAGCCATTGATTTTATCTCAAACGACTCCTTGGTTGCCGGCTGAGAAACTTTATCGAGAATTTCAGGCTATAGGTTTTTACTTTTCTGCTCATCCATTGGATGAGTATCAAACTATTCTTGCCAAAAAACGTGTTCAGACTTGGAGTCATTTTGCTAATGCCGTTAAAGGGGGGGCAACGGCTGCACGGCTTGCTGGAACCGTTGTGGCAAAAAATGTGCGCAAAACAAAATCTGGTAAAAAAATGGGAATTATTCATTTTTCTGATACAAGTGGACAGTATGAGGCTATTCTCTTTTCTGAGGCTCTTTCGGATTATGAGGAAATGCTAGAACCTGGAAAATCTTTTATTATTACGGTGAGCGCAGAAAATCGCTCTGAAGGGGCTAGTTTGCGAATTGAGACAATTCAGTCTTTGGAAAATGAAGCACTACAGCAGCATAAAATGATGCGTCTTTTTATAAAAACAGTTGATATGCTTCCACAAATTGAACAAAATTTAAATCTTGGGGGAAATGGAGAGGTTGGCCTTATTTTAATTCAAGAAGATGGCTTGCGAGAAGTCGAAATTGCACTTCCAAAGCGATATAAGGTCAATTCACATGTCGCAAATGCTATGAAATTAATTCAGGGTGTTGTTGATGTCGAATTGAGTTAAAACAAGGTTAAAAATAGGGGCTATTTGGGGAGATTTTTGCTTTTGGAAAAGTTGAAAGTTGAGCTTTGAAAACCAGATAGGTGATTTCGAGACGTCCTGCTTTTATTTGAGTAAATTATGATGGACTTTTGTCAAAAAATCTCTTTTCTTGATAATATTCAAAGTAGTGGAAGAATTTTATAAGTTTTTATCACGATTTTTTATTGAATTTATTGCATCATACCTATAAAGCCAATTAAGACTTGACATAATGCTCTCAGGTGTACGAATTTTCATCATAAGATTACGGGCGATTGCTATGGGACCTGTTGCATGATAGGCTAATCTGTTGAAATTCGTGCGTTTTTTTACTTCTACAATACGGGGGGTGCGTGTTTTTTCATAAAGCGAAAGAGCTTTGGTTAATGAAAGATCTTTCAATGAAAGTGCTTCTGCTAACGTGGCGGCATCTTCGATTGCCATAGCGGCACCTTGCGCTGCAAAAGGTAAAGCTGCATGTGCACAATCACCAACGAATACTTGTCTGTCTAAGCCTAGAAAACGATTTTGTTTCATGTGAAAGAGTGGCCAATATTTCCATTCATCGATATGGTCAAAGATTTGTAAGATTTTTGAATTCCAACCCTTAAAAAGAGATTTGAGTTTTTCTTTATCTCCTTTATGGGCCCATCCTTCTTCGGGATTTTTTCCATGCGTAATAGCGACAAAATTTACAACTTTTTCTGACGATTGAATGGGATAGATAACAAGATGATTGTTTGGTCCCATCCAAGCTGTGATTGTTTTCATATTGTGCAATGAAGAATAAAAGTTTTGAGGAAGATTGTCACATGTTGTTGTTGCACGCCAAGCAATAAAGCCACTAAAATTTGCTTTTTCATAAAAAGGAGATTGTTGCCGTAATGTTGACCAAACGCCATCACATCCGATCAGGAGAGGCGTTGAATAAAGTTGTTTTGTTACTGTATCTGTTTTTATTGTTGTTATGTCAATGCTGGTTACCGATTGGGTAGAAGATACAATCGTTTCTCCTGCTTTGTATTGAATCAGAGGATTTTCAATCACTGCATCATATAAAACTTTTTGTAAAGCCGCGCGGTGAATCGTTATATAAGGGGCTTTCCAATGTTTTTCTGTGAGATTGATAAGATGAGCATGTAGACGTATTTTTAAAGATATTCCATCTTTTAGCTCAAGAAAATGTGGGATTGTCGCGACTTCAGTGAGTTTGTTAAGAAGGTTCCAGTGTGCGAGAATAGATGTTGCATTTGGAGTCAGTTGAATGCCAGCACCTATCGTTTCAAGTTTCTGATACTTTTCGATAATGGTGCTTGCAATTCCTTTATGAGCGAGCGCTAAAGCTGTGCTTAAACCCGCAATTCCTCCTCCAACGATGATGGGTGATTGCTCCACAAATGATTTCATATTCAATAAGCAAAATTAAAAGAGTGGTAGAAAGTCCGAAAACGCATTATAGTGACTTATCTGGATGATATAAACATCCTGTGGGATTTGTTTGGTCGTACGAGAGTGAGGAAACATAACGATAAAGGGTTGAGCAATAAGGGCAGATTTTCTCATCGGCTGCTCCCATGTCGATAAAGATATGAGGATGATCGAATGGTTGTGTAGCGCCTACGCACATAAATTCTTTCACACCAATTTCGATTGTTTTATATCCAAGATCATTTTGAAAATGGGGAATATTATGATCAGCCATGGTGTACAAACTCCAGAATAAATTATTTCATCAGCTGTGATGAGGCTCTTCTATTTTATATGTGCGAGTTTGTAATAATGCTTATCATAATGCAAGATGCTTTTTAAGACAAAGTGCTCTTCTTTTATGCTATATGGAATAATCGTCATGTTTTTAGCACTTTGCAGAGGGAACTTGTTTCTAAGTATTTTTAAATATTCAATGGAAAGATGATAATAAAAATTAGACATGATGTATTATGAGGATGATAACATATTATAGAATATTATGTGAGGTGTTTCTTCAAGGATTTTAGAAAGTATAAAAGAATATTAATGAGAATATATGGAACAGAGGGTGGCAGATAAAATTTCTATATCGGATATAACAATGGAAAATCCGGCACGGTTTATTAATCGAGAGTTTTCATGGCTACAATTTAATAATCGTGTTTTGATGGAAGCAGCTAATTCGAAACATCCTTTATTAGAGCGGCTACAATTTCTTTCGATTTCAGCAACAAATCTTGATGAGTTTTTTATGGTTCGTGTTGCTGGTCTTGCAGCTCAAATTCGTGCTCATGTTACAACGTGCAGTGCAGATGGGTATACCCCACAGGAACAATTTGATATTGTGCTCACTGAGATTTCAAAATTGCAGGCTCATCAACTCCAGGAATTGAATGTTTTACGTTATGAATTAAAAAAGAATAATATTGAAATTATTTGTTCTGATGATCTTTCAGAAATCGAAAAATCATGGCTTGAAAAATATTTTCTTGATAAAATGTTTCCTGTTCTAAAACCTTTACCTGTTGATTCTACGCACCCTTTTCCTTTTATCCCTAATTTAGGGCTTTCTTTGGCACTTCAATTATCTGAAGAGGCAGACCAACATGTACGTACCGTGTTATTGCCCATTTCAAAGCTTTTGAGGCGTTTTATTCTTCTTCCTCAGGAGGGCAAACATTTTCGTTTTATTGCATCTGAAGATGTTATTTATCTTTTTATCAAATATTTGTTTCCTTACGATGAGGTTAATGGAATTGGTACATTTAGAGTGATTCGGGATAGCGATATTGAAGTAGAAGAAGAAGCTGAGGATCTTGTTCATTTTTTTGAAAAGGCTCTTAAAAGACGGCGGCGTGGGCAGGTTATTCGCGTTGAATTTGACGCAAAAATGCCAGAGAATTTACGCCAATTTATAGCAAATTGTCTTGCTGTTCCTGATAACTGTATTAATGTTCTTGATGGATTTTTGGCACTTAATATGGTTTCAGAAATTGTTTCTATTCCCCGTGATGATCTCAAATTTATACCTTATATTCCTCGTGTTCCGGAATCTATTCGTAAACATCATGGGGATTGTTTTGCGGCTATTCGTGAAAATGATTTCGTGATTCATCACCCTTATGAGACATTTGATGTTGTTGTCCAATTTTTACGTCAAGCTGCTTGCGATCCTGATGTTGTGGAAATCAAACAAACACTTTATCGTACATCAAATGATAGCCCAATTGTTCGTGCTTTGATTGAAGCTGCTAAACAAGGAAAGTCTGTGACTGCTTTGGTAGAACTTAAAGCACGTTTTGATGAGGAAGCTAATATTCGCTGGGCACGGGATCTTGAATCTGCTGGGGTTCAAGTTATTTTTGGTTTTATTACCTTAAAAACACATGCTAAGATGTCTTTGGTTGTGAGACGTGAAGGAAAACGTCTTTGTTCTTATGTTCATCTTGGAACAGGAAACTATCATCCCGTTAACGCTAAAACTTATACGGATCTTTCTTTTTTTTCCACGGATGACGATATCGCTCATGATGTTGCGTTATTGTTCAATTATATTGCGCAATATGAGCGTCCACATGAAACAATGAAGATTGCTTTTTCGCCCTTAACATTGCGTGGTCGTATTTTAGAGCATATTGAAGGAGAAATTGCTCATGCACAACGAGGACAGTTTGCTGCTATTTGGATAAAAGTGAATGCATTGGTTGATCCTGAAATTATTGATGCTTTATATCGTGCTAGCCAAGCAGGGGTACAGATTGATTTGGTTGTGCGAGGGATATGTTGTTTACGTCCTCGTATTCCAAGAGTTTCGGATAATATTCGTGTAAAATCAATTGTAGGGCGTTTTCTTGAACATAGTCGTATTTTTTGTTTTGGGAATGGGCAAGATTTGCCTAATGAAAATGCACTTGTTTATATAGGCTCTGCTGATATGATGCCTCGTAATCTAGATTACCGTATTGAAATATTGGTTCCAGTTTTTAATAAAATGGTGCGACAGCAGATTCTTTTACAAATTATGCCCGCTAATCTCATTGATAATCAACAAAGCTTTGATATACTTATGGATGGAACATCGAGACGTATCACACCGCAGATGGGTGAAAGCCCGTTTAATGCGCAGGAGTATTTTATGGCCAATACAGGTTTTGCGGGGAGAAGTAAGTCTTTTGAATCTTCCATTTCACGCTTGGGTGCATTGTATCGGCAACAAGCTGAAATGCATAAAGACTGAAATCCAATGACATATAGAGATGCTCAAGGTCGGCTAAAAGGGCGTAAGCCTGTTGCTGTTATTGATATTGGATCAAATTCTGTTCGATTGGTGATTTATGAGGGGCTTGTTCGCTCACCAACGGTTTTGTTTAATGAAAAAATTCTTTGTGGTCTCGGTCATGGTGTGGCAAAAACGGGATTTTTAGAAGAAAAATCGATGAAAATGGCGTTGCAAACGTTGAAACGGTTTCGTACGCTTTGTCAACAGATTGGAGCAGATGAAGTCTATACTTTAGCAACGGCAGCAGCACGAGATGCAAAAAATGGCGTAGCATTTATTCAAAGTGCTGAAGATATTTTACAAAGTAAAATATATCTTCTTTCAGGAAGTGAAGAAGCTATGTATTCAGCCTATGGGGTTGTTTCTACTTTTTATCAACCAAAGGGTATTTCTGGGGATCTTGGGGGTGGAAGTCTCGAATTGATTGATATTGATCATTCTAATGTCGGTGAAGGGATAACGCTTCCATTAGGTGGTTTACGGCTACAGTATGTGTCAAATAATGATAGTGCTGTTGCTGCAAAAATTGTACATGAACAATTTTATCAATCTTCTGTTACACGTACGCGTAAAGGTAGGGCACGTAATTTTTATGCCGTAGGGGGGACATGGCGTAATTTGGCAAAACTCCATATGGCAATGAAACACTATCGGCTCCCTGTTATGCATGGCTATGAAGTTGAATCCGCTGAAATGGAGAACTTTTTACGTCTTGTAGCAAGCGGCAATATTGATAATATGAGAGGGATTGCGGCGGTTTCACAGAATCGTCGGAAACTTTTATCGTATGGGGCAATTGTCCTTATTGAACTCATTCAGTGTATGGAGTTTGAAAAGATCATTTTTTCTGGTGCTGGTGTTCGTGAAGGTTTTCTTTATTCACGCTTGCCGCAGGCGATACAACTTTCAGACCCTCTCATTGCGGCGTGCACAGAAATGGCTATTTTACGGGCACGTTCACCAAAACAAGCAGAAGAACTTATTGATTTTACGAAGAATAGCTTTGAAGTTTTTGGAATTTCAGAAACTGAAAATGAGTGCCGTTATCGTCAAGCGGCTTGTCTTCTTGCAGATATTGGTTGGCGTATACATCCAGATTATCGAGGCAATGAAGCAGCCAATCAGATAGCATTAGGATCTTATCCAGGAATTTCTCATGAGGGGCGCCTTTATGCAGCGCTTGCTGTTTTTTTTCGCAATACCAGTTTACTGGTTGATAAAGAAACTCTTCCCATTTTTCAATTAGCAACACAAAATATCATTGAAAAAGCACGTATTCTTGGTGAAACAATGCGTATTGCTCATCTGTTTAGCGCTTCTGTTGCAGGAATTTTACCTCATTTATTTTGGCATAAAAAAGCAGATCATATTGTTTTGCAGATCCCAAAGAATTATTCTGGATTATTGGGAGAACGTCCTCTTGGACGATTAAAGAAGTTATCAAAATTAATAAAACAACCTCTTTCTTTTGAAATTTCTTGATTTTTCTTTCTCATTTATTCGCGTTTCATATTTTAAAAGGTTAGATATTTTAGTTTCTATGCTCGTTCATTTTTAATGATTGGATTGCAATTTCGATAAGGATTTTTTTATTATAATAGGGTGATATAATACATCATCTTTCAGTGCTTTTCTATTATGCTAAGGCGCTTTCATTATAAGATTTTTTTAAAAAACTTTTATAAGAAGCTATCTATTTTTCAAATTTATCAGCCGCAGACTTTATTTATCCTATTTGCTTTGTTCTATAGCGCATACCAATTGATATAGTAGTGTAATGGATTTTTAAAAATGAAAATGTTTTAAATTTACTCAGAGGTTCTTTTACATTATTTCAAATAAAATTGATGTAATAAGATGCCGTTGCAAAATTTTTTTCTTTTAATTTTCTACTCATTTTGACATAAAATAAATTTCTTTTTAGAAGATCTTATGGAAATCTCAGAATATGTGAGAAATGTAAATTAAAGCTGTTTTGTGCTTATCTTCCCATCGTTAAAGTAAAATCCTATCTGTCCCTTTAGCAGTTGTTCAGCTTTTTGACCAAATATTTCATAGCGCCAACCATTCATAGCGGGGATATTTTTCTTTATTCCTCCATTGGCGATTTTTTCTAAATCATTAGATGTTGCAATAATTTTAGGGGCAATACTGTTTTCGTTTGCAACAAGTTTTAGTAATACTTTGAGTAGATCGATAGCAGCGGCTGTTGTATCGTTGAGTGGGTTATGTTTAGGAATAGGGGGTAAAGTAGAAAGATCGACCTCTAAGCCTTCGTGGACAGCCTTGATTAATGATGGCGCAATTGAGCGTTTATCCCAATTTTTATTAAGACTGCGCAACCGTTTTAACGCAGATTCATCTTTTGGTTGTTGGATTGCTATTTCTATAAGACATTCATCTTTCATGAGATGGCGACGTGGCATATTGTATTTTCGTGCTTCACGTTCACGCCAAGCAGCTATTTTTTGTAATACCGCAAGTTCACGCGGTTTTTTAACTTTTCCTTTCACTTTTTTCCATGCTTCATCTTCCGGCATATCATAGGTTTTAGGATTTAAGAGGATGGTGACTTCATCATCCATCCAATGAGTCCGTTGATTTTTTTCTAACCTTTTTTTCAAGAGGAGGTAAACATCTCTTAAATAGGTTACATCGGCAAGGGCGTAGAGCAGTTGTTTTTCAGACAGGGGGCGACAACTCCAATCTGTAAAGCGAGAGGATTTATCAAGATGATGCCCCGTGCAGTGTTGTACAATTTGATCATAGGAGATCGAATCACCAAATCCGCAAATTGATCCTGCTATTTGTGTGTCGAAGAGAGGGGAAGGAATAACGCCTCCAAGATAATAAATTGTTTCAATATCTTGGCGGGCAGAGTGAAAAACTTTGACAATTTTTTTATCGATCATAAGATCAAAAAATGGTTGTAAATCAATATCTGGTGCTATGGGATCAATCAGAACTGTAACGTCTGGTGATGCGAGTTGGATTAAACACAGTTGAGGCCAAAAAGTTGTTTCGCGGATAAACTCAGTATCGACTGTTACAAAATCAGAGTTACGTAAAGCGTTCAGTGCAATTTCAAGATCTGTTGTTTGTGTAATAAGATTCATCATTCTATTATAATTCGATATATTAAATTTGTCTTTTATTGACTTTATTTTCGCGTTTTTATTCTCATATCTTGACAAATGGTACTTAAAAAGCGTTTGTAGCGCATGTGAATATTATAATCAAAGGCAAAAAACATGCACCGTTATCGCAGTCATCATTGCGCGGCTCTTCGTAAATGTGATGTAGGAACAAAAGTTCGTCTTTCGGGATGGGTTCATCGTGTTCGTGATCATGGAGGAATTCTTTTTGTGGACTTGCGTGATCATTTTGGAATCACACAAATTGTTGCGGACCCTGCTTCGCCGGCTTTTAAAGTTATTGAAAAAGTGCGTTCTGAATGGGTTATTCGTGTGGATGGGGAGGTATGTGCTCGTTCTGATGAGGTTATTAATGCAACGCTTCCAACAGGTGAGATTGAAATTTTTGTACAAGAGGTAGAAATTCTTTCAAAATCTGAAGAGCTTCCTTTACCGGTTTTTGGTGAGCCTGATTATCCAGAAGATATCCGATTAAAATATCGTTTTCTTGATTTGCGTCGGGAGACTATGCACAAAAATATCATGCGTCGGACTGAAATTATTGCGGCTATGAGACGGGCTATGCAAAATAATGGTTTTACGGAATTTTCAACGCCGCTTTTAACAGCCTCATCGCCGGAAGGTGCACGTGATTTTTTGGTTCCAAGTCGTGTTCATCAGGGAAAATTTTATGCATTACCGCAAGCACCACAGCAATATAAACAGTTGTTGATGATGTCAGGCTTTGATCGTTATTTTCAAATTGCGCCATGTTTTAGAGATGAAGATCCACGCGCCGACCGTCTTCCTGGTGAATTTTATCAATTAGATGTTGAAATGAGTTTTGTTGAGCAGGAAGATGTTTTAGCAACTATGGAACCCATTATGCGTTCTATTTTTGAAGAATTTGCTAATGGAAAAACTGTGACACAAAACTTTCCTCGCATTTCTTATGATGAAGCAATACAGAAATACGGTTCTGATAAACCTGATCTGCGTAATCCGATCATTATGGAAGATGTTTCTCAGCATTTTTATAACTCTGGTTTCAAAGTTTTTGCTCAAATTTTAGCGGATGATGAGAATGCACAAGTGTGGGCTATTCCGGCTAAAACGGGTGGGAGTCGTGCTTTTTGTGATCGTATGAATGTATGGGCACAAGGTGAGGGGCAACCGGGGCTTGGTTATATTTTCTGGCGCAAAGAAGAAGAAAAATTTGAAGGAGCAGGGCCTATCGCCAAAAATATTGGTGAACAGCGAACTGAAGCGCTTCGTATACAACTTGGACTTGAAAATGGTGATGCTTGTTTTTTTGTGGCTGGAGATCCAAAAAAATTTGCATCTTTTGCTGGAGCAGCCCGTACTCGCGTAGGAGAGGAATTAGACCTTGTCGATAGAGAGTGTTTTTCTTTAGCGTGGATTGTTGATTTTCCATTTTTTGAATGGAATGAAGATGAGAAAAAGATTGATTTTGCACATAATCCTTTTTCCATGCCTCAAGGGGGAGAAAATGCTCTTGAGTGTCAAGATCCTCTTACGCTTAAGGCTTTTCAATATGATCTTGTTTGTAATGGTTATGAGATTGCATCGGGTGGAATTCGTAATCACTTACCAGAAATGATGCTTAAAGTTTTTGAACTTGTAGGGCTTTCTAAGAAAGTTGTGAAAGATCGTTTTGGTGCTCTTTATCGTGCATTCCATTATGGGGCTCCACCCCATGGTGGTATGGCCGCGGGAATTGACCGTATCATTATGCTGTTGCAAGGTGTTAAAAATTTACGTGAAGTTGCTTTATTTCCTATGAATCAACAGGCTCTTGATCTTTTGATGAATGCCCCGTCTGATGTTTCTTCTACACAATTACGGGATTTAGGAATCCGCATGGCTCCTACTCAAAAAAATAGTTCATAAAGTTGATTTGTGGATTTGTACCGTCCTTTCTCTGTAATGTGAGGTTTTAATGTCTCTCAAGGGCATATTTGTTGTTGTGGATTTAGAAAAGCAAAAAATGCTATTGTGTTAACTTCGAGCGGCATTATTTCTAAAGAATATCTCTCAATACAGTCGATTTGTTTTATGATGCTTCGCTCGTGGTGAAAGATATAATTTAAAAGCTTCATGAGTGGTATAAAAGACACATCGTATAGCACAATCTTTATTGAATAAAGCATAAGCTGTCATTCTACCTTCTAGTATGCAAATGGATTCAGTATTTTTATTCCTTGTTTGGATCATCGCTCTCCTCTTTGTGATAAGCAGGGAAATGATTGTGATTGATTTCTCATGAAGTATATAAGGTTTGAATATTTTTTCAGTTTTTCATAGAAAAACTAGATTGAGTTGTTATTATAATTTATCTTCATAATAAAAAATGATTTTTGAAACGTGCTTTTATCATTGCCAAAAAGATGAAAGAGCTCGGTGTGAGCCGTTAAATTATATCGTTGAATTCGGCAAAGTTTTCAATAAGGTTTTCGTTTAGAATAATTTGCATTCAAAATATATTTTCGGGGAAATTGTTATTTTTGGAAAGACTATAAAAATTTATTTCACATCGTTTTTAAAAATTATGTCATGATTCCATTTTACTTAGTTGTATCAACTAATCATAGCATTGTGTTTTAGATTTTTATTTATTTATAAAAATGTTTGTCGCTTTCCTTAACAATGCGAATATTTTCTACTTCTTTTGGTTTATTTTATTTTTTACCTCTTAAAGAGGATATTGAAAGAAGTTTTCGGTAATCTATTAAATATTTTCATATATTGTTTAGGAAAAGAGGAAAGAACATGTATAAATTTTTCAAATTGATATAATTTTCTGTTCATGTTCTAATTACAATGTTTATTTTTATGTTGTTGACTTTTAATAAAAAAGTTTACTCATAAAAATTTTCATTAAGTAAATCCTACACAATAATTTTTTTATTATTGTGGGAATTTTTTGTTCTAATATTATGTCTGATAAAATGAATTTACCTTTTGATAAAGAACATATTGAGCCAATAGAGTTACGTTCTGCTTTACAGGAACGCTATTTGGCTTATGCGCTTTCTACGATTACGCATCGTGCATTGCCTGATGTGCGTGATGGATTGAAACCTGTCCATCGGCGGATTGTTCATGCAATGCGCCTTCTCAAACTGAATCCTGGACAGTCTTATGCAAAATGTGCGCGGATTGTCGGTGATGTCATGGGAAAATTTCATCCTCATGGGGATGCATCTATTTATGATGCTTTGGTACGCTTGGCTCAAAGTTTTGCGGTTCGTTATCCGTTGGTTGATGGACAAGGAAATTTTGGTAATATTGATGGTGATAATGCTGCGGCTATGCGTTATACGGAAGCACGCATGACTGAAGTGGCTGCGTTGTTGCTTGAGGGTATTAATGAAAATGCTATTGATTTTCGTTTGACCTACAATGAAGAAGATGAAGAGCCTGTTGTTCTACCAGGTGCTTTCCCTAATCTTTTAGCCAATGGTTCTTCAGGGATTGCTGTTGGTATGGCAACATCTATTCCTCCCCACAATGTTGCTGAGCTCTGTGATGCAGCGCTGCATTTGATTGCACATCCTGATACGCGTGATGAGGATTTAAATCAATTTGTGCTGGGACCTGATTTTCCAACCGGTGGCATTTTGGTTGAGCCTAAAGAGAGTATTGAGGAATCTTATCGTATAGGGCGGGGTTTTTTTCGATTACGTTCACGTTGGCATCAGGAAACTGGTAGTCGTGGTTCTTACGTGATTGTTGTGACTGAAATTCCCTATCAAGTTCAAAAGTCACGTCTTATTGAAAAAACTGCGGAATTGTTGCTTGCGCGGCGCTTACCAATGCTTGAGGATATTCAAGATGAATCAGCAGAAGATATCCGCATTGTGCTTGTTCCTAAAAATCGGTCGGTTGATCCTGAACTTCTTATGGAATCCCTTTTTAAATTGACTGATTTTGAAGTAAGATTTCCTCTTAATCTTAATGTTCTATCTTTGGGAAAAATACCGAATGTGCTCTCGCTGCGAGAAAGTTTGCAGCAATGGCTTGTACATCGTCAAGAAGTACTTATTCGACGCTCTCATTATCGGCTTGATCAAATTGATTGCCGATTAGAGATTCTTCATGGGTATCTTATTGCCTATTTGAATCTCGATGAGGTTATACAGATTATTCGTGAAGAAGATGAACCCAAAAGGAAGTTGATTAATCGTTTTGAATTAACAGAAAATCAAGCTGAAGCTATTCTTAATATGCGCTTGCGTTCTTTACGGAAGCTTGAAGAATTTGAAATTCGTAAGGAATTTGAAACGCTTAAAGCTGAAAAAGAAAAACTACAGAATTTGTTAGCCTCTCCTATAAAACAATGGAAAATAGTTTCCGAAGAAATTAAAAAAGTTCGCAATACTTTTGGTCCTGAAACGCTCTTAGGGAAAAGACGTACGACGTTTGAAGAAGCGCCAAGACATGATCTTGACGATATTCAACAAGCGATGATTGAAAAAGAACCGGTTACTGTTGTTATTTCTGAAAAGGGGTGGATGCGTGCTTTGAAGGGACATTTAAACGATTACAAAGCGCTTTCTTTTAAAGAAGGAGACAGTTTAAAGTTAGCATTTCCGGCATTTACGACCGACAAGATTGTGCTAATAAGTACTGGTGGAAAGTTTTTCGCACTTGGTGCAAATAGTTTGCCTGGAGGAAGGGGACATGGTGAACCCATTCGTCTTTTAGTTGATATGGATGATGAGCATGATGTTCTTACAGCTTTTGTGCATCATGCAGAAGAAAAATTGCTTTTGGTTTCATCTCAGGGCAATGGCTTTATCGTTCCTGCTGCAGAAGTGATTGCCAACACACGAAAAGGAAAACAAGTGATGAATGTGAAATCTCCTGATAAGGTAAAGCTTTGTGCTCCGGTTCATGGTGATCATGTTGCTGTGGTTGGTGAAAACCGCAAAATGCTTATTTTTTCTATTGAACAAATACCAGAAATGAATCGTGGTAAAGGGGTTCGTTTACAACGTTACAAAGAGGGTGGTATTGTTGATGCTAAAACTTTTAATTTATCAGAAGGTTTAAGTTGGCAAGATACAGCTGAACGAATCTTTAACCGTCAAGCTGATGATCTCATTGAATGGATGGGAATACGTGCGGGGGTTGGGCGTATGGTTCCAAAAGGATTCCCAAAATCAGGCAAATTTACCGATTAAATAACAGAACGTTTTTATTCTAAGCTTATAAAAGCGTAAAGAAAATTTCTTATGTGTTTTTATTATGTGATAACATAATGATTTATAAGGATAATTCAATATCATTTCATCTTAAATGAGAGGGGTTATAATATTCATGGATTTTTTTATTTTAATCTTGTTTATATTGAAACAATCAAAATAATCTGTTTGCTACATCAAAAGAGGGGGGGTGTAGATAGAAATTTATGAAGAGAAAAATTAAAAATATCTTTGCTGAGCTATCTCAAGTGCCAAGGGCTTTTGTAACATTGGGAACGGAGTTTAAATACAATGGGCTTCCATACTTCATAAGTGTGAGGATGATAGAAGTGTTTTTATACATTTTATTTGTTTTACCATTATATTATCCACGGCTACTATCGTGAAATGATTTTATGTTTTGAGAAGTGTATTTTTAAAACCTATACATGAATATGTAACACAAGAGAGTATCGTAGGGGTATTCTGTTTTTGTGATAGGCATACCTTTCTTGTTCAAGAGAGGTGTATTAGCCTTGTTCGTAGTAATATCTATTCGTTAGGATTATGATGATATTGCCTAAAGAGATGACCACGTTCAGCCCATAAGACAAGAACAATGGCAATGAGACTTAGAAAGAAAAATCCTGCTGAGTTTGGGATGGTTGTTTCGTCAAATTGTTGGGCAATAAAAAAGCTCAGTCCTGCACCGATAGATGTTTGAAGAAAGCCCGATACAGAAGAGGCGGTACCAGCAATTTCGCCCAAAGATTCTAGAGCGAGTGTATTGAAATTGGCCATAATGCCCCCGCAGGTAAACATTAATATACAATATAGAGTCATATAAAAAGGAAAAGGGATAACGCCATCTGCTAGGATGGATCCAATAAACCAAATACATGAAGTGGCGCAAAAGAGCAAAAGCATCGTATGGGCAATCCGTCGCATTCCAAGACGTCCGACAAGTTGAGAATTCATAAATGATGAAAAAGCTTGAAATGCGGCACCGATGGCAAATGCTATCGGAAACCAAAAGCCTAAGTTATAAATTCCTTCATAGGTTTGTTGTGATGTATTAACAGCAATAAAAATGCAGCCTAAAATGATGGACGTTGCGAGTGTATAGCAAAGTGTTGTACGGTTTGTAACGACAATCCATAAATTGTGTTTTATGGAAGAAAAAGAAAGAGGGCGTTGTTCATGAAGTGTTTCAGGAAAGCGGAATAGAATCCAAATCATTAGCCCGAAACCAATCATTGCCATGAAAATAAAAATAAATTGCCAATGTCCGAGAAGCAAAATGATCTGTCCTGTTGCGGGACCAATCATAGGTGCAACAAGAAAAACCATCATAACAATAGACATAACCTCTGCCATTTTTCGACCACTGTAGAGATCACGTACGACGGAAACTGTAAGGACCCGCATAGATGCGCCTCCAATGCCTTGCAAAACGCGCAAAATAAGCAGGAGAGAAAAATCCTTTACAAAGGCACAGCCAATCGCCGTAAATGAATAAAAAGCAAGCCCAATAAGTATAAGTTTGCGTCGCCCATATCGATCACTTATTGGACCGAAAAATATTTGAGCAATACCATAGCTAATAAGATAACTCGAAATGATATAATGTTGATCATTCTCGTTGAGAACATTTAAGCCTTCCAAAATATTAGGCATAGCTGGCAACATAATGTCCACAGCTATAGCGTTAATGGCCATGAGTGAAGCAATAAGAATAACAAATTCTTTATAGCCAATTTTTCTCTTAATCGCATCACTATGCGTCTGTTCATCAACTGAATATGACATACGGTATCCTTGAAATAAAAATTTCGTCTGAAAACAGCTCTTTTTAAGAGTCTGAATAAAATGAAAGATACCTATGATTGGTTATAAGGAATATTCTTTTCTTTCAAAAGTTCCTGTAACTCATTGTTTTGAAACATTTCTTTAACAATATCACAGCCTCCAATAAATTCACCTTTGACATAAAGCTGTGGAATTGTTGGCCAATTTGAGTATTCTTTGATCCCTTGACGCAGTTCGTCAGAAGTTAAGATATTAATCCCTTTATAATTTAATCCCAAATAGTCAAGGATTTGAACGACTTGTCCTGAAAAACCACATTGTGGAGCTTCAGGAGTTCCTTTCATGAATAAAATAACGTCGTTTGTTTTAATCTCGTTATCAATAAAATCATGAACAGTGGTCATTTTTATCCCTCGATATTTCAGATTTTTATAAGTGTGTAATTATGTTCGTACTCGTTTTAATCGTATTGAACGAATGAATGCAAGAAGAAAATTTAGACTATTTTGGGATACTTGTTTGCAACATTAAGGCATGAAGGTCATTTCCCATATTGCCTTTAAGGGCATCATAGACCATTTTATGTTGCTGAACGCGGGTTTTACCACGAAAACTTTCAGAAATAACTTCTGCAGCATAATGTTCTCCATCTCCAGCAAGATCACGAATTGTTACAGTAGCATTGGGAATACCTTCACGAATAAGCGTTTCAATTGCATGGGCACTCATTGCCATCACTATTCTCCTATATTGTTCATTTTTTGTAAGAACCGTTTCACGAGAAAGAATAAATTTTTACTCTTCACCCATAAATTTTGGAAACCAGTTCTCATAGGCTTGTATAAGACTTTCTACTGAAAGTGTGAATATCCCATCTATGTTAAGAGAATCTCCCTCAACTTGACCTAGCTCTGTTAAAGAAACGGCATGGGTTTGTGCATATTCTTTAAGATTATTGAGAGCTTCAGGTTTGACGGCTAGAAGATAACGACCTTGGTCTTCTCCAAAAAGTTCTGCATGGTGGGGAGATTTATTGCTTAATTTCGCTTTGATTCCTTTACCTGCTTTAATGACCATTTCTGCAAGTGCAATCGCTAGCCCCCCATCAGAAATGTCATGAGCCGCATGAACAAAACCGTTATGAATGACATCTCGAACAAATTGACCATGTCTTTTTTCAAGTTGCAAATCCACAGGGGGAGGGGCGCCTGCATCAATATTTAAAATGTCACGTGCATAGATTGATTGTCCTAAATGAGAACCGCAATCTCCCACTAAAATAATATGATCTCCATTTTGCATACCACTTATTGTTACCATTTTAGACCAATCACTCAGAAGGCCTACACCAGCAATTGTAGGGGTAGGAAGAATAGCACCCCCATTTGTTTCGTTGTAAAGAGAAACATTGCCTGAAACGATAGGAAAGTCGAGGATTCTGCAAGCTTCTCCTATACCTTTAATCGCAAAAACCAGCTGTCCCATAATTTCAGGTTTTTCAGGGTTGCCAAAATTGAGATTATCTGTCGCAGCCAGTGGTGTTGCACCTGTTGTACTAATATTTCGCCAGCATTCTGCGACAGCCTGTTTTCCTCCCTCATAAGGGTCTGCTTCACAATAGCGTGGTGTTACATCAGAAGAAAAAGCAAGAGCCCGTTTACTCTTATTGCTTATGCGGATAACACCTGCATCACTTCCTGGACAAATGAGGCTATTTCCTTGAATAAGTGTATCATATTGTTCATAAACCCAGCGCCGTGAACTTTGATCAGCAGAATTCAATAAGGTCAGAAGTGCATCACCAAGATTCTCAACTTTTTTGACGTCTTCTGCTTTCAGAAGCGTTTTTTTTACAGGTTCGCTCCAAGGACGGTCATAAACAGGTGCTTCATCACCAAGTTCTTTGATGGGGAGATTAACAACTTCTTCTCCTTGATGAAATACACGGAAACGTAAGTCATCGGTTGTTTTTCCAATAATGGAAAAATGGAGCCCCCACTTATGAAAAATGGCTGCTGCTTGCTTTTCTAGTTCTGGTTTAAGGACCATGAGCATACGCTCTTGGCTTTCAGAAAGCATCATTTCATAGGCTGTCATGTTTTCTTCACGAACGGGAACTGTATCGAGATTAAGTTGTATTCCTAGATTTCCTTTTGCACCCATTTCAACGGCAGAAGAGGTGAGACCTGCAGCCCCCATGTCTTGAATAGCAACCACCGCTCCAAGTTCCATGAGTTCTAAACATGCTTCAAGGAGACATTTTTCTGTAAAAGGGTCACCGACTTGAACAGTTGGGCGTTTTTCACTGATTGAATCATCAAATTCGGCAGAAGCCATTGTTGCGCCACCGACACCATCTCGCCCTGTTTTTGCACCAAGATAAACAACAGGAAGTCCGATACCTTGTGCTTTAGAATAAAAAAGGGCGTCTGTCTTTGCAATACCGGCGACAAAAGCATTAACGAGGATATTACCATTATAACGCTTATCAAAATTGACTTCTCCACCAACCGTTGGAACACCAAAAGAATTGCTGTACCCCCCTATTCCAGAAACAACACCAGAAACAAGATGGCGTGTTCGGGGGTGATCAGGAGCACCAAAACGCAATGCATTCATCGCTGCAACAGGACGAGCGCCCATTGTAAAGACATCACGCAAAATACCACCAACACCTGTCGCCGCCCCTTGATAAGGTTCAATATAAGAAGGATGATTATGACTTTCCATTTTGAAAACAACGCATTGTCCTTCACCAATATCGACAACGCCAGCATTTTCACCAGGCCCTTGAATGACACACTTTCCTTCTGTCGGAAGAGTTTTGAGCCATTTTTTAGAGGATTTATAGGAACAGTGTTCGTTCCACATTGCAGAAAAAATTCCCAATTCAGTAAATGTTGGCTCTCTCCCGATTAACGTTAGGATACGTTGGTATTCATCCTCTTTTAGTCCGTGTTGTGCAATGATCTCTGGGGTAATTGTGATGTTATTGCAAGGATTCATGAGTATTTATCCGTCAAATTAATCGAAATTTAGCATTTTAATTTTTTTAATCTAGCTAGCTTAGATTATAGAAAATTACGTGTTTAATCATTAAAATATTCATAGACCCTAAGCTGAAATTTTGTTCGTTTGGTTGGTTGGGTTTCAAGACCAAAAAACAATCTTAAATAATTATATGTTTAGAAAATAATATCCATTGTTATTTGTATAGAACTTCTGTTTATAAATTTACAACCTAAGAAATGATATAAACTTTTATTTTTATGCTTTTAGAGGATAACCCCTTTTGTGGCATCATCCATTGGTTAATTCTAAAGCACTTTGAAAAAGCAAACGACCGTCAATCCCTCCGTGAGCGGGTTCAATAAAGTTTTCAGGATGGGGCATCATACCAAGAATATTACCGGCTTTATTAACAATACCAGCAATATTTTTTATTGAGCCGTTAGGGTTTGTATTTTCTGCGTAGCGAAAAACAATCTGTTCATTATCTTCCATTTTTTTTAACGTTTCATCGTCAACAAAGTAATTTCCATCGTGATGGGCAACAGGACAACGAATAATTTGTCCTTTAGAATAATATCGAGAAAATTTTGTCCTGGCATTAACGACTTCGAGTTTGATTTCACGACAAACAAATTTTAAAGAAGCGTTACGCATTAAAGTTCCAGGGAGCAATCCAGCTTCCAACAAAATTTGAAATCCATTACAAATACCTATGATTGTAATGCCTTCTTGTGCTTTTTCACGAATAGCTTTTAAGACGGGGGTTCGCGCTCCAATTGCACCACATCTTAAGTAGTCGCCATAAGAAAAACCACCAGGAATAATAATAACATCTACATCTGGAATTGTTGTCTCTGTTTGCCAAATTTTGAGTGGCTCAATTCCTGTTATATGATGCAATGCTGCAATCATATCTCGGTCACGGTTTAATCCAGGAAGTTGAATGATGGCAGTTTTCATGAGTGTTCCACTTAAAGAAGTTCAATAGTATAATTTTCAATGACAGTATTTGCGAGTAATTCTTCACACATCTGTTCAAGTTTTTTCTTTGCTGTTTCAGAAGGTTGATCATCAAGAACAATATCAAAAACTTTTCCTTGACGAATGGAGTGAATACCTTCGAAAGCTAAACTTTTTAAAGCACCGACAATAGCTTCTCCTTGTGGATCAAGGACGCTTTCTCTTAAAGTAACTGTAATGCGTGCTTTCATTTTTTGCTTCCTGTCGTCAAAAGAACCTCTCCTTTGAAGAGGTGTATTTATAGAAGATGGTAATTATTTTACCTTTTTTTACCTTGATGAAGTTTTTTACTTTACCAAGACGGGACCACTTGGTCGTATTGGTTCATTCTCATTCATAATACCAAGGCGTTTGGCAACCTCTTGATAGGCATTAATAAGCCCCCCCATATCACGACGAAAACGATCTTTATCCATTTTTTCTCGTGTTTGCATATCCCATAGTCGTGCAGAATCAGGTGAAATTTCATCGGCAAGAACAATGCGCATTGTTTCATCTTCCCACAGACGACCAAATTCCATTTTAAAATCAATTAATTGGATGTTGACACCGGCAAAAAGCCCAGAAAGAAAATCATTAATACGAATTGAAAGTTGCATAATATCTTCTATTTCTTGTGGGACAGCCCACCCAAAAGCAGTGATATGTTCTTCTGTCACCATGGGATCATCAAGAGAATCATTTTTATAGTAGAACTCAATGATGGATTGCGGGAGTGGGGCTCCTTCTTCTAGTCCTAAACGCTTAGCAAGAGAGCCTGCTGCAACATTGCGAACAACAACTTCCAATGGGATGATTTCCACCGCTTTAATAAGCTGTTCGCGCATATTTATGCGTTTGATAAAATGTGTTGGGATGCCCAAACGTCCAAGATGGCTAAAGATATGTTCCGAAATTCGGTTGTTTAAAACCCCTTTTCCGTCGATAATTTCATGTTTTTTGGCATTAAAGGCTGTGGCATCATCTTTAAAAAATTGAATATAAGTCCCTGGTTCAGGTCCTTCATATAAAATTTTAGCCTTGCCTTCATAAATACGGTGGCGACGATTCATTACGATTCTCTATTTATTTTGAGAGGTTTTAATAATACTGGTAGATGATACTATCCTAATTGATAGAAATTCTCAATGATATTGCTATGATACTTTTATAATTTTTGTCATGATACATCTACCCAAAGGTGGAGAGACAGAGGCAATGAGAAAAAGGATTACCTCTTTTAGGTCAAATTTTTGCAAGAAAGTGAGAGAGGACCATAAGCCCTTCAGGCCAAGGTCCGTGCCCAGATTCTGCATTAATATGCCCAGAATACCCAGCATCAACAAAGAGTGAGCCCCAGTCATTGGCAATTTTTTCTGCGACTGAAAATTGACAAAATTCATCATTACGGCTGGCTATGACAATAGAAGGAAAAGGCAATTTTTGACGATGATAGGGACCAAATGTCATTAAATGTTTGGGACGTATTTTCTCATTGGCAACATCTGGAGGCGCAACAAAGAAAGCACCACAAATTTTTTCTGCATTTTGTACAGTTGCATGAAGTGCAGTAGGAACGCCTAGTGAATGAGCAATAATCATAACAGGCCTTTGAGCTTTTGTGATGGCGGTTTTAACTTCATTAACCCACTCATCACAAACAGGTTTTGACCAATGGGCTTGTTCTATACGCCGGGCTGTCGACAGTTTTTTTTCCCAACGTGTTTGCCAATGATCAGGACCAGATCCTTTGTAGCCAGGAACAATAAGAATATCGAGTTGATTTGCTTTCATGAATTGTTTTCTTTGTTACAATAGGTTTTTGATCATAGATGGAATAGATTTGAGCTTTCTATGTTAATTGTTGTTCAAAAACACGTTTAAAAATCGTATTGATATGTTTGGTGTGGTAAGAAAGATCAAATTTTTCTCGAAGCTCTGCTTCACTTAAAGCTTTGCTAACATCTTTGTCATTGAGCAGTTCTTCTAAAAAATCTTTTCCTTGTTCCCAAACCTTCATCGCATTTCGTTGTACAATCCGATACGAATCTTCACGACTGATTCCTGCTTGTGTGAGTGCTAAAAGTACCCGTTGTGAATGAACAAGACCTCGAAATTTATTGAGATTTTTTTGCATGTTTTCCGGATAGACAATGAGATTTTCAATGACAGATGTGAGGCGAGAAAGAGCAAAATCAAGTGTAATCGTTGCATCAGGACCAATATAACGCTCGACAGATGAGTGAGAAATATCACGTTCATGCCAAAGTGCTACATTTTCCATGGCAGGGAGTGCAAATGCACGGACCATACGGGCTAATCCCGTTAAATTTTCTGTTAAAACTGGATTACGTTTATGAGGCATTGCCGATGAACCTTTTTGCCCTGGTGAGAAATATTCCTCTGCTTCGAGAACTTCTGTTCGCTGTAAATGGCGTATTTCTATCGCGAGCCTTTCAATAGAGGACGCAATAACACCCAGTGTTGCAAAAAACATGGCATGACGATCCCGTGGTATGACTTGAGTGGAAACGGGTTCAGCACGCATCCTCAAGGCTTTTGCGACATGTTCTTCAACGCGTGGATCGATATTGGCAAAAGTTCCTACTGCTCCTGAAATCGCGCAAGTAGAAATTTCTTCACGTGCAGCAAGAAGACGTTTGCGACAACGGGAAAACTCAGCGTATGCGAGAGCGAATTTGACTCCAAATGTTGTTGGTTCAGCATGAATGCCGTGACTCCGCCCAATGGTGATGGTTTCTTTATGTTCAAAAGCACGTCTTTTTAAGGCTTCAAGAAGTTGGTCTATATCCTTGAGCAAAATATCACTCGCACGCATCAATTGAATGCTTAGCGTTGTATCGAGAACATCAGATGATGTCATGCCTTGGTGGATAAAACGTGCTTCTGGTCCAATGAATTCAGCAAGATGGGTTAGAAATGCAATAACATCATGTTTGGTAATGGCTTCAATTTCATCAATACGATTAACATCAAATTCAGCGGCTGCTCCTTTTTCCCAAATGATCTTGGCAGCTTCTTTTGGAATAATCCCCAGTTGAGCAAGGGCATCACAGGCATGGGCTTCAATTTCAAACCAAATACGATATTTCGTTTCAGGAGACCAAATTGTAACCATTTCAGGGCGAGAATAACGTGTGATCATCATTTTTTTCCTTGTTGTGCGAGGATTGCGGCTTGGCGCAATGCATTCATGCGTGTTTTGTAAAGCTCTTTGTTTCCATTTTTATAAATTGCAGAGCCTGCGACAAATACATTTGCACCAGCTTTTGCAGTTATTCCAATTGTATCAACGGTGATTCCACCATCAACTTCAAGATCAATAGGGCGGTTTGCAATCATGCTTTTAATGCGCTTAATTTTATCTTTTATTTCTGGGATAAAATTTTGCCCACCAAAACCAGGATTGACGGTCATAATGAGGATGAGATCCAATTGATCAAGCAAATATTCAAGGACGTGTTCAGGGGTGCTTGGATTGAGTGCAATGCCTGCTTTTTTACCCATTGCTTTGATTGTTTGGAGTGAACGATGAAGATGGGGACTTGCTTCAGCATGAATGGTTATAATATCTGCGCCAGCTTTTGCAAAAGCTTCCAAATAAAGATCAACAGGTTTGATCATCAGGTGGACATCAAATATTGCTTTGGTTAATGGACGCAGAGCTTTGATGACGTCAGGGCCAAAGGTGATGTTAGGAACAAAGTGCCCATCCATAATATCAAGATGAAGCCAATCTGCACCAGCATCAACAACATCTAATATTTCTTGTCCAAGTTTAGAAAAATCAGAAGCCAAGAGTGAAGGTGAAATGAGAAGAGAATGGGGCATAAAAATCTCCTTGATTGGCTGTTTTTATCATGTTGCTGTGTATACACAAATATCTTTTGTGTTATGACGGAACAGAAAAATACGTATTATAGATCTTTGTTATAGAAAGATCGCTTGAAATTTTAAAGTTTTATAAATGAAAGATATGTCGAATCATAAAACATGTTTGGTGCCTAAACTTCAACATAATATTACCGCGTCTTCACAAGAATATCGAGATGCTATGAGCCATTTTGCAGGTGCTGTGCATATTGTGACAACAGATGGCATTAAGGGAAAGCGCGGGGTGACGGTTTCGGCATGCTGTTCTTTATCAGATGATCCTCCAACGCTTCTTGTTTGTCTCATGCGTCATAATCTGAAGAATCACGTATTTATGGAGAATGGAATTTTTTGTGTTAATAGCTTGGCAGGAAAACATCGTCCATTAGCGGATATTTTTTCAGGGCGTTGCAATGTTCCACAAAATGAGCGCTTTGATGTTGCGCAATGGAGAACTTTGCAGACAGGAGCGCCTAGTCTTTCAGATGCTTTAGCATCTTTTGATTGTCGTTTGATTTGTTGGCATGAGCATGCAACCCATTGTGTATTGGTTGGTGAAGTTGTTGCCATCAATCGTAATCACGGAAAAGATGCTTTGATGTATTTGAATCGCGGATATCATACTTTACCTTTATAAAGATTTTTATTTTTTGCATTGGTGAAACGATTTATCGGTGCTTCGTTTAAATTTTAGTGCGCTGAAGAAGGAGGAGAGAGATGGCTCTGATATTTGAGAATTCTCTTCTTTTTAAGCTTCCTCAATACATGAAAAGATGATTTTTTGATGATCTTTGACCAAGAGTCCAACTTGAAATCAAAAAAGATATCAAGACCCAAAAGCGTATTGAGAGAGATATATGTGTGGATTGTTATGAAAAAACATTTTACTCTTGTGCTGTTGGGTATTGCACAATATATAGACCCCACAGAGCAGATGTGGAGGTTTTTTATTGCATGAGCGAAGAGATTGATGGTCAATATCGCCCTAGTGAAGATGAGCCTTTTATGAATGAGCGGCAAAAGGCGTATTTTCGTGCTAAATTGGTTTCTTGGAAGAATGATATCTTAAAAGAAGCACGTGAGACTTTGGAAAATTTGCAGGAAGAGAATGTTGCTCAACCCGATTTAACCGATAGGGCATCTTGTGAAACTGATCGTACAATTGAATTACGTGCTCGTGATCGTCAGAGAAAACTTATTTCAAAAATAGATGCCGCCTTGGAGAGAATTGATAATGGGACATATGGTTTTTGCGAAGAAACTGGCGACCCCATTAGTTTAAAGCGTCTTGAGGCGCGACCGATTGCCGTTTTGTCTTTGGAAGCACAAGAACGTCACGAACGGCGTGAAAAAGTTTATCGTGATGATTAAAGGTTATTAGAACGTAAACAAACGAAGTTCGTAGTGATAAAATTGTATATTTTATTTTGGAGGGGTGGGAATAAACAAAGATGGTTCTTGCCTCCCTTCAATTTCAGCTGTGATTGCTGAATCTTTTATTGCTTGATTGATAAAAGAAGAAGAGCCTTTATCTGGCGTATCGTTTCTCTCTGTAAAGGGGGGAGTGGGATAGGGGTGTATCTCTCTCTTTTGTATTTTGGATATGTTGGTAATATCGGATTCTACAACCACATCTGTTAATCCGCCGATAAGAAGCAAGTGTTCTTTATTATCACAACGGACTAAAACAAGGCGGCGTGTTCGATCTATAGAAATTGCTTCACATAATGCTAATCGTGATAGACTTTTTTTTCTCTTAATGTTGAATTTTTTCGTATTTAAATAGCGTAAAAATAAGATAATTATGGTAATAGCTGTGATTGTTATTACAAAAAACAAAAAACTTATCGTTATATTGGCAGCAGATACACCGATTTGGTCTGATAACCAGATATACATGGTTTTTCTCCCATTTTGGTATGGAAACTATCGTTTTTTATTGAGATAAATTTACAAACATACCCTTAAAAGATTTACTTCAAAGACCAGAAATAAACTCTTTAACATTAAGTGAGCTTTCTTAAAAAGATGATATCATAGTATATATTTTATAACAATGAATATAAAGGAAGTTTCTTGGTATAAGAAACAGCTAATCTAAGGCAAAGAGAATGGATAAAGGTTTTGAAAATAATGAAAGATCAGCATCTTCGTCTTCTGTTCGTCGGGGAGTTGTGATTTTAGGTGTTGTTTTTATCTTAGTTTTCTTTTTCATTGTAGGCATTTTAGATTTTTTTTATCCACAAAGTTATTTGCAAAAGGTGGTGCTGGGATCTTTTTTGATTCTAGCAATTATCGGTGTTGCAACACTCGTTTTAAGTGGAATGGGAATTTTAAGATACCGTGCATTGTGGTTGCATGAAGATTTTGACTTTAGCATCTTTAATAGGAGCGATGATGCAATTGTAATCTCTGATCTTTCTGGTTTTGTTCATTATTCTAATCAAAACTATCAAAAAATTCTGACCTATAAGCCTGAAGGGTCTTGTTATAGGGTTATTGCTGATCTTCCAGGAGCTGGTGCACTTTCCTATCGCTTAAAAGTTGCGGCTTGTAATAATCGTTCAGCGCAAGAAGAGTTAAGAGTAGAGCAACCAATTTTCACCGATTCTACACAAAAAAAATCTGCTTGGTATAATATTTCTGTTCAACCTATTACAAAACAGAAGAAAAAGCTTTTACTTTGGCGTATTAGCGATATTTCGCATTTACAACAAAACCGAGAAGTTTTTTTCTCTAACCTTCAAGAGGCGATTAATCATTTAGATCAAGCTCCTGTTGGTTTTGTATCAGTTAATACACAAGGCACTCTTCTTTATGCCAATGCGGTTTTTGCCGAATGGTTCTCAATTAATTTAGCAAATTTTTCGGTTGGTCAATATCATTTTGATCCATTATTTGAGAGTGTTGGTGCTAAGAGCTCATGGAGTGATATTTGTTTGCAAATCAACAGATATCAAAGTTCAGGTTACTCTTTACCCTATAGTTTTTCACTATGTTTAAATCTACAGACGATTTGTGAGAAAATATTTCATTGTTTTATCTCTGCTTCTTCTCTCTTAGAGGAGGAAGCCATTTATCGTATTGTGATCATTCCACAACAAATACAAAAAGAAAAAGAAGAGGATGATCAATTAAAATTACCTCGTATATTAGGTGAATATTTTGATGCGAGTCCTTTTGCAATAGCCGTGGTGGATCAGAAAGGGCAGTTGGTTCATATGAATAATGCTTTTTCATCACTCACCGAATGTAGGGATAAAACGATCAATTTTTATGATATTATTTCTCGTCGTGATTGTGGGCAGTTAGAGCGTGCCTTTCAGAAAATTGCGACTAATAAAAATTACGTTGTTTCTTTGGAAACTGTTTTAGAAAAGAATGAAGAATGCCATTTACGTCTTCATGTTATGTCTGTTCCACCCTATCATGGTGATGCGCTACAAGATTTGGTCATTATTTCTGTCATTGAAACAACAGAACAAAAAACACTTGAAGATAAAATAATGCAAAGCCAGAAGATGCAAGCTGTTGGACAATTGGCAGGTGGTATTGCTCATGATTTTAATAATGTTTTAACAGCAATTTTAATGTCATGTGATCTTCTTTTAAATACGCATCGTAGTTCTGATCCTGCTCATGCTGATCTCATCAATATTAAAAATAATGCTAATCGTGCTGCTGCTCTTGTACAGCAATTACTCGCTTTTTCTAGAAAGCAAACACTTCGACCTGAAGAGGTTGATTTTACAGAATTTTTATCAGACATTCGCAATCTTATTTTACCACTTTTGGGGAATAATATTCAGTTAAAAATTATCCATGGAAGAGATTTGTGGAACGTTGAAGTCGATCAGGCATCTTTTCAGCGTGTGGTTATGAATTTGGTTATTAATGCGCGTGATGCCATGTTTGATGGCGGTATTGTTACGATTGCGACAAACAATATTACAAAACAACAAAGTGCTGAATTTAATCATCTGGGTTTAGTAATTGGTGAATATGTGCAATTGACTATTTCAGATACAGGGACTGGGATATCTGCTGCTATACAAGAAAAAATGTTTGAGCCATTTTTTACAACAAAAGAAGTTGGAAAAGGAACAGGCCTTGGTTTATCGATGGTTTATGGAATTATCAAGCAAAGCGGTGGGTATATCTATTGTGAAAGTAAAGAAGGAGAAGGGGCAACATTTCATATTTTTCTGCCCCGTTATATCCCAGATATAAAAGAGGTTTCTCAAAAGATTGAAAAAGATGAAGAGAAAGATAAAAATATAGATCTAACAGGGTCTGCTACTGTTTTATTGGTTGAAGATGAGGATGCGGTCAGAATGGGGGGGGTAAGGGCTCTTCAAATGAGAGGATATACGGTTTTAGAGGCGGCAAGTGGAGTGGAAGCTCTTTCTGTTCTTGAAGAAAAAAAAGGAGCTGTTGATATTATTGTTTCCGATGTGGTGATGCCAGAAATGGATGGGCCCACTTTATTGAAGGAAGTCCGTAAAAAATATCCTGATATCAAATTTCTTTTCGTCTCTGGATATGCAAAAGATGCTTTTGCTAAGAATCTTCCACAAGATGCTGTTTTTGGTTTTTTATCTAAACCTTTTACACTCAAACAGTTAGCTCTAACAGTTAAAGAAACACTTTCATCATGATGCAAAAATTAATGCAATAGAAAAATTGCGTATTTTAAAATGTTTTAAGGGAAATACGAGAGTATTTTGATTCAGTAGAGCTCGTGGTAATATCCGGAAAACTTAAATAAGCAAGAACAATTTGGAAATTTAAATAATAAAAAAAATTACGTATTCTATGCAAAAATTTATGAAGAAATAGACTTTATCCTGCCAACATGAGAGGTTTTTAATGATAGGCGCTGAGAATAAATTGCATGTAAAACGTTGAAAAATACTACAAACCTCTGATATCCTTAAAAGGATAAGAGCTGTTGTTGCGTATCGACACTTTTGCTCTTTCCTTCAATAAATGCTTTTAAGGCTTCAGGGTAGAGTTTATGCTCTGCTTTAAGAACTCTTTGTGCTAAGCACTCCGTGCTATCATCAGGATAGACTGGAACGGCTGCTTGGGCAAGGATTTTTCCAGCATCCATATCTTCTGTAACAAGATGCACAGTGCAGCCTGTGATTTTTACACCTGCTCGTAAAACTCTTTCATGCGTATTTAAGCCTTTAAATGAAGGTAAAAGAGAAGGGTGAATGTTTAAAATTCGTCCCTCATAAAGTTTTACGAAACGTGATGAGATAAGGCGCATATACCCCGCAAAGCAGAGAAAATCCGGTTTATATTGATCTAAAATCGTGAAAATATCTTCTTCATGCTCTTCTTTCGTTTTGTAGATTTTGCGATCAACAACATGAATAGGTAAGTTATGATTTTGTGCTTTTTCAATACCGTTTGCACGTGGATTATCGCAAATAACTGCGACAATTTTAGCAGGATATCCCTTTTGTTGACTTGCTTGAGCAAGGGCGACCATATTGGACCCATTACCAGAAATGAAAACGACGATTTTTTTTTTCATAAATGCAGTACTCCTCTATAAAGTATTCCTTTATTTTGATCTTGGCGTTTTGTTAAAATGCCAAGGGGAGTTACAGTCTCTCCATTTTTTTCAAGAGCTTGCGTAACTGCTTCAGCTGTATGCTGTCCCACGATAATGATCATACCAATACCACAATTGAATGTCCGTAACATTTCTGTTTCTTCTATTTTACCTTGTTTGGCAATCCATGAAAAGACGGAGGGAACATTGATGGTAGAAAGATTAATTTCAGCGCAGAGAGAAGAGGGAATGACACGTGGAATATTTTCGAGAAAACCTCCACCCGTAATATGCGCTAGAGCTTTAACTCCTTCGTATTTTCGCATAATAGGAAGAAGCGATTTCACATAAATGCGTGTTGGTGTCAGGAGCGCTACACCAAGGTTATTTGAGGGATCAAAAGGGGCAGGGTCATTCCATTTGAGATCATTTTGCTCAATGATTCGTCGAACAAGTGAAAAGCCGTTGGAATGAATTCCAGAGGCGCTTAAACCTAAGATAATATCACCTTCTGTTAGGTTTTTTGAAGGGAGCAGCATGCTGCGTTCACATGCGCCTACAGCAAAACCTGCTAGATCATAATCTCCTTCTGCATACATTCCTGGCATTTCTGCAGTTTCTCCTCCAATGAGAGCCGCACCGGATTGTTTACATCCTTCTGCAATACCAGAAACGATTGCGGCACCTTGTTCAGGATCAAGTTTTCCAGTTGCAAAATAATCCAGAAAAAAAAGAGGTTCTGCCCCTTGTACAAGTAAATCATTGACACACATAGCGACCAGATCAATGCCTACAGTGTTATGGTGCCCCACTTCAATGGCAATTTTTAGTTTTGTTCCCACACCATCATTGGCTGCGACTAAGATAGGATCTGTGAAACCCGCTGCTTTTAAATCAAAAAGGCCACCAAACCCGCCAATTTCTGCATCTGCTCCCGCTCGTTTTGTCGCGCGTATAAAGGGTTTAATTTTTTCCACCATAGCATTACCCATATCGATGTTTACACCGGCTTTTGCGTAGGTAAGACCAGCTTTGGACTTATTATTTATAAGATCTTGATTGCTCATTGGAGCCTTCCTTTAATGGAAAATCAGGTTTTGACGTTATGCAATGCCATGATAGAGTTTTTTCTGCAAGAGATATTGATAAGAAAATAAGCAACTTTGCTTGTACCTTATTTTTAAGATATTTATAATTTTTGTGAAGAATTTTTTTAGGGTATTTTATGAGCAAGATATCAGATAATCATGGACAGTCTTCTTGGAAACTTATGAAAAAGAAAGTGAGTGAGAATACATCTCGTGACCGTTATAAGAGTTATACGCCAGCATATACACAATTACCGTTGCCGAATAATATGAAAAGACAAATCTTTTTTTGGCTGGGGGCGCTGATTTTTTTCATTCTTTTTATGTTTATTTTTGGATCAATTTTGCTTCCTTTTGTGGCAGGGATTGTGTTGGCTTATTTTCTTAATCCCATTGTTCAACTCCTTGAAAAGTTTGGTATTCGTCGTGTTTTTGGGACTGTCCTCATTACTTTATTTATTGTTATCATCTTTGTTGCTGCTTTGATTATTCTGATTCCTATTATTAGTTGGCAAATACAACAATTTGTGAGTGATGGCTTACCTGTTTATATGAATCGTATTCAAACTTTTTTCGTTGAGCATGATTTTGATTGGATAAGGGACTATTTTGGAAGTGATCCAAATGAATTACGGAGTAATATTAAAGGGCTTTTGGGAGAAGGTTCTGATTTTATTACATCTCTTTTGAATTCACTTTTGAAATCAGGAAAGTCTATCGTTAATATCGTTAGCCTATTTGTTGTGGCGCCTGTGGTGACATTTTATATGTTATTAGATTGGCCACGTATGGTGAGAGCAATTGATTCGTTAATACCACGCGATCATCTTGAAACTGTTCGTAGTATTTTTCATGAAATGGATAGAGCTATCGCAGGTTTTGTTCGTGGACAAGGAACTGTTTGTCTCATATTGGGAGGCTATTATGCAATTGGTTTAACGATTGCAGGACTCAATTTTGGTCTTTTGATTGGTATGTTTATTGGCCTTATTAGCTTTATTCCTTATATTGGAACAATGAGTGGTTTGCTCCTTTCTGTTGGGATTGCATGGGTTCAGTTTTATCCCAATAATTGGGGGGGAATCATCGTTGTGTTGGCACTTTTTTTAATTGGTCAATTTATTGAGGGTTATGTTCTTCAACCAAAACTTGTTGGTTCATCGGTGGGATTACATCCTGTGTGGTTGATGTTTTCGCTTTTTGCTTTTTCTTCACTCTTTGGTTTTACCGGTATGCTTGTTGCTGTTCCTGCAGCGGCGGCTGTGGGCGTTTTAGTTCGTTTTGCTCTTCACACTTATCTTAGTTCTCAGATGTATTCGCGAAGTGGAAATTCGGAGCCGCAAAAATGAATGGGCGAGAAACGCAATTATCGTTAAATTTCCCTTATAAGCCAATTTTTCAATTTGATGATTTAGTCGTGACGGATAGCAATCGTATGGCTTTTCAGCTTATTGATCACTGGCCCAATTGGAGCTTACCTATTGCAGTTTTGGTTGGAAAAGAAGGATCTGGAAAAACGCACTTTTCGAGTATATGGCTCCAAAAAGCAAATGCATTCAGGATTCAGCGCAATAAAATTGATCAGGCTGTTGCTATGGCTTCTTTAGGTAGCCCCTTTTTAATAGAGGATATTGATGCAGGAGAAATTAACGAGACAGAACTTTTTCATTTAATTAACAGTGTTAAGCAAGCAAATATTGATGCACGACAAGCTACTTTATTGATGACGGCACAAACACTTCCTTCTGCTTGGAATTTAAAGTTAAATGATCTAAAAAGTCGTCTTAATTCGGTGATGTTCGTTGAAATTAATCAGCCTGATGATGCATTGTTAACAGCTGTTGCCTTTAAGCTTTTTTCCGATAGGCAGCTTATTGTGCATCCAGATACAGTTTATTATCTTATCAGTCGTTGTGAACGTTCTTTATTTTCATTGAAGCATGTTATTGATTCTGTTGATCAGTTGGCGTTACAAAGAAAAAGGAAAATAACGCGTGCTGTTATTGCTGAAGTTTTGAATAGAAAAAAAACGTAAACACTCCTTATCATGGCTTTACGTGTTCTCTCCTTTTATTGTTGTTTGAATAGGAGGAAAGACAAGTCATTTAAATTTCTGCTTTTTTGATATCTGTTAAGAGTGAAAAAATGTTATTTTTTACTATTTTTATGCGTTTCGTTTAAATGGCTTTGAGATTTTATGGGATGAATGTTCTTTTCATCATTTATATAAGCGGTATATTTTGTATTTGAACATATTTCTAAAAAGAGTTCTTCACTCTATTTTTAATAAAGCTTTTATGATTTGAAGAAATGTTTGTTGTTTATGGACTTGGATTATAGGAGAAACAAGAGTTTTCTCATCCTTGGAAGAATAGAAAGAGAGGAAAGAAGCTTAATACAGCGGGATTTTATATGAGTACAGTAGAGATATTATATTCCCTTTGGGAAAGCCCTTGTAGTAATAAGTCGTTTTTTTCTAAAATTCTACCTGTAGAATGGTTCTGATACAGTGGGAGTTCACTTAAAGCAGGATAAAATTATAGAATCCTTATAAAGGGATTCATTATTTTTTATATCGATTAGATTTTTGTACGGATGTTCTTTCTGTTTTCGTCAATAAATATGTTATTGAGGAGGAAAAAAATTTAAAAACATTCTTTTTTGTAAAGAAATGCAACAAAATTGAAAAAAAGTGTGTTTTTCTCTTGCACTTCTGTTGTGAAAATTTTAGGAAATGTGCATCAAATAAATGTTAAATGGCGGAGCGTAGCGCAGCCTGGTAGCGCGCCTGATTTGGGATCAGGGGGTCGTAGGTTCGAATCCTATCGCTCCGACCATGTTTGATGAAGTGTATGAGAATGACCCGGTTGGGTACGTGTGGTAAAAAATAATCGTTCAAGCGTTGTGTAATCTGAAGGGAAAAGGCATGATTGCACGTATTTATAGTCCTGCTAAAACAGCTATGCAGTCAGGTAAGGGGAATACAGGCTTTTGGATTCTACAGTATGAGCCTATGAAAGCAAAAATGCTAGAGCCTCTTATGGGTTACACGGCAACATCTGATATGAATAGTCAAGTAAGAATCCGTTTTAATAGGAGGGAAGAAGCCGTTGCTTTTGCGCGCAGGAATGCTATTCCTTATCGTGTAGAAAAAACACATGCCTCGATTCGGCGTGCTGTCTCTTATTCTGATAATTTTCGCAGTGATCGGCAGCAATCTTGGACACATTGAGTTAAAGATGCTATTTTGAATTGAGAAAATAATCAGTTGGGTGTTGGGTCCCGTAGCTCAGCTGGATAGAGCAACGGCCTTCTAAGCCGTGGGTCACAGGTTCGAATCCTGTCGGGATCACCATGTTTAAGAAAAGTAATAGATAAAAAAATTCGGGAGTCTCCTTTTGATTCTATTAGTTTATTTTTCTGTACACTCTGAGCTTTTTTGATGTCTTTTATTGATTCTATCGCAGTTTTCTGTTGGCTGTTTGGGTATAAAGTGATGCCATACTGTTTTCTGTCCAGCCAAAAAGTGCTTTTGTGATACGGTAGCTCCACATTTGCTTGCTGCGTATTGCTGATCATTTTTTTACCCATTGGCTTATTCTTTTAATGCGGTTGCATTCCATGCTTTAGAAAACAGATTGCCAAAATTTTCTTTTATGAGATTCTTTCCATTTTGCTAAAAATGAATGTGCTATTTCTTAGATAAGGTTTAAGCATTGTGGCTAATGCCGGTAAAATTACAAAAAATGTCTACCTTAAATTTTTTTATGAATAATATTATGATCTTTGGTAAGATTGATTTTCAAGGCATGATAGATTCGGTTTAGACGTATTTTGTGGAACATTGAAGAATAAAAATGCTATCTGTTTATGATGAGAGTTTAGAGACAACATCCCCTGAAGGGATGAAGGTTGTTTCTTGTATTGAAAGCTTTGCTTTATAATGCGTTACGACTTTAGAGTTTTTGGGATAAAAAGATGTTGCGTATGTGCAATTTGGATAAGATATTGTTTTTTTATGTGATATATTTATTGCCAATCTGATTTAATGTGGTTGTTATTGTTTCTCAGGATAGGGCAATAGATTTCAGCAATGTTTATGGTTTTCTGAATTTTATCAGTTTAAGCATACATGCTGCATGTTATAGGTTATTTTGTACATATTCTGTTTGAATTATGAATGAAGATAGATTGTATCTCAGAGTTAAGTTTTTAGATTTCATATTTATATTTTCAAATATTTTTTCTTATTTCTTTATAGTTTTTACGTTATGCGAGAGCTATTTAGTATTGAGTAACGATTACGCTAAAATGTTATGCGATAAGATCTGATGTTCTAAACGCCGTACAATTTAAGGGGATCATTGTTTCAATAGGAATATAGTGCGAAGAACAGAGCGCTATTGTATTGTATATTATGCGCTTGTTTTAAAAATACGTCCTTTAAATTCCAAAAACTCATTTCATGCCAACGCTTGTGAATAGTATAACGGCTAAAACCCATTGAGTGCAATCATTTGTACGCTTGTGAAGGAATAAGTCGGCACATTACATACTTTGTCTATTTGCTAGCCGACAATGTTGCAATAGACCTTGGTTCTTTAAATTATTATAGGTGTTTTAGTGCTTTCTTGTACAATTTTTATCCACACGCCAATCCTTCTTGTGACGTGCAGAAGAGATGATTTTGATTGATTCAACACGGGAGGGGTTTAAAATAAGAGGGCTTTATAATATTCGGATTTTTTATTCAACATGTCAAATAATAAAATATTCTTATAAATCAATTTATTGACAGAATAAAAACTTTCTTTTGTATTGTTTTTACTCTTTCGAATATTTTATGACAACGTGTTATTGGTAAATTTAAAATACCGCTCTAAAAGCTAAAGTGTTTTACATACCGAAGAGACTGTTATTATATATCTAACTATTTTAGCAACAGGGTGTGTCAATAGAGAAGAAAGAATCAAAAAAATAGGGAATAGATTAGAAGATAAACAATGTCTTTTAGAAAAAATCCTATCTTTGTCAAAAGAATTTTACAACAAAACCTTTTAACCCGTCGCAATTGCAACTGTTGTTGCAATTATGATGCTTTCTAGATGGCTTATCTTGAGAGTCGTTATCAGAATTCAATAAATATCAAAAATATCCCGTAGAGTATGCTCTTTGGAGAGGTATGTTGCAAAATACTATTCCCTAACCTTTTTGCACGTCTCATACTCTGAAAAAGATATAACAAACCATAAATTATTTATGGTAAAAGCGCAAATGGTGGGCGTGACAGGGATTGAACCTGTGACCCCTACGATGTCAACGTAGTGCTCTCCCGCTGAGCTACACGCCCATTCATCGATGTTGCATACACCATATAGAATGACAAACGTCAATGCTTAATTTCATTTTCTCTTGCAACAGATGCAAATAATTTAGGAAAATATCCCTTTAAGCAGCAATAAGGATCTTTTCAACTTCATTGACAAGTTCTCGTAAGTGAAATGGCTTAGAGAGAACCTTTGCATCAGGAGGAGCATCACTATTTGAATTGAGTGCAACCGCTGCAAAACCTGTAATAAACATTACGCGTAAATCAGGATCAATCTCAGTAGCGCGTCGTGCAAGTTCGATTCCGTCCATCTCCGGCATCACAATATCAGTCAGGAGAAGAGAAAATGGTTCTTCTTGTAAACGTTCATATGCGCTTATACCGTTATCGAAATCGGCGACTTCGTAGCCTGCGCGTTCTAAGGCTTTTACGAGAAAGCGACGCATATCATTATCATCTTCTGCGAGCAGGATTCGTTTCATGATTGTGTTCCAATGGCTCCATTTGTCAGAGTTTTTACCACATCAATTATACAATACAGAGTATTTATAAAAAAGATGGTAAAATACTCATAATTGAAATGAATGGCAAAATGGTTAATTCTTATATTCTTATTCAAAATACAACATATTCGTTGTGAGTTGGTTAAATTCGATATGATTTTGAACAAAGAAGGAACGATCTAAAACTTTTAAGGTGATTCATTGCTATTTTTTCTTTTAAATTGTCTGATTCTTATCAGAATTCCATTAAAAAAATTATGAAAATCATTACTGAAGGGGTGATGATGTCGGGTAATTAGAAGCATATTATGTTAATTTGTTGTTTTTAAAAGATTATCCTATAGAATTTTTATAGTTATTTGCTTTTTATAGAGATTTGAAAATGAATATTATAAACAATGTTTATTTTCAAATTTTTCTTTAATTAAATAAAAGGTATTATTTTTTATACTATAAAATCATCCCTTAATAATATATCAAAAATAGTATTTTGATATTTTATTTATAAGAATTTATTATGATTTATTAAGATAATTTTTTATATTTATTTATTAAACTATCATCATTGTGATAATATCACTTATATATTCGTTATTTTTGTTATGAATTGTGAGTGAATATTTGTTTCATGGTTTGTTTTTAAAGTCTATAAAACGAATCATATGGATGGTTAGAAGATGGAATCTATTATATAAGGAGTATTTATAGAACGATGTCGCTCATAGAAAACTTCGTTTTTAGTAGAGCGAAATGGAAGTTAAAGTTTCATATTATTTTATAGATACATTGTCAGGGATAAATGCATCAAATGCAGCCCAGAATTGTTTTTTGTGATCTTCATTATACATGATTGTATCAAGCTCAGCACCTGTAATAGTAATACTTTCTGTCAGATGTGTGTGTTGGCATAATTGCCGTACTTCAATGTTGTTGGCAAGATTGTTTTGATTAGCAAGAATAAAGAGTGTTGGGATTTGTAAATGTCCGTGGCGTATATTTTTCTTCACAGAATCAATTACATTAAATACTGAAGCCATCCATTGGGATGTTGGTGGCTTAGTGGAAGGGAGTGACTCTTGATGTATGTTTCCTAATTGTATATTTTGGGGGGGAATTTTTTTTAATTTTTTCCCATTTTTCACTGGTATAAAGCCAAAACCTATATCAGAAAGAAATTGTGTTAATTTATGTTGAAAACCATTCGTTTTATTGCCCAATGGAGCAAAAAGGGGAGAAACGCAGATCAATCTATTAAACTGATGATTAATGACATCTAATCCGCTCAGTGCCACTAATCCCCCTATACCATAGGCGAGCATAGAGTAAGGTGGTGGACAAATAGGATAAACAACATTTTTAAGAAATTCATATAAGTCATTAATATCATTGTTTATATCAAAGTAATATTGTCGGCTTTTTTTTCTTGTCTTGAAGGATATTTTGGGGGGATCAAACCAGTCAAATATTGCTGTATGAAAACCACGTTGAGAAATTTCGTTTATGGCTAACAGATATGTTTCTAAAGCATTTACATCGCTTTCAAGAATAACAATTGTTCCCTTAGATTTTTTCGCTTCAGGATATGTTATCGCAAAACGAATTTTGCGATCTGTTGCTATTTTAAGGGTACCATAATGGATATTAGGAGGAGTGGAACCCCAGTCTATGGGATAAAGAGGTGTTTCCAATGGACATCCTTTACAAGTGTATTTTTGCAACTGAGCGCACCATGAGATAATGAGTGGGCGTTGATATTTATGTAATAAAGAAGAAGGATTAAGAAAGGGGTAGGTTGTTTTTTAGATCGTTTTTGTCAATTTCAGGTACAAAAGAGTTGAAATAAGGGAAAATGATTACCAGATAATACAGTGTGGTTGCCATGATGGGGCTGCAGGTTCACAAGTAAGTTTGCCATTTGGGAGCTTTGTGAGTCAATTATAAATTATAGTCGCTCTAAAGGAGGGCAGTATTATGCGTCAAGTAGATTTTTCACCATTTTATCGTTCCACAGTAGGTTTTGATCATCTTTTAAACTGGTTTGATTCTAGAACACAACCAGAGGAAATTTCTTCTTATCCCCCATATAATATCGAGCGTTTAACCGAAGATTCTTATAGAATTTCTATGGCTGTTGCTGGTTTCTCGCAAGATGAAATAGATATTGAAACACATTGTAATCAGTTGATCGTTAAGGGAGATAGAAAACAGGAAAAGGGCGAGGAAGAACGAGAGTTTCTTTATCGAGGAATTGCTTCGCGTGCTTTTGAGCGGCGTTTTCACTTGGCTGATCATGTGAAGGTTATTGGGGCAGAGCTTGGAGATGGGCTTCTTCATATTCAGCTTAGAAGGGAAATGCCAGCTGAATTAAAACCAAAAAAGATAACCGTGCAGACGTCACCATCCATTACAAAAAAAGATAACAGCGACATTATCGCATAAAAAAATTTAGAAAATATGAGAAGCAAATAATTATAAATTTTTAAAAGAATAAAGTAACGCGAGGCAAAGGGTCTCGCGTTTGCTGTGTATCCTCGTGAGATTGAAGATCATCCTCATAAAGACGATGTTTTTCAAATCAACGATAAAATATTTATTGCATATCACTCTACGTTGAAGAAAAAAATCACGTATGTGCAATTGAAATCAAAAAAACTCTAAATAAGTTTATTTTATAGCGTTTTAAAAATGGTCGGAGCGGCGGGATTTGAACCCACGACCCCTTGACCCCCAGTCAAGTGCGCTACCAAGCTGCGCTACGCTCCGAGTCCGTTTGAAACGATTAAATGACTGTTTCTTTAAAGGCAAGAGAAAAAATAAACAGAACAAAATCTAAAATGCTCTTACACTTACAACTTTTGAAAGTGAAAAATTTCACATCAATAGATTGTGATTCGTTTAAGGTAAGTCACAAATCTGTAAAGTTTTTTGTTATCATTAAATTTTGAGCTCTATGTTAATAGACCTTATTCATTTAACTCCTTTTGCAGATATGGAGGGGGAGGATTTATAATTTTAGGGGTATTAGAGAAGAAGAGGAGCGTTAATTAAGTGCGGGAGGTATGTTTTCTTTATCTCATGGTTCATTAAAAATAAATATTTTTAAAAGGTTATAATTGAATGTATGCATTGAAACGTTTTCTTTCGTTTAGAGTTTTTATAGCAGAGGTATCTTGCGTTTTATGTGGGTAAGGATATATGGCAAAAAATTGTAAATTCTAGATTGTACAATGAAAAATCTCATTTTATGAGGATGTATTATAAAAAGGTTAGGATGTTTTAATTTATGTCTTATTGTTATTCTTCTAAAATACCGGATAGAATATGGTAGTGACAAAACGTTTAAAGTGTCTATTGAACCAAGAAAAGAGTAAACGATGAGTCGTTTTTCGGTAATAAGTTTAACACAAGCCGCTGTAAATCGCGTTAAAGCGATTATGGATGCAAAAGATGCACGAGGTATTCTTGTTGGAATCAAAAAAGGCGGTTGTGCAGGGATGGAATATACAATTACTCTTGTCAAAGAAGAGGGGATAGATGCGGATGTTGTTGAAGTGAATGGTGCTCGTGTTTTTATAGCGCATGATGCGGTATTATTTTTATTAGGAACACAGATGGATTATGAAGTGACAACGCTTCGTTCTGGTTTTGTTTTTAAAAATCCTAATCAAGTTTCAGCATGTGGGTGTGGTGAGTCGGTAGAACTTCGTCCTGCTACCCAAGATCAATGTAAAACGAATTGAGCTTCGTGAGATTATTCAAGCTTAGGGAAATTATCATTGAGTAATTTCTAGGAGGTTTGTTCATTTTTAGCTTGCTTCCAAAGTACTTCCATTTCATTTAAGGATGCCTCAGTGAGTGTTTTAGATTGCGTAGATAGCTTTTCTTCAATATAGGCAAAACGATTTCGGAATTTTTTATTTGTTTTTTTTAATGCTTTTTGTGAATCAATCTCTAAATGGCGTGCGAGGTTAAGAAGAATAAAGTAGAGGTCTCCAAACTCTGCTTCTATTTCTGAATTTTTTTTATTTTTGATGGCTTCTTTGAGCTCTTCAAGTTCTTCTTCTATTTTTGCAAAAACTTTATCACTTTCTTGCCAATCAAAACCTACTGTAGCTGCGGCTTCTTGCAAAGCAAGGGCTTCTTGGTTTGCAGGCTGGATTGATTTTACTTTTGTAAGAATGCTTGAATTGGTATTTTTTTCTTTGCACAAATTCTTTTGTTCGGCTTGTTCTTCTTTTTTTATATATTCCCACTCTTCTTTTATAAATCCTCGTTTTTTTTGCTCGGCATTTCCAAAAACATGAGGATGGCGGCGAATCATTTTTGCCGTGATTGCATAAACAACATCTTCAAAAGTAAAGCTGCCTTCTTCTTGTGCAATGGTCGCATGATAAATAACCTGTAAAAGAAGATCACCAAGTTCTTCACAGAGATCTTTTCGGTTTTTTCGTTCGATGGCATCAGTGACTTCGTAAGCTTCTTCAAGCATATAGGGTATGAGAGATTCAAAAGTTTGTTTTTTATGCCAGAGACAACCACTATCAGGATTTCGTAATGCAGCGATAATTGCGGTAAGATCTTTGATATCTTTTGAGGCGAACATTTATACTTCCTCTGTAAGCAATAGAGCTTATGTTTAGATATCCCAACGTCTATGTAACCACATCCATTGTCCAGGATATTCACGAACCCAAGTTTCAACAATATTATTTAATTTTTGTGTAGAAGCAGCGATATCGATATCATTTTTTTCATCACGTGGAAGTTCGACATGTTCATATAATTCTAAACGATGGCGTCCTCCAGGGAGACGAATACAGCGTGCTGGATAAATATCACAGTTATATTGCCGCGCAAGCTTTATAATTAAAGGATTTGTTTTAAGGGGTCTGTTAAAAAATGTTCCCATGATACCGCGGCGAAATTTTTGATCAACCAGCATACCAATATTTTCACCTTCTGCTAATTTTCCTGCTAATGCCCATGCTGCACCGGCTTTGGAGGGAACAAGATGTCCCATAGAAGTTTGTCGGGCTTTAAGGACTCGTTTGGCAACATAGGGATTATTGGGTGGTCTAAATAATACCGTAACATTCAGATCAAAACTTTGTGCGCAGATAGGCAGAAGTTCAAAATTTCCAGTATGTGCTGTGAAAAAAATATGCGGCTTTTTTTCATTTTTTAATCGCTCAAAGATTTCAACACCTTTAACTTCAATAAAACCTGGCTCATCCGCATAAGGATCAAAATCAAAAATTTTATCAAGATAAATATATTCGGCGAGCAAGCGTCCTATATTTTCCCACATTTCTATGGCAATCGCATAGCGTTCTTGCTCTGTTTTTTCTGGATAGGCATACCTAAGGTTTGTGAGTGTTATTTGATGACGATAGATAAGGGGACCGATTTTTTTTGCCAACCAAGAAAAAAAAGAAATTCCCATTTTGGCTGGAAAGCATTTTAAAATAAATAAAGAACTAAAGAGAAGATATGCCCACAACAAGTAGGATATTTTTTTAGCTATAATTTTAATACGATATATGAGATTTTTAAGAGAACGCTTCATCATGATTTAATTGATTTTAAGAATAATTTTACCAAAAACATCACGGCTCTCCATTCGTTTTAAAGCTGTATCCATTTCATCGAGTCCAACAATCGTATCAATGACAGGATGTACGGCTTTTTGTGCCATTTTTTGCATGGCATTTTTCATATTTTCCATACGGCAGCCAAATGAACCAAATATCTTAAGTTGTTGCTGGAATAATTGCATGAGATTTATGGATGCTGAAACACCAGAGGTAGAACCGCAAGTCACTAAGCGTGCTCCTTTTTTCATACACAACAGAGAACCGTTCCATGTATCGACACCAACATGCTCAAAAACAACGTCAACACCTTTTTTTTGAGTTAATTTACGCACCACACCTTCAAAACGATCTTTACGATAATTAATCACATGATCTGCTCCAAGAGAGTGTGCTTTTGCAATTTTTTCATCTGAACCTACCGTGGTAATAACGGTGCATCCCCTGTGTTTTGCAAGTTGAATGGCTGCAGAGCCAATACCAGAACCACCTGCTTGTATCAGAACTGTTTCTCCTGCTTGTAGTTTTGCGTTATCGAAAAGCATATGTTCTACGGTACCAAAAGTAATGGGAGCAACAGCGGCTTGGAATTCATCACATTGGGGAGGGGCTGGAACCAATAAACGTGCTGGTAAATTGACAAGATCACAAGCAAAACCATCAAGATGAAAACCATAAACTCCCTTTACATCCGTGCAAAGATTATCCTGTCCTTCATGACAAGCTTGGCATACTCCGCAGGTTTGTGCACCATAAATTGAGACGATTTGTCCAAGGTGTAAATTTTTAACATGGCTTCCCAGTTGCGCAATTTCACCGGAAGCTTCGGCACCAATGATGAGGGGCATTTTTCTTTTCGCAAAAGCCATTCCACGCCAGCCCCATACATCAATATGATTGAGTGCAACAGCTTTTATACGCACTGTTACCTCATCTGGTCGAGGTGAAGGAGGTGGTGCAATATTAGTAATTTCAAGCTGGCGTTCATTTAGCAATTGTAGCGCACGCATTATTATTCCCCTTCAATTGATAATTGCTATTGCTTCAGTATGATTAACTTTGGTCAGTATGGAAAAATTACCCTTTATAGGCAGTGATAACAAGACTTGTATTTTGACCACCAAACCCAAATGAGTTTGACAAAACCGCATTGACATTGGCTTTACGGCTATGATGAGGAACAACATCTAAAGGAATAGCAGGATCAGGATTATCGTAATTTATTGTAGGTGGAAGTATCCCCGATTGGATGGTTAAAAGCGAAAAAACAGCTTCTATGGCACCAGCAGCAGTTAAGGTATGCCCAATCATTGATTTATTAGAAGAAACTGGAATGTGCTCTAGAATGTCACCGAAGACTGTTGATAACGCAAGATATTCCATTTTCTCATTTTCAGGTGTAGAGGTTCCGTGAGCATTAATATAGTCAATTTCATGGATGGTTATTTGTGCATCATTTAAGGCTTTGCGAACGGATCCAATGGCTGGTGATGCATCAGGTTTTGAACGTGTACGGTGAAAATCATCAGCTGTTTCTCCACAGCCCGCTAAAATTCCTAAAATTGTAGCATTACGGTCTAATGCGCTTTGAAGAGATTCAAGAACAAGAGCGCCTGAACCTTCTGCCATAACAAATCCATCTCGATCACGGCTGAAGGGTTTTGCTGCTTTTTCTGCAGGTTCATTTTGAGTGGAAAGAGCAGATAATAATGAAAAGCGAATGAGAGATTCTGCTGAAACTGATCCATCTGTCGCAATGGTGAGAGCACGATTTGTTTCTCCTCGTCGAATAGATTCAACGCCTAATTGAATTGCTGTTGCACCAGATGCACAAGCTGTGGAAAGTGTAACGGGAAGTCCTTTTGTGCCAAACGTTTTTTGCAATTTTTCTGCAATGGAACCAAATTGTGTGGTTTCAAAAAGTGCTTCGTGGGGTCTATGCTTACAGACTTTAAGAAGATGTGCATAAGAAGGCTCATTATTGAATCCTTCTTCTTGATCAAGACTAAAACGTGCTTGCCATTCAAGTTCAACAGGGGGCGCGGCTAGAAAGAGTGGTCCATTAAAGTTTGTTTTATCAAGAGCAGCTTGTTCTAAAGCTTCTTCAGCAGAAAGATGTGCAAGCTTTTCAGAAAGAGCTGAAGCACCAAGCGTACTTTCTTCGAGAAAATCAATTGTTCCGGCAATATATGTATTTAAGCCCTCAACGGGAAAACGCGTTATTTTGTGGATGCCGCTTATACCGCTTGTTAATTTTTGCCAATTTTCATATTTCCCTTGTCCCAGTGATGTGACAACGCCTGCCCCAGTTATGGCTACAAGTGGACGCCCAAAATGATCACGATATTTCACGATAGAAATTCTCCTTCAAACAGCCGTAAGACGTAGGATACCTTCAGCCCTTTTTATACCAATAGATGTAACAAGTATTTCATGTACTTCTTTAGAAAAAGGTTTTTCATGAGGACTTAACGCTGGAAAACAGAGTTTTTTTTCAATTGAAAGTGCTGCAAGGGCAACTGCTAAAGGAAATTGTGCTTCTCGCATATAACCGAATAATGTTGTAATACCACGGTAAGATAGATTAGCGTCATCAAGAGCATTTTGTTCTGCTTTTGTTGCTTCGTGAGCCCCTGAAGCTGCTGAAATGGCTAAGGAATCTTTAGCGCCCACCATTTTTAACATTGTTGCAATTGATTTCTTAAGCGGCGTTTTGGTTCTATCTGTTTGGTCTGTAATAATTTGGCTAATTTCAGCATAAGCACGTGCGTTACGTTTTTTTGCATGTTCTCTACTTTCAAGAACAAGAAAGACACCACCAGAACCGGTGATAATACCACCACCAGGGTGAATTTCACGATTCCACACTGGGCTCCATCCATTATGGGTTAAAAGACCACCAAGCTCATGGGCCAACAACATATCATAACTTTGTGCATTATAGGAACTTCCTACAAGAGCATGGGTACTTTGTCCTGATTTAATACGGGTTACAGCAATTTGAAGGGCAGAAAGTCCACTGCCTTCTTCTCCCATAAATGTGCGAGATGATCCAGTGACTTTATGAACGATTGAAATGTTTCCCGCCAGAAGATTTGAAAGTTGTGCCAAAAATAATGTTGGACGAAGTTCAGTTGAAAGCGCAACATTTAATATAGAAGCGTGATCGGTGACTGCGCGCGCTTTAGAAAGAATCTGGGTATCAACAGTAATATCACGCTCTCCTCCACTTGCTGCTACGATCATGTCCATTGTTGACGTGAATTGTTCATTATTTTTCATGCCGGCATCATCAAGAGCAAGACCAGCCGCATAGGTACCAAGGCGTTGCCATGTCCCCATTTGCCGTTGATCGCTTTTTTTAGGGATTTGTGAACTCCAATCAATTTCAGGCAATTTATGAACTGTGTAGGGCGAAAAAGTTGTACAATCTAGGTTTGGTGTACAAATTGGATCATTTAAGAGACTCCAATGTTGATCAGTTCCTTCTCCAAGAGAGCTTATGAGACCTATACCAGTGATGAATACGGATTGATCATGCATAGTAAAAAAATTACTCCGCCTGTTTTAAGGCAACGAGATCATCAATTTTTGCACAGAGGTTTTTAAGAACAAAGTATTCTTCCGTAGTCACTGTACCTTCATTGACTTCTTGCGTCCATTGTTCTAGGGGCACTTTTATTCCGAAGGCTTTATCAATAGCGAAAACAATATCAAGAAAATCAAGACTATCGATTCCCAAATCATCAATTGTATGACTTTCAGGTGTGATTGTACTACGATCAATTTCACTAATTTCTGCAATAATATCAGCAACTTTATCAAACGTGGAAGGCAATGTATGGATTCCTTATTATAGAGTTAGTAAATTCAAAATACATTTAATATCATTCTTCTAGCCTTTTTTCTCTTTAAAAAAAAGTTTTAATCCAGAATATAACTGTCTTTATCTATAGAAAAAAGAACTTTACAGTACGTGAAATACTATATCTCAATATTTAAAAAACTTTGAAGTTTTATTGTACATTTATTTTACGAGACTATTTTTCCTATTTGCAGCAAGGACGGCAAGAGCTGTTATATTAACAACGCCGCGTGATGTTACTGAAGGCGTTAGTATATGGGCGGGACGTGCTGCCCCTATTAAAATAGGACCAACATGGAGTGCATTTGTAAGGCTTTTAACAGTGTTGAGCGTGATGTTGGCTGAATCAAGTGTTGGAAAGACAAGCAAATTCGCTTCACTTTTGAGACGAGAATCAGGAAAAACACGATCACGAAAAACTTTGGAAAGGGCAGCATCACCATGCATTTCACCATCTGCTTCTAAATGAGGGTGTAATTTGGCAAGAATTTCTGTTGCACGTCGCATTTTACGCGCACTTTCTGTGTTTTTAGAACCAAAGTTTGAGTGTGATAATAAGGCTGCTTTAGGTGTTATTCCAAATGCTTCAACTTCTTGAGCGGCCAATACGGTCATTTCAGCGATTTCTTCTGCAGAAGGATTTTCATTGACGTAAGTATCCGTGAGAAAAAGAGTCCGTTGTTGAGAGATAAGCAAACTCATAGCAGAAAAACGGTGAACATGAGGGTCAAGTCCGATAATTTGTTCAATCAATTCAAGTTGACGTTCAAAACGTCCTTCTAAGCCGCAAATCATCGCATCTGCTTCTTCACGCATGACGGCAAGGGCCGCAATAGCCGTTGTTGATGTTCTCACTATTGTTTTTGCCATTTCAGGCGTAACGCCACGTCTTCCTGTATAATGAAAAAATAAATTAACGTAATCACGAAAACGAGGATCATCTTCAGGGTTTGTTAATTCAAAATCTATATTAGGGCGAATTCTCAAACCAAAGCGTTTTAATCTTGCTTCTATGACGTGTGGACGACCGATAAGAAGAGGTGTTGCTGTTTGTTCTTCAATGACAACTTGCGCTGCACGAAGGACGCGTTCATCTTCACCATTGGCATAGATAACACGTTTACGTTTTGATGTTTTTGCTGCAGCAAAAACAGGCTTCATTGTTAGTCCAGAAAGAAAGACAAATCGATTGAGGATATCATAGTAGGCTTCCATATCTTCAATGGGACGGAGTGCGACACCTGTTGCCATTGCTGCTTTAGCAACAGCGGGAGCAATACGTAATATTAAACGTGGATCAAAAGGAGAGGGGATTAGATAGTCTGGTCCAAAATTAGGTGGTTCTTTTGAGTATGCACGTGCTACAACATCTGAAGTTTCTTCACGAGCAAGAGCAGCAATTGCATGAACAGCAGCCATTTTCATTTCTTCATTAATTGCAGTAGCACCTACATCCAATGCACCACGGAAGATATAGGGAAAACAAAGGACATTATTAACCTGATTGGGATAATCAGAGCGCCCTGTACAGATCATTGCATCGGGCCGTATAGAGTGTGCTTTTTCAGGCATAATTTCTGGTACTGGATTAGCCAGCGCTAAAATTAATGGATTTTGAGCCATTTTTTTAAGATATTCAGGCTTTAAAACACCACCCGCAGAGAGTCCTAGAAAAATATCTGCATTATCAATAATATCAGATAAAGTTCGTGCGTCAGTTTTTTGTGCATAATTGACTTTCCAACGATCCATAAGGGTTTTGCGACCTTCATAAACAACACCCTCTAAGTCACTAAGCCAAATATTTTCAACTTTTGCTCCAAGACGGACCAAAAGATTAAGACAAGCTAGGGCGGCAGCGCCTGCACCTGAGGTAACTATTTTGGCATTTTCAATTTTTTTTCCTGAAAGATTTAAGGCATTTAATACAGCCGCTGAAACAATAATGGCCGTTCCATGTTGGTCATCATGAAAAACTGGAATATTCATTTTAGCGCGCAGCTTTTCTTCGATTTCAAAACATTCAGGAGCCTTAATATCTTCAAGATTAATACCACCAAATGTAGGTTCTAGGCTCGATACCGTTTGTACCATTTGCTCTATATCGGATGCATCAATTTCAATATCAAAAACATCAATATTCGCAAATTTCTTGAATAAAACGGCTTTGCCTTCCATAACGGGCTTTGAAGCGAGTGGACCAATATTCCCTAAACCAAGAACAGCTGTTCCATTTGATATAACAGCAACTAAATTAGAACGAGATGTATATTGAGCAGCAAGATTGGGATCTTCATGGATTGCAAGACATGGCGCTGCAACGCCTGGGGAATACGCAAGAGCTAAATCACGTTGATTATCAAGAGGTTTTGTTGCTTGTATTTCCAATTTTCCAGGTTTTGGATGTTGGTGATAAAAAAGTGCAGCACTGTCAAGTTCAGCTATTGGTGAACTGAAATCATTATTTCGTTCTCTAGACATTTTTATGATATCCAAGTTAGTGTATGTTTATATGAGTGTTCCATCTACAATAAGGTTTTGTCCACTAATAGATCCTCATTTCTCTGAATATCAAAATGCATGAGCATGAGCAAATTCCGCTAGATCGTAAAACCAGTTTAATGTTTCTTTTCGTTTGTGCGCATGAATAAATTTCATTGATAGCAGCACATTTGTTTTTCTTATCCTTAATAAAACGCGTAAAAATTGATTAATCTACAAACAAATAAAATATTTACTAATGATTACATTACCAAGCCATTATTTTTTTTGCAATGCTTACAAATTAAGGAAAGAAAAGAAGAGTTTTTTCTATTAACTTCAGCTTCTTTATTTAAATTTCTATAGGAAAGTAGAAGAAATTTTAAATAACAATTTGAAATTTATAAATTGTTTGTGAAATTATTAAAAAAGAAACTGAAACTTTAAAAATGGAAGTTGTTTTGTTAATTGTTCAACTGAACGCTTAATAATACGGGCTATATATTTTTAAATATACTGACAAATTTGTGTCTTAATAAACGAAAGATATATCCGAGACAGTTGTCATTACGCATTTTATACATGAAATTCATATATTCCGCTATGTCGAGTGAAAAATTTTAATACAATATGGTTCATTCATTTCAAATTTACCTCATATAAAAAATGTTGGCTTACATATTTCAAGTAAGAAAAATATATGAATAAAAAAACCTTAAAAAAGGAATAGAAATGTTTCTGATGAGCTATTTTAATACAAACGCGTGAAGAAACATTGAGGAATAGAAAATAATATTATCAGTTTTATACCTTTATGAAACTATGAAAAATAAAGGGATTAAGAGAAGATAATAAAATATGCTTCTTTAGGGTTATCACTGAGGATATCAAAAAATCTCATGTCAATTATCAGTCTTTGAAGTCCAAGGCTCCAGTTTATAGCAAAGCACTCTAGATGAGTCATTAAGAAAACTGGAAAAAGAAAAAGTGGAAAAATATTTTCTCCACTTTTTTTATTGTCTATTGGATTCGTCCACTTGCATGAGCAAGCATGGTATAAACTTTCCCTGTATCTGATATCAGGTATTTGCGAACTGAGTTAGAAGAACCAGAACTGCGCGATATATCACGTAAGAGCTTTTCAAAATCTGAAACATATTGATTCACTGAATGTTTAAATTCAAAATCACTCATATATTTTCTCTTAATCATTTCAAATATTGTTTTTCCATTCAAGGTATAAAGGCGTTCTGTTATGATGTTTTTTTGTCCACGTTGATAATGGTCCCATAGCTCAACAATGGCATTGTGATTAATAGCTTGCACTATACCCGATGCTAATGCGTTAAGAGAACTGTTTGCAGGACGTGGTTTTGTTTGCACGGATGTTGAAATAGCCTCATTGAGGGGTTCATCATAAAATGGCTCTTCACGTGAAGCTCTTTCTAAGAGATTTGACACCCATTTTCTGGGGCTTTTTTTGCTTTGATTTTGTTGCAAAACAGGTCTAGGGGGTATGATTTTTTTAATGGACTCAGAGGAATTCTCACTTCTCTTATTAAGCATTGATGATGGAGGAAATGCTGATGTTAACTGTTGTGTTGTGCCCTTTTGATCATTTTGTATAACACTGACAAGATCCTTTAGTGCTGTAATTTGTTCATTCAAAGCCGTACGAATTGTTTGTGTTGTTTCTTTTGTTTTTTCTGGAAGCTTTTTAGCATTTTCATGAATATCGTTATTAATCTTTGAAAGCTCTAAACGAACTTCATCCGCGGAGCGACGTATATCTTCTGCTGCTCCTGAAAAACGTGTTGACGCTTCACTAATGAGTCTATTAAGGGATTGTTGGAATGAATCTGTGGCGTTACGCGCATTCTTATCAGAGCGTTCAAGGGCTAAGTTGAAGATTTTTTCATAATGCTCAATCATTTGATTAATTTCATGAGACTTTGAAACAAGAGCATCGCTTAATAGAGAAAGCGTATTATGTTTTTCTTCAAGTGTTGAACTTAGTGAATTTTCAGACTGTTCAAGAACCTGAATAGTTTGGGAAAGTGTTCTTGCATGTTCACCAAAATTGCTTGTTATATGATTAATTTGTTCAAAGGTACTTTTCGAGAGCCCTTGCAGAATTTCAACATTATTATTGAGTGCTTGATTGGAGGCAGATAAACACTCTGCTACTTGATTCGTATTGCGGAAAAAATTATTCGCAGTTTCATTAAACTGACCATCAATATTTTGAACCGCCGATAATACAACATGACTATTTTCTTGGAAGTTGTAAATTGATTGATTCAATTGCTTTAAGATGGATGAGACATTATTAACAAGCTCTTCCTTTATAACCGTTACTGTTTGAAGTGTTTCAGAGTTTGCTTTGTTCAAGCTATTCACTAAAGATTCATTATGTGCATAAATTCTTTGTTCAGCATTTTGCGTGGAGAGAGAGAGTTGTTCACCAATATGCTGCGTTAAAGAATCAATAGATTCTGTTGTATTTTGCGCTGCTTGATTTAAGTGATTTGTCAGCTCTGTTATTTTTCCAACATGTTCTGAAATTTGTGTTGCTGTCTGATTCTTTGCATCTTCCAGACGACTTGTTACATCAGAAAGCTGGTATCCTAAATTGTTTTTAAGGTTTTGCATAGAGTGATGAAGAACATCACAACGCTCATTAAGGATTTGCTCTATTGCTGTTGTTGATGTGTGAACTGTTTCATTCAATAATGCTTGTGCATTATGACTGGCTGTTGCGAAAGCTTCGACAGTATGCGCTGTTTGTTCAGATAAAACGGACAGAACTTTTTCACTGGTATCATAAACTGTTTTTTTAACGTTTGATACAATGCGATTGCCTGACTCTGAGAGAATATTTTCAGCTTGTGCGGTAACATCCGTAACAGATGAGAGAATTTGTTCAGTTGTAGAAGAAAGAATATCAGAAGCTTTTATAATCTTATTATGCAGGTTATCTGTGACTGTATTAACAGAATCTTCTAAGCTAACACGCATATTGTCAACACTGCTTTCCAATGCTTGTTGAATTATCTGACTTTGCTCATTATTAAGCATGAGAGACGCTTTTAACGTGTCAGAACGTTCCTCAATAACAGATGTTTGCATATCAATGGCTTCACAGACTTGACCAAATTTTTCAGATAATGTTTCCTCTAGTGTTGTTGTCCGTTCAACAATTTTGTGTGCACGATCTTCTAAATTTGTATCGAATGATTCCATCCGTGTTTCAAGGGTTTCAAAGAAAACACCACTCGATTGAGAAAGAGTATTTTTTAAAATTTCGGCATGGCTTTCAAGGTTTTTGATATGATCTTGAACCGTTTCAGTAATGTTTTTATTATTGGCGGCAATTGCGCTCTCAACTAAATCTATTTGTTGTTTCAATGCAACATCGACACGTATATCACTTTTGGCGATGAGATTATGGATTGTTTCCATGCGTTGTTCGAGTGTACGTGCTTGATCAGCAAGAACTTCGTTGAGAGAAAAACTATTAATTGCTAAAGAGTCACGCAGAGCATCGGCACGGATATCAATATTTCTCGCTTGGGCCTCTAAAGCATCTTGCGTTGTATTGCAGCTTTGCACAATGACTTCTTGTAGCTTGTCAGTACATTGAATGATATTTGCAATATGATTTTCAGCTTTTTTGTCAACGATTTGAGCATTGTCAGTCAAAACTTTTTCGATATGAGAAGTATTTTGGGCTAAGACATCAATCTGATTTCTTAATGTATCAGCGATTTTATTCTTCTCGTTATCAAGCATGTCTGCCATGAGAGCGCGTTGATCAGAAAGTTGCAATTTAAAATCTTGTGAACGTTCCTGTATGATATCAACAATGGCATTGTCGACATGTTGAATTTCTTCTCTCAGACTTTCTTTACTTTTATCAATTGCAGACAGAATAGCTTCACGCCCATTTGTAAACGCATGGGTAATGTCTGCTGTTTTTTCTTGGAGGTTCTCATTTATTTTCAAGACATGAGCTTCCAAGAAGTTACCAAGTTTTTCAGCATTATCCTCTAAAGCCTGACTGCGTTCTATAAAGGAATCAATGATAGAGTTACTGTGTTCTTTAAGAGAAAGATCAACCGTTGCCAAACGTTGTTCAAAGGCTCCAATTGCTTGCGAGGTTACGTTATCAAATTGAGAAGAGAGCTTATGGGCTTGGTCGTCGAGCTTTAAGATTTTTTCATCAAAATTCTGTAGGGATTGATTATTGCGATCAATAAGAGCTTTATCTAAGGCTTTAAACTTTTCATCGACAGCGTGCAAAGTTTGATCTGTTGCGGCTTGTATATGTGTTGCAATTTTAGCAACATGCATTTCCGCTTTTACGGCTGTTTCATTAAAGGCTTTTTCTATTTGTTTCTCATTATGATCAAATTGTTTTGCAAAACCATCAAAGTTTTTTTCTAATTCATTGAAAAATTCTGTGTTTTTCTGCTGAATTTGTGTTGTTGTTTTGTTAAATTTTTCAACAAGCTGATTTGTTACACCATCACCGGCATAGGAAAGTTTTTCAACAAGGTCTTCACCTTGTTTTTGTAAAGTTTGAGAAAGGGTTTGTGCAAGTTTTTCAACATTGGTTACAATTTTAGAGGTAACCAAGCCAAATTCATCGCTCAGTTGTTCTTGGGTTCCCTTTATTGTTGATTGTACGCGATCGGCATGATTCAAAATAGCTATGCGTTCATTACTCAATTCTTTGATCAGTGTATGAATGCGTGATTCATTCTCAGCATAGGCTTGTTCTAGATTGTGAACTTCACCTTGTATGATTGCTTCAAGTTCAACAGCACGTCCAAGCGTTCGTTCAATACCTTCGTTCATTGCTGCTACTTCTTCACGAATGGTTTGTCCTATAGCAATAGCTTGTTTTTCAGATAATTGTTGCGGTTCACTAAGACGTTGCGCAGCATTTGTCATAAGAATGGCTATATTATGCAATTCGTTTGAACGTTTTGTTAATTGGGCAACACCCCAAGATATAAGGATAGGAATTGCTGTTCCGGCTGCTACAGCAAGCCCTGTTGGGGATGTCACAAAAGTGCTGATATTGGATAAAGAGCTCAGTCCGGTAGGGGCGAGCTTATGCGCAATAAAAGCCCCCCCTGTAGCCCATAAAGCACTAAGCGCTGTTGTATACCAGTAGATTCGAGAGGAAGAACGTTGCTTTAAGAGTCCAAAATTTACAGGCGTTGTTATATCATCATTTGCAGGAAGAGGTTTTGTTGACAGCAATGTATTGTGAACCGTTCCCCCTGAAATATCAGGTGAAGGTTTTGGAGCAAAAAGCTGTCCAACAACAGATTTGTCAATAACTGCATCATCATGAATATTAGAGACAAAAGTTGAAGTACCGTTTTCAGAAAAAAACTCTTCTTCTGCCATTGCAATTTTTTGAATCAAATCATCGACATTAACGATATTTTCAGAATTATTAGATGATATCATTTCAAATGCCGTGTTATCGAAGTCAAAGTTCATTGCTTTTGTGAGGGCTTCTTCAACTTCAACTTCAAATGTTTGCAATTTGGTTCTGCGTGCCATACTCGCCTCGTACTCTTACAGACGGAAAAAGGGATACGTCCTCTTCCACATAATTTCCGCATACTAGCTGTTAATTATTTAGAAAGGAATATGCCGAGAGAAAAATTTTGAAAACTTATCAAAATAAAGTTAACGCGGTATCTTGTACTTTGTTTAAAAAGGTTATAAAATATAATAAAAACAACTTATTATTTGATTCTAACAAAAATAAAAATACTGTTTACAATTTGTGCTTATAAAAAGCTGTGCCAACCTATTCTTTTTGAGATAAGGACAATTTAATGGCAATGATATATTAATGTAAAAAAAACAATGCAGTGTAAATGCATTTTTTTAAATATTGATGATCAATAATAAATGTTGTTGTCCGCTTACTTTTATTGATTCTAAACGAAGAAAATTTACCATCTCACAGAGTGTCTATAATAGTTTAAAATGTATAAAAATCTGTCTTTTAACGGTAAGTTCATAAAAAAATTAAACGTGGAAAAATTTTAAATTTAATGGTAGGTTTTCATAGGCTGAACTTTATTATTGCTTTAAAGAGCAGTTTTTTCTCTAATTTCAGTTGTTTGTTGCTAAAATTTGAAGCTTCTACGTTGACAATTGAATATTTTTCAGTCGATATGCATGCATGAATATTTTATGCAACCGAGATGAAGGTGTAAGAATAATGGCAGAGCGATCACAACACCTGCAAGATGTGTTTTTAAATACGGTGCGTAAGCAAAAAATTTCTCTTACAATTTTTCTTGTTAATGGCGTTAAACTTACGGGTATTGTAACTTCATTTGATAGTTTTTGTGTCCTTTTGCGTCGAGATGGACATGCACAACTGGTTTATAAGCATGCTATTTCTACGATTATGCCTGGGCAGCCTGTACAGATGTTTGAAGGAGAAAGTCCTGAGTAAACATATTATTTTAAGATAAACCTCTTATCCCATTTAAAAATACTTAGATTGCTATGATAAATGAAAATGAGAGATTAGGAGGAGTGTTTTCGCAAACTATAAAACAGGTACGTGCACTTGTTTTGATACCGATCTTTCAAGAGAATAGAAGTGAAAGCTCTTTGAGAGAATGTTCTCTATCTTCTCGTGTTCAAGAGGCATTGGGGCTAGCGCGTGCTATAAGGTTAGAAGTTGTTAATTATGAAACAATTAATCTTACAACACCTCGTCCTGCGACTCTCTTTGGAAAAGGTAAAGCAGATGTGCTGGCCGATTATATCGATAAATATTCTATCGAGCTTGCGATTATAGATCACTTTTTGACGCCCGTACAGCAGCGCAATTTAGAAAAATTATGGAATTGTAAAGTTATCGATAGAACGGCTTTGATTCTTGAAATTTTTGGTGATCGTGCACGAACAAAAGAAGGGGTTTTGCAAGTAGAGTTGGCGCATTTGTCTTATCAAAAGGGGCGTCTTGTGCGGAGTTGGACGCATCTGGAAAGACAACGGGGGGGGCGTGGCTTTCTTGGTGGACCTGGTGAAACGCAAATTGAAGCAGATAGGCGTCTTTTGCAAGAGAAAATTATTCGTATTCGCCGCGAATTGGAAACGGTTGTTAAGACACGTGCACTTCATAGAGCAAAGAGAAAAAAAACATCTTATCCTGTTGTGGCTCTGGTAGGATATACGAATGCAGGAAAGTCAACACTTTTTAACCGTTTAAGCGGTGCTGATGTTTTAGCAAAGAATATGTTATTTGCAACGCTTGATCCGACTTTGCGCAAAGTTGTTCTTCCCCATGGAAAAACTATACTTTTGTCTGATACTGTAGGCTTTATCTCTAATTTGCCAACGAATTTGATTGCAGCTTTTAGAGCAACTCTTGAAGAAGTGGTTGAAGCGGATCTCATTCTTCATGTAAGAGATATGTTAGATCTTGATCATCGCACCCATGCCCAAGATGTTTTAGAAGTGCTTTCAAGTCTTGATATCGATATTGATGATACAGAGCATATCATAGAAGTTTGGAATAAGATTGATATGGTAGATGAGCAAGCATTGAATGTTTTACAAACAAGCGCAAAGACACGGTTAAATCCTGCGCTCATAGTATCAGCCCTTAAAGGAGATGGACTCGATCAATTATTAAAAACCATTGAAAAGCGAATTTTTGGAGAGCTGCAAAGCATTGAATATCTTTTAAAACCTCATGAAATGTCACTTATTGATTGGTTTTATGAAAATTCTGCAGAAATAAAGCAGGAAGGGCATGATGATGGGTCTATTACCATTAGAGCTGTTCTTACTTCTAAAGCAAAAAAACAATTAGAGAACATTAAAAAAATATGAATTAAGTTTTTTAAAGTTATTGTTGAACTTTTTTGCTCAAATTTTATGTTTTTCTTATCTGAAAATAATATGACAGCAAGTTAAGAGGATAGTTACTACTTTCTCTTAATAAAACAATATGAAGAAGTATTTTGCTGGTTAAAATAAAGATGAGTCTTAAATGTAATAAAAGACTGTTCGTACGTACGGTATGGCGAAACATTTTGATTGTTTTGCTGTTACAGATGCTGCTTATCTCTTTGATTTGGTTTTATTATTTTATTCAGCCCCGTGGCTACCAAGCAACTTTAGTATTTTCGTTATCTGATTCCATAGGAAAGCCATTACCAATTGAAAAACAAGACAACATTATCGCCTTTTTGCTTTCACAGCCTATGTTTTTAGATGATTCGTATTTTTCTTTAAATGCTTTTTATAAGAAAAAAAAACAGGAAAATATTCGTTTATCGCGTCATGGTGATCTTATCAATCTTACTTTCGAAGCTGAGACGCGTGAAGCAGCTCAACGGGGAGTGGAAACTTGGTTTTCTGTATTTTCACAAGTCATCATAAAACAGAAACAGTCTCTGTTAAATGAGAAATTAGAAGAAAAACAATATGATAATACTGCGATCGTTAATATCATGCAGGGATTTCGTTCTTCTGTTGATTCTTTTCTTCAGCATGGTGTAAAACAAACAGAGCTTCATGATCTTTCGATGCAATTAACGCAAGCAACTTTAAAGCGTATTCATTTAACAAGTTTGAATTCAACAATTAACATGATGCGTGAAAATGGACAGTCTTTACTGTCTTTATCGTTTATTGCGGACAATTCAGCAATTGTAGCTCTGGAATCTAAACGTGATCTCTTGGAAACACAAAGAGCACATATGGCTGCGCAATTGGGGTGGACTCATCCCCAAATTAAGGCAATGACTGCGGAATTAGAGGCGGTTTCTCAGCAATTAAAAAGTAAAATTTTACAGATCGTTAATCAAGTCCATTCCGATGAGATTATTGCAACGGAGTTAGAAAAGCAGCTCAAAAAAAGGATGAGCTTTTTTGTAAAAGATCAATCTCAATCTTTGAATCAAATATTTAACGCGTTTGAAAATAAAATAAAAGCAGAGATCGATGCACAAAATAAAACGATGAGCAAGTCTGTTCAAGGGAGAGAAAAAGTTATTGTTTCGTATCGGGGATTGAATGATGATTCTCTTCTCTTGCAAAATACTAAGATCCACGTGGTTATGCCAACGACGTTAGCACCAATTTCTTTTATCGCTCTTTATGGAAAAAATATTCTTGTGAGTGTATTGGCAAGCTTCCTTACTCTTTTGCTTGGAATAGTGTTATTTTATCCATGCTTTAAAGACAAAAAAGATCAATCTTCAGAAGATTCTTTGAGATCAAAAGAAAATGTTTTCAAGAAAAATGAAAATATTTTAGCCTCTCAAGAAATGAAAAATCTTGAAGCTTTTATTACGATAGAGGGATTATCTGATGTTTTGAAATGGCGAGCCTCAAGCGTTATTTCAATCATTGGACCAGAAGCAGCGCGGACAGCGGCAAAACTTTCACTTCATCTTACAAAAGAGAACAAAACAATTTTGTTGGTCGATATCTCTGGCCAACAAATAGAAAAAGTTATTGGTCCACATCGGGGACTGAGTGATATTTTAACCGGCAATGCTCAGTTGCATGATGTTATTTACCGTGATTATGATACGGGGGTTGATATTCTTCCTCAAGGGTTAACAAGCGCTGTTTCTGCACAAGATTTTTCAAATAATATTTCTCACATATTACAAGAATTTAAAAAAGAGTATGATTTTATTATTTTAGAGATGGCAAGCGAACCCAAATATGGATTTGAGCAATTTGCAGAGCTAACGGACTATTATATTTGTCATACTGTTCTTAGTGAACAGGATTGGATGATGCGGATGGTTAGTCGCTTTCCAAAGACTGTTTATCGCGTTGTTGCATTATAAACTTCGTAAAAAAGAAATATGTATCGCGTGTTATAGCGATACACTTGTTTTTTGCTAAAGTTCTAGTACATACTAAAATATAAAGATTTTATGTTTAAATTTTAAAATGTATTGTAGTTGGAGAGCAGCGTGGGGCAATCAGAGATGGCAGTAAAGAGATTAAACGATAACCTTTTAACACCTGTGCAAAAGAGAAATCGAAAGCAAATTCAGGTGTGGCTTTACTCTATTTTATTGCTTTGCTTAGCAATTGTTTTGGTAGGGGGGGCAACCCGTTTGACGGGATCAGGATTATCGATAACGGAATGGAAGCCAATTCATGGCGTTATTCCACCGATCGGTGTGGAGCAATGGCAAGAGGAGTTTTTAAAATATCAACAGATAACACAGTATAAGCTGCTTAATCGTGATATGACTTTAAGTGCTTTTAAGGTCATTTTTTGGTGGGAATGGGCGCATCGTGTTCTCGGGCGTCTTGTTGGTCTTGTCGCTTTATTGGGGTTAATTTGGTTTTGGGCAACAAAGCGTATTGAAAAAAATATTTTATTCCCGCTTATTGTTGTACCGATCCTTATCGCCTTTCAAGGCTTTATTGGCTGGTGGATGGTGGCTTCGGGAATTGGACAAAGTAATTTAACAAGTGTGAGCCAATATCGTTTAGCATTTCATCTTATAACGGCATGTTTGGTTATTATTTTTGTTACTTATTTATCTCGAGGACTTACAGAATATTCAGAAAAACCAGCCAATCAAAAAGTGCAATGTTTTGCAGCTTGGCTTGTTATTCTCGTTTTGATAGAGATTTATTTGGGGGCTTTGGTTGCGGGGCTTCATGCTGGAAAAGTCTATAATACATGGCCCCTTATGGATGGTCAGATTATTCCGGATGGATTGTTGCAGCATCACCCTTATTGGCTCAATTTATTCGAAAATCCCTTAACCGTTCAATTTATTCATCGGTTTTTTGCTTATTTTTTATTTATTGTCTCGGCTCTTCATGCTTTCTATGTGCAGAAAAATGCTCCACATTCAACCCACTCGCGTCGTGCATTTCTTATCTTTTTTATAATCATTATCCAAGCCATTTTAGGGATTTTGACACTGTTACACGAGGTTCCAATAAGTTTGGGACTCATTCATCAAAGTATGGCATTAGTCGTATTGTGTTTTGCAGTTGCACATTGGCGAGCAACAAAAGGAGCCTATCGGGCTGTTGAATAAAAGTTTGTATCCAGAGGTGTTAATTGGCTGAAATCATTAAATCGAGGTTTTGAATAGCAGCAGCTGATGCGCCTTTTCCTAAATTATCGAATAGGGCACAGAGATTAAAAATGCCTTCGCGATCATTTCCAAATACAAACAATTTCATACTATCTTTATTGGCTAAATGTTCTGGATTCAGTCTTTGAAGTGAAGCGGTTTCTTCTTGTGATGCAATTGAAATAATGTTTTGTCCATCGTAATGATTTGCAAGAATTTCGCGAAGATCAGAACAGTTTGCTGATTTTGTGAATAAGTGGCGGTGTAGTGGAAGATTCACAATCATTCCCTGAGGGAAATGACCAACACTGGGTATAAAAAGTGGTGTTTGGTTGATTTGTCCATGGAGTTTAATTTCTGGTACATGTTTGTGTTCAAGATTGAGTCCATAGATAAAATAATTTTCCTGAATATTTTCTTGAGATTGATTTTCCATTTGTGTAATCAGTTGTTTTCCACCACCGGTATAGCCGGAGATTGCATGAATCGAGATGGGATAATCGGCATCTAGCAATCCTGCTTCACGAAGTGGGCGAATCAAGCTGATGGCACCGGTAGGATAACATCCAGGATTAGATACGTAATGGGCTGTTTGAATGCGTTTTTTTTGGCCTGCTGTCATTTCAGGAAAACCGTAGACCCAGTTTGGTGCAACACGGTGGGCTGTTGAGCTATCAATAATCCTAATATTTTTATTCTTTTTAAGCCAATGAACGGTTTCGCGTGCTGCATCATCTGGAAGACATAAAATAGCAATATCGGTTTGACTAAGATAGTCTTGCCGTAGATGAACATTATGACGATCCTTATGAGCAAGAGAGAGTAGTTTTAAATCTCTACGGTTCTCTAAGCGTTTTTGTATTTGTAATCCGGTTGTACCGTGTTCACCATCAATAAAAACTTTGGTTACCATTCTTAAACGCCTTATCTTAATTTTCCCTACATATCCAGCTTTTCTCATTATAAATTATTTCAAATCATTACCAACTTAAATTATAATCGCTAACTTATTGAATCTCTTTAGATTATAGATATTTTTTTTGTAAAAGGTCTAAATTAAGAAAGAAAAAGAAGAAACTTCACTTCATTTTTCACTATTCTTGTAAGGGAAGTGTTTTCTGTTTCTATGATAAGGAATAAGATAAATATTTGTATCAGTATTTTTGAGTGTAAGCGGTTTAAAATATTTGGTTTGCATGGTTTGCTGTGTTATCGTTTAATGACTTTATTTTTTAATGTTAGGAACGTGTTTTATGACTCAGCAAGAAAATGACACACAAAAGCGCTTTTTTAATGATAATTTACAGATAGTTGATGATGCAATCTTTAATGCCATGAGGGGGGAATTTGAACGTCAACAACATGAGATTGAGCTGATTGCTTCAGAGAATATTGTTTCAAGAGCTGTTCTTGAAGCACAGGGGTCTGTTTTAACCAATAAATATGCAGAAGGTTATCCAAGAAAGCGCTACTATGGTGGGTGTCAATTTGTCGATCTTGTCGAAGATTTAGCTATTGAAAGAGCAAAACAGCTTTTTGGTGCTGCTTTTGCAAATGTACAGCCTAATTCTGGTAGCCAAATGAATCAAGCTGTCTTTCTGGCGTTACTCCAGCCTGGTGACACATTTATGGGATTAGATTTAAATGCTGGTGGTCACCTTACACATGGTTCATCTGTCAATATGTCGGGCAAATGGTTTGATGTTGTTTCCTATGGTGTTCGTCAAGAGGATCAGATTATCGATATGGATGAGGTTGAACGGCTTGCAAAGGAACGTAAGCCAAAACTTATTATTGCAGGGGGGTCATCTTATCCTCGATTCTGGGATTGGGAACGATTCCGTGAAATTGCAGATGAAATCGGTGCTCATCTCCTCGTTGATATGTCTCATATTGCTGGTCTTGTTGCTGGTGGTGTACATCCTTCACCGGTCCCACATGCGCATATTGTAACGACAACAACACATAAATCGCTTCGAGGTCCTCGTGGTGGTTTGATATTGACAAATGATGAGGCTTTATCCAAAAAAATTAATTCTGCTATTTTTCCTGGTCTTCAAGGGGGACCTTTAATGCATGTGATTGCGGCAAAAGCTGTTGCATTTGGGGAGGCTTTGCATCCTTCTTTTAAGAGTTACAGTGTCAATGTTGTCGCAAATGCAAAAACTTTAGCAAAAACATTACAGAGTAATGGTTTTAATATTGTTTCTGGCGGTACAGACAATCATTTATTATTGGTTGATTTACGTTCGAAAAATCTAACAGGAAAACGTGCTGAATTGGCTTTAGGACGCGCTCATATTACCTGCAATAAAAATGGCATTCCTTTTGACCCTGAAACGCCATCTATAACATCGGGAATTCGTTTGGGATCACCTGCTGCCACAACGCGTGGTTTTTTAGAAAAAGAGTTCGTTCAAGTTGCGCATCTGATTGCAGAAGTTCTTGATGGCCTTCGGAACGCAAAAAGTGATGAAGATAACCATGCCGTTGAAATGGCTGTTAAGAAAAAGGTGGAAGATATAACGAATCAATTTCCTCTTTACTCTTATCTGAGCACGCGTTAAGGATAAAAAAGAGATGCGCTGTCCTTACTGTCAATATGAGGATACACAGGTTAAAGATTCACGTCCAGCAGAAGAGGGGGCGGTGATTCGCCGCCGCCGTGTGTGTTCCGTTTGCGGTGGTCGTTTTACAACTTTTGAACGTGTTCAATTGCGTGAGCTTTTGATTACTAAAAAAAATGGACGATGTGAGCCATTTGATCGTGATAAATTAATGCGATCCGTTGATGTGGCTGTACGTAAGCGCAATATTGATCCTGATCGTATTGAACAAGCAATCTCTGGCATTGTACGCCAGCTTGAGAGTTTGGGGGAACCAGAGATTGCTTCAGAAAAAATTGGACATCTTGTGATGGAAGCATTAAAAGGAATTGATGATATTGCTTATATCCGTTTTGCTTCTGTGTATCGGGATTTTCGTAATGCAAGCGATTTTCACGATATTATCGATGAGTTGTCAAAGGGTATAGCGGATACAGAATCTCGTTTTGATGAATAAAAAAGTGCAAGATGAACGGTTTATGGCTGCAGCTATCCGTTTGGCAGAGCGTCATGTGGGGCTTACAGGTGAGAACCCTTCAGTTGGTGCATTAATTGTACAAAATGATGACTGTGCGGGGCCATTTATTGTTGGCTATGGCGTTACAGCTTTTCATGGGAGGCCTCATGCGGAAGTGCAGGCTTTACGTATGGCTGGTCCTTTGGCCCAAGGAGCAACTGCTTATGTGACTTTAGAACCCTGCGCCCATTATGGAAAAACTTCTCCGTGTGTCAATGCACTTATTGATTCAGGTATTTCCCGAATTGTTGTTGCTCTTACTGATTGTGATAAGCGTGTGGATGGTCGTGGTCTTGCTCTTTTGCGTGAAGCTGGTATTAAAGTCGTTGAGGGTATTTTAGCTGAAGAGGCTTTTGAGTCCTTATGGACGCATTGGTGTATAAAAAAGATGCAACGCTGTGCTGTCACTTTTAAAATGGCAGTTTCTGCCGATAATAGCGTGGGGAAAAGAGATGAGGGAGAAATAAGGATTAGTGGAGCACTTTCCCATACCCATACGCATATTCTACGGGCTCAAAACAATGCTATTCTCGTTGGTATTGGTACTATACTAGCAGATGATCCACAGCTTAATTGCCGCTTGCCAGGAATGGAAATGCGCTCACCAATTCGTATTATTCTGGATGCTGATTTATCTATCCCCCTTGAGGCAAAAGTTGTCCAGACAGCCATAAAAATTCCTACATGGGTTATTTGTGATGTGGATCTTTCAAAGAAAAGCAAAAAAAATACGTTGGAGCAATATGGCGTGTCTGTTTATTCCGTAGAGATGAATAATGGTTATGTAGAACCCTTTGCTCTTTTACAGATACTTTATAAACATGGGATTAATAGTGTTTTACTGGAAGGGGGCGTAAAAACAGGAGAAAAATTTTTGAATGCGGGTTGTGTTGATCATTTGATATGTTTTTATAGTCCCGTTGTTTTAGGAAAAAAACGTATTGAAGCGCCTCATTTTGGAAATTATCTTTCGCAATTTCATGAAGTTGAGACAAAAATGTTTGGAAATGATCGTTTTTATAAATGGAGACGTAAGACTTTATGTTCACAGGAATTATAACGGATATCGGTTGTGTTGAAGATGTTCAATCTTTAAAACAGGGAATACGTTTAAAAATTTCTACACGCTATGCTGTAGAAAGTTTAGCAATTGGTGCATCAATTGCGTGTTCAGGAATTTGTCTGACAATTGTGGAACGAGGATTTAAACAAGAAGATTCCAATTGGTTTATTGTTGAGGCGTGGGAAGAAGCATTGCGTTTAACAAATCTTGCCCAATGGAAAAAAGGAACTTTTATTAATTTAGAACGTTCACTTCGATTGGGTGATGAAATGGGAGGGCATTTGGTTTCTGGTCATATTGATGGCTTGGCTGAAATTATTGAACAAAAAAATGAAGGGGATGCAATTCGTTTTTATTTAAAAGTTTCAAGACAATTTATGCCTTTCATTGTACCTAAGGGATCTGTTGCACTTAATGGGACATCTTTGACTGTTAATGGTGTTGAGGATTGTGTTTTTGATGTTCTTATTATTCGTCATACACTTGAAATGACAACGTGGGGACACGCTAAAATTGGAGATTGGGTCAATTTAGAAATTGATCAACTTGCTCGTTATGCTGCGAAGCTTTTTGCTTTTAAAGGAGAAGATGAATAAGCTACAGCTCTATTGATCGTTTTTAGAATTTTATGCTCTATAGCTTTGAGTTTTTTGATTCGTTTTTTTTGGAATTCCATTATGATGAAAGAGATGCGTAAAAAGCCTCACGTATTGATTGTTGAAGCACGTTTTTATGAAAAGATTTCTGATGCGCTTTTAAAAGGTGCTGTGAGTGCTTTGCAAAAAGCTGAAGCAAGTTATGATACTATAACCGTTCCAGGAGCTTTAGAAATACCAGCGGCAATAGCTTTTGCTGAACAAAATAAGATATCTTATGATGGTTATGTTGCATTGGGCTGTGTTATTCGAGGTGAAACATATCACTTTGAAATTGTTGCTAATGATTCTTGTCGTGCATTGATGGATTTAACTGTTCATAAGCGCTTGGCTATTGGAAATGGTATTTTAACGGTTGAAAATGAAGAGCAAGCATGGGAGCGTGCAAAACAAGATGACAAAAATAAAGGTGGTTTTGCGGCTGAAGCTGCTTTATGTATGATCGCTCTAAAAAAGAGATTTGGAGATAATCGTTAAATATGGCTGATATAAAAAGCAGACATTTTCCGCGTTCAGCCAATAAACGTGGAGCAGCAAGACTCGCTGCAGTTCAGGCTCTTTATCAAATGGATATCGTGGGTTCGGGAGTGATGGAAACAGCTGCTGAATATGAGGCTTATCGTTTGGGAAAAGATATTGATGGAGATCAGTATCTTGATGCTGACTTTCAATGGTTTTTGGCGATTATAACGGGTGTTGTACAAGATCAAAAGCAGCTTGATCCTCTGCTTCATCAACAGCTTTCTGCAGAATGGTCTCTTTCACGTCTCGATTCTATATTGCGAGCAATTTTACGAGCAGCTTTATGGGAACTGATCAATCGTAAAGATGTCCCTGTTGCGGTTGTTGTGAATGAATATGTTGATATAGCCAAGGCGTTTTTTGAAGGTGATGAGCCAAAACTTGTTAATGCCGTTCTTGACAGTATGGCAAAAAAAATCCGCCTCTAATCATTATATTGTTTATTAGGCCTGATAACATCAGACCTAATAATGTTGAAATGGTAAGTAGACAATATATTTTAGTTAGGCGTTGGTAGATTCGCAGGACCTTTTATAATTTGAATTAAGAAAGGGTGTTCTTTTGTTAGAGTTGGTGTTGTTTGGGTAATGAAATCAAATACTTGACCGTCTTGTAGACCATAGTTAGCAACTTTTGAAACTTGATTGTTTCCATTGAAGTAAATAGCTAAAACTTTGCGATCAATAATCTTTGTTTTCATAAATTGCATCCCACGATAGCGTGTTTGCGAGATGTAATAAAAAACTTCATTATCATATTTTGTTTTTAACGAAGGGGTCCCTAAAGTTAAAAGAACCTGCTCTTGACTTGAGCCAATGGAAATAGAACTCAAAGCATTTTTATCAAGAATATAACCCTCTCTATAAATTTGGCTTGTCCCCGAAGAGTCAAGAAGACTACATCCCGCAAGTGTCACGATGCCTGCTATTGATAGACCAACCAATAATTTATGTTTGATTAAGGCTATTATGTGAGGTATTTGAAACAATGATATCTCCTTTTTATACTGAGATGTACGATAAGAAGGCAACCTCAAGTTTTTCTAAACTTTAGCTTAATCTACCATAGCTTACACTGAGTTTCCCTGTTATAAGGCGAATTATGCCATATAGAATTTCTTTAGAAAAGAAAAAAATGAATGAAATGTACTTGAGCTAAATAAATGCACAGTACTTCATAGGTTTTCATGTTTGGGAGTTGTCAATGAATGTTCAAAATATTTCTCAAATGGCATTTGCTTTGGTTTATCCAATATCCGTACGTTCTCTCTCTGCTAAAGGTATAAGAGTTCATCTTTGTGCAAACAAAAAAGAATGTACACAGTTAGCTCAGAACCATGATTTAGTTGAAGTAAAATCTTGTGAGGGAAAATTTCATATTCTTCCGTGGAAAAAACGCGGCGTGCGTATAAAAGGTTTGTTGCAAGCGCGTATCGTACAGTTATGTGTTGTTACATTAGAACGATTAGAAAATATTATCCGTGAAAATATTGAGGTTTTTTTTGTTCCAGAAGATTCAAATTTGATGAAGCCAAAAATATCAGAAGATACACGAGAATTATTTTTGGATGCGGAGGGACTTGATACGCCGGAAATATTTTATAATGATAAAATTGATATTGGTGCAATCATGGAAGAGTTTTTTGAGTTGTCTATTAATCGTTATCCACGTAAAGAGGGGATAGAGGTGCATGTGGTTAAAGATTTAGGAGGAGCAGAGCAAAAGCTCTCGCCATTTTCTGTTTTGAAAAATTGGAAGTGATTGTAAAAACATAAAAAAATTATCTATTGTATACTGCGATAAAAACGGTATTTTCTGCGGATCTATTTTCGCAAGATATGTTTTATGAGTTTGAGTTACCAAAAATCATAATGTGCGTTTAAAAATGTAAATGAAAAGATGTGGGATATGCAAGCGTGATTAGAATTTCTGTGGATGTCATGGGTGGTGATTACGATCCAGAAGTAGCTATTGCAGGAGCAGCAATTGTCCAAAAATATTTGTCAAATATTTATTTTCTGTTTTATGGGATAGAAGAGGTCGTTAAGCCAGTTTTAAAAAAATATCCCTGTTTGGATTCTATATCGCGCTTTTTTCCTACAGAAAGCTATACACGCATGGATGAAAAGCCAAGCCAAGCCCTTCGCAATGGACGTGGTAAATCATCAATGTGGTATGCCATTGAAGCGGTAAAAAATGGTGAAGCTGATGCTTGCGTTTCTGCTGGTAATACGGGGGCACTTATGGCTATGTCTTATTTTTGTTTAAAAATGTTGGCAGAGGCTGAACGACCTGGTATTGCAGGTATTTGGCCAACACTTCGCAGTGAGAGTATCGTTTTAGATATTGGAGCAACAATTGGTGCATCTGCTAGTCAGTTGGTTGATTTGGCGGTTATGGGAGCGGGTATGTTTCGTGCTTTATATCACACTGAAAAACCAAGTGTTGGGCTTTTAAATGTGGGGGTGGAAGAAGCTAAAGGACTTTATGAAATAAAAAAAGCAGGAATGATATTGCGTGAAGTGCAATTAGAAGGATTGGAATATAAAGGATTTGTTGAGGGTAATGACATTGGAAAAGGAACGGTCGATGTTGTTGTAACAGAAGGGTTTTCTGGTAATATTGCTTTAAAAACTGCAGAAGGGACCGCGCGGCAGATCGCAGAGATTTTAAATTCTGCAATGCGCAGTTCTTTTTTAACATCTCTTGGTTATTTTTTATCGCGGCGTGCTTTTCGTACACTGAAAAACAAAATGGATCCCGATAGGGTGAATGGGGGCGTACTTTTAGGTTTGAACGGTGTCGTCATAAAAAGTCACGGCAGTGCTAATGCGAATGGTTTTGCCTCTGCTATCCGTGTTGGTTATGAAATGGTTAATAACGGACTTTTAAAAAAAATAACGGCTGATTTACGGCGGTTTCATGAAAATAAAGAAACACTTTTTGATCAGGAAGATGAAGCGGCGATGAGTGGAGAATCCTTATGATGAGCTCTTATAATGGAAGTGAAAAATCTGAAGAAAAGGTAAGAGCTGAATGATTCGATCAATTATACGGGGTGTAGGAAGTGCTTTGCCGAAAAGAAGTTTATCAAATGATGAGCTTGCTAAGTTTGTTGAAACATCAGATGCATGGATTGTTCAACGTACAGGAATACATCAACGTTATATTGCCAATGAAAATGAAACAACGGTTTCTTTAGGTGTTAAAGCTGCACAAGCAGCCCTTATAAATGCTGGTCTTACAATAAAGGATATTGATTGTATTATTTTAGCAACCTCAACGCCAAATCGCACTTTTCCTGCTTCTGCTGTTGAAATTCAGTATGCTTTGGGAATGAACCATGGATTTGCTTTTGATATTCAAGCTGTTTGCTCGGGTTTTATTTTTGCTTTAACAACAGGAGATTCTTATTTACGCTGTGGAGCAGCTAAAAGAATTTTAGTTATTGGATCCGATACATTTTCTCGAATTTTAGATTGGGAAGATCGTACGACATGTGTTTTATTTGGTGATGGTGCTGGAGCCGCTGTTTTGGAAGCAGAAGAAATTGAGGGGGGAATTGCTTTTCAGCGTGGTATATTGTCTGCAAAACTGCGTTCTGATGGTGCTTATATTGATAAATTGTATGTTGATGGTGGACCTTCAACAACACAAACGACAGGCTATTTGCGTATGGAAGGACGAGAAGTTTTTAAATATGCTGTGGGTATGATAACGGATGTGGTTGATGATTGTTTTGCAGCTGCGGGTATGGATTCTTCACAATTAGATTGGTTTGTACCTCATCAGGCTAATAAGCGCATTATTGAAGCATCTGCTAAAAAACTGAAAATTTCATCAGATAAAGTTGTGATTACTGTGGATAAACATGGTAATACATCTGCGGCATCAGTTCCATTGGCTTTAACAACAGCTCTTTGCGATGGAAGAATAAAAAGAGGAGATCTTATCATGTTAGAAGCTATGGGAGGTGGATTTACATGGGGAGCAATTCTTATTCGTTGGTAAATTATGGTTACTTGACCATATTTGAATAAAACATATAAGTCATTTTGTAATTTTTAATATTTGAATAGGTGGTTATAATGACAAGTAAGACAGTAACGCGTGCAGATTTAGCGAGCGTAGTTTGTAAAAAAGTGGGCTTGTCACATACTGAATCAGCAGCTTTGGTCGAATTGGTTTTGGATGAGATTTGCAACTCACTTGTAAGAGGTGAAGCGGTTAAATTATCTTCTTTTGCAACTTTTCAGGTTCGCAGTAAGAATGAACGTATTGGACGCAATCCCAAAACGGGTGTTGAAGCACCTATTCCTCCGCGACGTGTTGTGACGTTTAAAGCTGCGAATATCCTTAAACAGAGAATTTTAGATTCGCATCGTGCAAAACAGAAAAAAGATCTTTTATAAATAAATGCTATTGTAATGTTTGGTATTTGTTAAGAAATATATAAAATAAAGATCTGTGTTTAAAAAAAGACTGTTTAGTAAGTAGTCAAAGTCCTATTTTTGACTAATCTTGTTGAGAGATTGAGACGTAATGAATCATGATCAAATCATTTGTCGTATTTTAGATAAGGTGTTGCAAAATGGATAAAAGCTCTGATGCTTTTCGCACAATTAGCGAAGTAGCCGAATTGTTGGAGCTTCCGCAGCATGTCTTAAGATTCTGGGAAACACGTTTTAGGCAGATTAAGCCAATGAAACGTGGGGGGGGAAGGCGTTACTATCGTCCCGTTGATGTTGATTTGCTCAATGGTATTAAGCAGCTATTGTACGATCAGGGTTATACAATAAAAGGTGTACAGCGTCTTTTGAAAGAAAATGGTGTTGCTTTTGTGACTGCATTTGGTAATGGCGATCTTGATGCCATGAATGTTGTTATAGAGAAAAAACATGCAGGACAAACTTTTGAAAATACCAACAATAAACCTAAGAAATCTTCTTTTGGACTTTTGAGTTTCATGAGGAATGAGGGAGAAACCTCTGTTGGTTCTGTGAATCTTTATAAAGATAAAACCGATAAAGCATTGTTGCAAGAAACCCTATTTGAACTCATTGAATGTAAGCGTGTTCTTGATAGAGCGCGATAACAATAATATTTTATATTGCTTCTTTGTTAACAAAACATGTGTTTTAAAAGTTTTTTATAAATCAATATTTAGCGTTTAGTACAGCAATGTGTTTTGTGGACATTTAGATGTTTTAAGTGTAGCATGAGCTTTATATGTTAAACGAGCAGCAAATCTAACATGTTGTATAGTTGACTGTTTTTTTAGTAAGGGTTCCTCATTTGCTCAAATACGAGGAGAGGAAAGAATGTCGAATTTTATCATTCTCCTTTGATTTAGCTTTATAACTTTCGAGAGAAGTTAAAGCTGTATATCTCATCAGTATAGATTGCGAGGTGCTTTTATAGAATGTTATTAGGGGGTCATTTACATATTCGTTTTTAAGAGATCTTTCTTAAGATTTCTCAAGTCCATTTTGTGATAGCGCGCCTATCAATGAGTGCTATAGTGTTAAATTTATTGGGCAGCACTATTTTTACACTTGTGAAGAAGTAACACATATTTTGTCAACGCCAGTGTTGCAACAAGCTCTTGGCATTTGAAACGGTTTAGGTATTTGTTTAGTTATTTCTAAATAGTTTTTTATCCACACGAGCTTCTCCACTTGTCACGTGCAAACGAATGATTTTGATTGCTGCAGCATAAACAGATTTTAAATGAGAGAATCCCCATGATATTTAAGATTCTTGTTTAATATGAATAACGGTATATTATCCTTGTAAATAAAAGCGCTGTCTTTATTCATAAAGGTATATTTTATGAATAAAACACATCGTTATTCGACTCATTTACGTATTTGATAATCCTGTTTTTAGTTTTCTTGCTTGATGTTGATGTCATTATCGCAACAATTTATTTATGATAGTCGCATCATCTTCCTATTATGAAGATAAAAGATGAATGCTATTAGTTAGTCATTTATATTCAATCGTCTACAACTTTTGCATTTAAAGAGCTTATGGCTCTTATATTTAACTTTTTCACAAATTGGTCTCTAAAGGTGATCACGTAATTTTTACTAATGATTAGTCATCATGTATGAAACCGAAAAACACTACACCTATCAAACCGTTTGATCTTGTATAAAAATTGATGATTTATAGTAAAAAAAATTAATGCCTCACCATCTTTTATGATATTATGCATTTATTACACGCTGTAAATCTGGAGGCGTGGACTCATTTGAGAGTTGCTTAATCGCATCTTCTACAGATAAAAGGGTTTGATTCGGACTTCCTAAGCGACGCATATTTACGCTGTTGGTTTCAGCTTCACGTTTACCACAGACCAAGATGACGGGGACTTTTTGTAAAGAATGTTCTCGTATCTTATAATTAATTTTCTCATTACGGAGATCTGTTGTTGCCGAAAGCCCAACGGCTTTAAGTCTTGCCGTTATTTTTTGGGCATATTCATTGGCTTCAGATGTAATTGTTGCAACAACAATTTGTTCAGGAGCAAGCCAAAGCGGCATATGTCCAGCAAAATTTTCGATTAATATACCAAGAAAACGTTCCATTGATCCAAAAATGGCACGATGAATCATAACAGGCTGGCGTTTTTCTGAATCTTTATCAATGTAGAATGCACCAAAACGTTCAGGAAGATTAAAGTCTAGTTGTGTTGTTCCACATTGCCATTCACGACCGATAGCATCCTTTAGTGTATATTCAAATTTTGGACCATAAAAGGCTCCTTCACCTGGAAGGATGCTCGTTTTGATTTGTCCCGCAAATTTTGTTTCAATCGTTTTAAGGACAGATTCCATGATACTTTCTGCATGATCCCATAATGCATCAGATCCAACTCGTTTTTCTGGACGTGTTGAAAGCTTAAGGCTGATTTCTTTAAAACCAAAATCCGCATAAGTTGATAAAATAAGGTCATTAATACTGAGGCATTCAGCGGCTAATTGTTCATCAGTACAAAAAATATGCGCATCGTCTTGTGTAAAACTACGCACACGCATCAGACCATGCAAAGAGCCTGAAGGCTCATAACGATGAACAAGACCAAACTCAGCAAGTCTAATAGGCAAATCACGATAAGATTTCAAACCATGTTTAAAAATTTGCACATGACCAGGACAATTCATTGGTTTAAGGGCATAAATATGCTCATGGTCTAAATCTTCTGCTGCTGGAATTGCTTTGAACATGTTTTCCTTATACCAGCCCCAATGCCCTGATATTTCCCAAAGTGACCTATCGAGAACTTGTGGTGCATTAACTTCGGCATATTGGTGATCATCAAGGCGTCTACGCATATAGTTGATCAAATTTTGGAACATTTTCCAGCCTTTTTGGTGCCAAAAAATCATTCCTGGACCTTCTTCTTGAAAATGAAATAAGTCCATCTCACGTCCTAAGCGGCGATGATCACGTTTTTCAGCTTCTTCTAGCATATGGAGGTAGGCTTTTAAGTCATTTTCATTTGCAAATGCTGTTCCATAAATTCTCGTGAGCATTGGATTATTGGCATCGCCACGCCAGTAAGCTCCTGCAACTTTCATTAATTTGAAAGCATTTCCTATTTGCCCTGTAGATTGCATGTGCGGTCCGCGACAAAGATCAAACCACTCTCCTTGATAATAGATTTTTAAATCTTGATTGTCCGGGATGCTATTAATAAGTTCAACTTTATAAAATTCCTTTTTCTCAGAAAAAACTCTTCTGGCTTTTTCACGAGACCAAATTTCTTTTCTAAAAGGTTTATTGCGTTGGATAATTTCACGCATTTTCTTTTCAATGATGGTGAGATCATCTAATGTGAAAGGTTGCTGGCGTGCAAAATCATAATAGAATCCATTTTCAATTACAGGACCTATTGTTACTTGCGTTTCAGGAAAGAGTTCTTGCACTGCTTCAGCAAGAACATGGGCACAATCATGTCTTATGAGCTCAAGAGCACGTGAGTCTTCTCGTGTAATAATCTCTACTTGACCAGATTGTCCTAATGAATCCGATAGATCTCGCGTGATGCCATCAAGACTATAGGCAACAGCTTTTTTTGCGAGTGATTTTGAAATGGATTCTGCTAATTCCAAGCCTGTCATTTCGGCGGGGTAATTACGTTTTGAACCATCGGGAAAAGAAAGAGAAATAGAGCAAGACATAAAAACACCCTCTTAATCCAATTCCGCCAACGATTGCGGATGGTTTCGTGAAAACTGAGTAAAAAGCTTATAGATTAATTTTTTTATCAATACATGCGAAAAAAGAAAAGGATTATTTGTTGTGTTTGTCAGAAATTTTCCAGTAACGCCAAGGTTTATAAAAACAGCAAGAGTGTCCAAGCGAGGGAGGGACTGGATCAAAGCCATCTGTTCCAAAGGGACCACAACGCATAATACGAAAGAGTCCCATCCATGCACCAGCCCAAAGCCCATGGCGTGCGATTGCTTCATATATATATTCTGAACAAGTTGGGGCATGGCGACACTGATTGCCTATAAGGCTCGAAAGTGTTATTTGATAGAAACGTATTAAGAAAATACCCAATAATCGTCCAGGTGTTTTTTGCCAAGCGCCGGTGTAATTTCGAGTCATTTTTTTTTGTTGAAACTGTGATTTGAGCATTTATTTTTTTCAATTTGTTGAATGCAGTCTATCGTTGCATCAAAGGGGAGTAGTGTTGCAGCATGGCGCACTTTATAGTCTTTAATGGGCTGTAAGCAAGAAAAATCCTCAAAGGGAGCTTGAGGGGAAGGACCATCTTGCGTTAGCATTTGATAGATAACTTTACGTAATATTTTAAGATCTTGTGTTGTTTGACCGATAATATGAGATGCTAAAAGCGACGCTGAGGCTTGCCCTAGCACACATGCGTGTATTTCATGAGAAAAATTTGTCACGATATGATTTTCCACCTTTAAATCTACAGTGATTGTTGAGCCGCAAGGATGTGCATGTTTTTTTGATGTCGCATCAGGATTATTAAGACGCCCAATTCTGCTTATATGTGCAGCATATTCAAGTATTTTATCACTATAGATATTATCAATCATGCACTATTGTCTGAAATTTTGAAAGACGTGATTGTTTAAACTTTTAATTCGCTTATATAGAGATTATACAAAATGTAATAGGTTTGTCGCAAATATTTTGTATAGAGTAAGGTTGGAGTTTTTGAATGCGTAATGTTGTTAAAGAAGGCGCAAAGGATTCTTTTTTATCTGAAGAAAAACGTCCGAGTATTGAAGAGGTGGAAGAGGCGATTCGTACATTACTCTTATGGGTAGGGGAAAATCCAAGGAGAGAAGGGCTTTTAGAGACTCCAAAACGTATAGCTAAGGCATATCACGAGCTTTTTAATGGTTATCGTCAATCAGTAGAAGAAACCTTGGGAACAGTTTTTGAAGAAGTTTCAGGATACAATGAATCGGTAATTGTAAAAAATATTCCTTTTTATTCGCACTGTGAACATCATATGATTCCGATTATTGGGAAAGCGCACATAGCCTATCTTCCTGATACAAAAATTGTTGGTCTTTCAAAAATTGCGCGTGTTGTAGATATTTTTTCTCGTCGTTTACAAACACAAGAAGCTATGACAGCGCAAGTGGCTCATGCTTTAGAAATGCATCTGAAACCTCGTGGTGTGGCCGTATTGATTGAGGCTGAACACATGTGTATGGCTATGAGAGGAATCCAAAAGCAGGGATCTACAACAATTACAAAAAAATTTCATGGTTATTATGAAAAAGATCAAGCTGCACAAGCACATTTTATGATGATGGTTCAAAGCTCATAGTAAAGCCCATATTTCTAGTAATCTCTATTAAATTATAAATTGTCCGGATAAAATAAATTATGGGAAAGAGAAAATTGGCTTGTACCTTTCTTTATGATTTGTTAAAGGCTGAGGACCAAAATGTTTTGCTTAACCACGTGCGGTCGTGGCGGAATTGGTAGACGCGCAGCGTTGAGGTCGCTGTGGGGCAACCCGTGGAAGTTCGAGTCTTCTCGACCGCACCACTTATAGATTTTCTACAATATCACTAGGTATCGTCGTTTATCTTATTTCCTTTATAACTCATTGTTTTTATTTCTAAAATTGTATTTTTTATACGACCTTGATATCTGGTGAATCCGTCAAAAGCGCAATTCAAAAGGTGGTTTAAAAAGTGATTAGGAAAACAAGAACGCGTGATAGATTATCCACCTTATCTGTAAAAAATTTGCCTAAAGGTAAATATGCGGATGGGGCTGGATTATGGCTTATCAAAACAGCACAGAATCAAGGGCGTTGGTTTTTTTCGATTCGATTTCAATAAAAAACGTTGTGAAATGGGATTAGGCTCTTGTAGTGTTGTATTTTTGAAAGAGAAACGATAAATAGGATATATGATAATTGTAATTTATAGACTGTTATGAAAACATCTAAAAAGAGATTGGATAATTATAGAGATTAGCAATATTCTTTTTAATAGACTTTTGTCATTTTGTTTAGTTATTTATTAAAAGATAAAATTATATTTCTAATGAGTGATTAAAGCGTATCTTATGAAAAGCGTATGACCCTTTAAAGCCTTTCAAAAGATAGCTTGTAACTTATAAGAGATGCTATAAAGACCATTATGGTTGTGAGTTTTGACGGGGTTTTGGGTTTTAACGGTTGCCCCTTTTAGATAAAAAAACGATAAAAAAATAAAAACATTATATTTCAATAGGTTAATATTTTATAGACCTTAAAAAAACAACCCATATTGATAATACAACCTCTAAATTCAACCAATAATATACGTTTTGAGGGGGGGGGACGATTTTTACACCTTCAAAACCTATAAGTAATATAAGAAAATGAATATAACTCTCTTTAAACAAAGCTTTTGATAACAATAAAGCACTCATTTTAGATTACGGTATAATCTCTTAAAGGCAATGGAAAAAAATCTAATTTTATTTAAGATGGGATTTCTTAAAAGTCTTAAAGCAATCCAAATGAGAGTATCTAAAAGTGCAAATGATTTCTTTTTAGAATAACGCATATAAACACTCCTTTTAAAGATTAGATGTAAGCAATTTATAAAGGGGGTATAGATTATGGTTATAAGCTCTATACCCCTTATGCGTTTATCATACCCATTATGTGAGCATGCTTTATAAGTTATTCAGTTTCTCTTATTTCTAATTTTGGTAGTTTTTTTACGATTTTCATTGTTTCTAAACTTACGGTAATCACCCTTTGAAACAACTCTAGAGGGTAGGCAGGATTGCCAATGGTTTCTCAACAGCATAGCGATTAGCATCATTAACAATGCCGCTCTTTTTATCAGTCTTAACGCATTGACGCCCCATAACCCATTCAAGAGCGGGTTTGCCATTGACGATATACTTATAAGCTTCAAGAGGGATATCTGTTATGGTAATATTGCTATTGTAGATAACAGTTGATTTATCCTTTTCGGCTTTGCCTTTCTCTTTACCTGCTTTTGCGAATTTCATTTCGGTCACATAATAGAATTTTTCGGGATTAGAGATCTCAGTCTGTTTTGGATTACCCTTTTTAAAGGTCACTGGATAAGGTTCTATGCTTTCGTAATTCACGTGCAAATGACCCAGTTCATGTCCTGTTGTTACAAACTTCCAAAAATCATCAGCAGTTTTTACGCAAGGTATACGAGGCAATTCTTTGCATAAATTATCAGCATAACGATCACGATAATCTTCTGAATGAAGTAGACCGTAAACGTAATAGAAGATATCGTTTTTTATTATAATTTTAGTAAGATATGTCGAAAGGTGCTTCTTAAACCTAGTTTTATACTCTTATCTGTTTTTTTTGGCTTCTTATCAGGCGATAATCAATGGAGTGTCTCTTGTTGTCTCTAATATGTAACAGTTCCAATAAATCAGATATATTCTATGAATTAAGAGGCTTTACTTTATTCTCGAAATGATATCATATCCAGCACCTTAAAATTAAGAAGTGTATAGTGTGTGTGATTGTTATTTTATAGTGTCATTGTAAAATCTTCAAAAGTGGGGGGGTGATATGGTTTGTGCGACCAATAAAGCGGGTGTATACAATGCGGTCTACGCTTTTCTCTCAGATTTTATAAGTATTATTCTCATCAAAAAATTAAAAAATTGTTACGCGGTTGGCGATTTTTTCTGTGACGCTGATGATGTGGTTCATTTTGTTGCTCACTTTGAGGGCACAATGAATGGGTAAGTTTTTTTTCACTTTTATTTTTGCGGTATTTTTGTGCTTTTTTTCATTAGCGAGTTTTGCAGAAAGCCTTCGTGATCAAGCGATTGATCAATCCGAGAGGATTCAACGTCAACAAACGCAAGAACAGCGTTTTCAACGATTGCATCGTAGAAACGCAACGCATGAGATTTTATTAAAGGATGATAATGAATCTACGGTATTTCAAAGCGATTCAACCCAAAAAAACTGTTTGCTGATCAAAAGTATTGAGTTTGTTGATGCTCAGTTGATTTCTCGCACCGACCTTCATAACACCATTTCCTTTTGGGAGGGACGGTGTCTTGGTATTGCTGAGATCAACGAAGTGCTTAAAGCGGTAACCAAGCTTTATATGAAGCGCGGCTATATTGCGGTACGGGCTTATTTACCTGAACAGGATTTAAGGGGTGGGCGTCTTAAAATTGTTGTTGTTGAAGGACAAGTAGAAGATATCACCTTGGAGGGTCATAAAGTTGAAAGGCAATATCAAGGGGAAATCATTACAGCTTTTCCAAATTTAGTGGGTCAACCTGCTAACCTGCGCCCTATAGAACAAGGACTTGATCAAATCAATCGGCTTTTCTCTCGTCATGCAACCATCAACCTTGGTGCTGGAGATGCTCCAGGTGATTCTATTCTTGATATTCATATTGATAAGCAGAAGCCGTGGTTGTTTACACTTTCCAGTGATAATCTTGGAGCTAAAGCAACAGGGCTTTACCAAACGCGCGTGAGCTTTTCTTTTGATGACTTGTTAGGGATCAACGATCAATGGTCGTTTAGTTATCAGCGTTCCATGAATGGTGGACCGTATCATTTTTCCGGCAAGCGTCCCAATAGTGATACGATAACAGGTTCATTTTCCATTCCCTATGGCTACTGGACGGTAGGTTTTGATGGCAGTTGGAGCCAATATCATTCGAGTATTAAAGGAATATTTTCCGATATTATGACTTCGGGTAAGTCTTTATCGCTGACGCCATGGCTTTCACGGGTTATTGACCGTGATCAAGAGGGAAAGACATGGATTACAGGGCGGTTGACATGGAAATATTCCGATAATTTTATTATGGGGAGCCGAGTTGATGTTTCCAGCCGTAAATTGGCTATTGCAACCTTAGAGCTTGATCATTCGCGCAAATGGATGGGAGGAGAGCTAAGCGCTCATATAGGGTTTCATAAGGGGTTGGCGATTTTGGGCGCTTATGATGATAAAGAGCAAGAAACTTCGACAAAAAATGCTCCCAAAGGGCAATTTTCAAAATTGTCTTTTTCTTTAGGGTATGTGCGTCCTTTTTCGCTCAAACAGTATAATTTTCGTTATAACACGTTGCTTTCAGGGCAATTGTCACCTGATGCGTTGTTTAGTTCAGAACAACTGTCCCTTGGCGGGAGTTCATCTGTGCGTGGGGTGCGTGAGGCGGTTTATTACGGCAATAATGGGGTGTTCTGGCGCAATGAATTGTCGTTATTGTTGCCAGGTTTTTCTTCGAAAATGGGGCGGAGATTTATGAGCCAATTTGCACCGTATATGGCTCTTGATTTAGGGATGATCGCCAATGCCTCCCTTAGAAACAGTTTTGGCGGGAGCCTCGTTGGGGCAACTCTGGGGTTCCATGCAAGCGGAGAGATCTTGGATATGGATCTGTCTTATTCAAATATTTTAACCCAATCGACACCGAGAGAGCAGGGGAATGCGACAGGGTTATTTCAAGTACGGACATTATTGAGATTTTAGAGCAAAGGGGCGGTTAAAAATATCGTCTAGCGCTTTATACCCATTGGGGTGTTTTTTACAAAGATATAGAGGGTTTTTGAGGAGATTAAGATGCGGGGATTGAGAAATCAAAAGCATAAATTGGGATATGGACGTGCGCTAGGGCAGCATATTCTTGGCGTTTTGCAGCGAGGGGCTCACAAGGGGCTTTCTCTCGTTTTAAGTTTTAGTTTAGCTTTTCAGCCTTTGTTCGTGCAAGCACAAGCAATTGGTGCACAAAGATCACCCGTTCAAGAAGCTCAAGGGATTAAAGCGGCCGATGGGGTTGGCTCACTTTTCCGCCCCACGGTGAGTGAAGCCAGCAATGGCGTACCGCTTGTTGATATAGCGCGCCCCAATGGGCAGGGTCTTTCTCATAATAAATATGACAGTTTTAATGTTGATGCTCATGGCGTGATTTTAAACAATTCAACTGAGGAGGTTTCGCGCTCACAGCTTGGGGGATTGGTGCTTGGCAATGGAAATTTACGGGGTACCGGTGCCGCAAAGGTTATTCTCAATGAAGTGATCAGTGCCAATCGTTCACGCCTTGAGGGTATGAGCGAAGTTCACGGGCATGCGGCAGATGTTATTATCGCCAATCCTAATGGAATTACCTGTAACGGTTGTGGCTTTATCAATACGCCACGGGTGACTTTGTCGACGGGGCAGCCGATCATTGGCGCTAATGGGGCTTTAAGCGGTTTGCGTGTTGAGGGTGGAGATATCACCATTGGCGCCAAAGGCGCTGATGGGCGCACATTGGATATTTTTGATCTGGTTTCGCGCAAGATTAGCGTTGCAGGTCCCATCCAGGTCAAAGGGGATTTAGCTGTTATCGCGGGGCGCAATCATTTTGATTATGACAAACGCGAAGCAACGTCTCTTGGTTCAGATGGCAAAGAGCCGGAATTGGCTATTGATTCCAGTGAGTTTGGTGGCATGTATGCGGGTCAGATCCGCGTGCTTGCCAACGATAAAGGTGCTGGCGTTAAAATGCGGGGAGACATGGTTGCCAATGCAAGCGCCATGAGACTAACCAGTGATGGCAAGCTGGTGATCACCAAAGCCCGTGCTAAAGGTGCAGTGAAAGCTCACTCTCATCACGACAGTGTGCATGTGAAAGATCTGCTTTTTTCAGAAGAGGCTGTTGGACTTAAGGCTTTGAAGCATGTTGAATTAGCAGAACGTACACGGGTTGCAGCGAGCGGCAATGTTGAAGTGCGCGCTGATGTGATCAAACTTGGATCTGATGCTCTTTTGGCGAATGGCATTGGCAATGATGGTCAACAGTCAGCGACCGGTTCTTTGCACTTACAAGCAACAAAAATTGAGGCGGGGAGTGGACGAATTGCAGCTGGTGCACTTTTACAGATCAATGCTGCGGCTATTGATCTTGACCGCTTGCAAGACAACAATCAGACAGGGATCTCTTCTCTTGGCGATTTGATTATTAAAACCAATCAAATCAGCGCTTTAAACAACCATATCGGTGCCAAGGAGAATGTTGTTCTGAAAGCGGATGGGATTCTCACCATAGGGGCTGGTCATTATAGTGCAGGCGGCTCTCTTTTGGTGGAAGCGGCAGATCTTACATCACGTGCGCGCTTAGTGGCAGAGCAAAAAGTTGATCTTTCTGCACAAGGCGGTGATTTGGTCCAAGAAGGCACTGTGTTGTCCAATGGGGAGATAACGCTGGATGCTCATGGAGCCCTCACTCACAAGGGTGATATTGTCAGTGTGCAGAAGGTTGCTTTGACAGCTGGGGGCATGCTCACAACCAGCACGAACAGTACGCTTTTGGGTCATGACGTAGATTTGAGCACGACAGCTTTAACGCAGGCGGGAACTGTGGAAGCGCAAGGTGGTGCGCTCACCTTTCAGGTGCGTGATGGGGTCATCAATCTTGGCACAATGCGCGGTGAGAGTGTCGATGCCCGTGCTGGTGCTTTGAAAAATCAAGGGATGTTGATTGCCAGCAATGATTTACACTTGGTGATCAGCCCACAAGGGGGCGCGGATAGCCAACAAGCCTTTCTTGAAAATGTATCTGGTGCGGTCATTCAAAGTGGGGGTAGTTTTGTTTTGTCCGCAGGGCAAGTGCACAATGTTGGAGCGCTTGGCTCTAGTGGTGATGCGGTTGTCCTCAATGTGGTAGGAGATCTGAGCAATCGTGGGCTGATTTACGCCAAAAAATCGATGGACGTATCCAGTGATGGTAATTTAACCAACACACAGGGCAGAATTATTGCTGAAGAGGCTCTCAGTATTGGGGGGCTGAAGGAAGCACGTGCTGGTCATGTCAACAATGAGGCAGGTCTTCTCAGTGCTTTTGCCGGTGAGATGAAGCTTATAGCGACATCTTTTGTCAATAAAGGCGCTGAAACGACCAATTCAGACCAACAAAACGCTACACATGATGAGGGTGCACATGTTTTGGCACGGGATGGTTTGCACATTGATGTGGGCAGTTTTGAGAATATTGATGGTCTCATTTCTACACAAGGAGCTGTTCGTGTTGTTGCAGACAGTGTGATCCAAGCAGGACGCATGGAAGTTGAGCGTGGTGATCTTCAACTAACGAGCCACGGTGATTTAAGCAATAGCGGTACGATAGCAAGCAATGGCAAAATAGCTTTGCATGCGCAAAAAGATCTCCAGCAAACAGGGCGCATTGTTTCCAAAAAGCGGATAGAGCTTTCCTGCGATGGAACATTAACAATGGGCGAGACAAGTGAAGTGGGGGCCTATGATGTGCTGTTGAATGCAGGCACCCTTACGAATGCGGGACGTGTGGAAGCACAAGGTGGGGAGCTTCGTCTCAACAGCTATGGTCTTTTAAGCAATTTCGGTACCATGGTGGGGGGTATTGTTGATGCCAAGCTTGGTTCTTTAACAAATTTCGGAAAACTTTTAGCCAATGGAGCTTTGAGGGTTGTCGCAGAAAACCATGATTCATCTCTGGGGCAAGCTGCTCTTGTTTTAAATGCTGAAGGCGGGGTTCTCAAAAGTGGTGGCGCTTTTGTTTTGACGACAGATGCGTTGAACAATGCCGGCAGCCTTGGTTCCAGTGGTGATGCGGTTGCCCTCAATGTGAGCGGAGATCTGAGCAATAGCGGGCTGATTTATGCCAAGAAATCCGCAACGCTCTCCTTGGATGGAAATTTCGTCAATAAGTTTGGCGATGTCATTGCCGAAGACAATCTCATCATCCGTGGTTTAAATGGAGAGCGGGCTGGTCATGTGATCAATAGCTCAGGTCTTTTAGAAGCTGTCTCAGGCGATATGACCTTCGATGTTTCAGCTCTCACCAACATGCGTGAAGGTGGGGTGGAGGTGACCGATAAAGTGATCTCTCACAGGTTCGTTGCGGGACAATGGAAAGGCACCAATGTTAAACACCAACAGATAAAGGAAGATGTTGACACAACGATCATCCATCAGCAGGCACATTTTACCAATAGTGCTGCACAGATTTTAGCAGGGCGTCATCTCACGGTTCATGCTGGTGATATCCGCAATAGCTATAGCTTGATTTCTGCCAATGGCAACATTGAGATGCGAGGCGATACACTGCTCAATGAAGGGCGTGATTTAATCGAAACAACCAAGATTGTAATTGAAACACATCGCAGGAAGAAACATTGTACTATTGCGAATGGAGGCTGTTCTTGGGGAGGCATAACGTATTATGGGAGCAAGACTGATCGCAAAACAACCACGCGCACCTATGATGCGGTTTATGGCACGATTGAAGCGGGTGGTACGCTTGATGCCAAGATAACAGGCACTATTGACAATCATGCGGTGCGTGAGGGGGTTGAGCAAGTTGGCTTAAGCTCTGGTGATAAAGGCTTGGCTGGTGTTAAAAACACCGATTTTGATGGTTCTAAACCACTAATCAGTGATGATCGATTAGACGGGATTATCAATGGGTTGGCGGGGCACAAAGCGCTTTTTACATCTCAGTCTCAAACAGAGGCACCAGAATCCATACAAGTGCCAAAGCAAGATGGGCTTGGCAATGTCCAGACAGAACTAGCAAACACCCAAACACCAGATGTACCGTTTTTGATTGAAACGCGTCCAGATTTTATCAACCCCAGCAAATTTTTGGGCTCTGACTATTTTCTCAAAAGGGTTGGCAATTATAAGCCTGAGCATCCGTTTAAAAGGTTGGGTGATGCCTATTATGAATATCGTTTGGTGGGTGAGCAAATTTTTGAACTCACAGGGGATCGTAGCCTCATAGATGTGGATGATCCCAATGCTCAAATGCAAAAGCTTTATGACAATGCACTCGCACAGCAAGATCCCTTAGGGTTAGAGCTAGGAAGACCATTAACACAAAAGCAAATTGCCGGGATCAAAAAGGATATGATCTGGCTTGAGAAGCATGTTGTAAACGGGCAAGAGGTCTTGGTACCTCACGTTTATTTGGCGCCAAACACTTCATTTACGCAAGATATTTATGGGGCAAAAACGCAGCAAGCAAGTCTCGCCAGTGCACACTTAAAAGGCAATGGCGTGACTTTAGATGCGGATCGTTTTAGCAATAGCGGTACCATCTTAAGTGAGAATGCATTGCATGTTTTGACTAGGCAAACTTTGTTTAATGATGGTGGTTTTTTGCTTGGCGGCGGTGCTGTCGATCTCAACAGTGGTGATCTTTTAGCCAATTCGTCAGGGGTTATCTTGGGGAATATCATCACCCTCAATGCGAAGACCATCATTGATGGGACTGCAAAAATTCGTGACACGAATGAATATGGTTTTGTTGATCGGATCGCACAGCAGGCTCAAATTATTTCTATAGAGGATTTGAATATTCATTCTCTTGGCGATTTAAGCATGAGTGGTGGGCAATGGAGCAGTGGTGGACCGATGACGGTCATTGTTGATGGTTCTGCTACATTTAGCTCATTGGTGCTAGAGAGTGACAATAAGCAGACATTGGAAAAAGGACATTATGACGCTCAAAGTAGTCTTCATCATTTAGCAGAAGTCAACAGTGATGAAGATCTGACCATTGTTACAGGGGGTGATCTTAACCTGGGGGGAAAATTTAAAGCCAAGGGCAATGGAAATTTCACCAGTGGTGGGGCTCTCAACGTGGTTTCAGAGCAAAATTTTAGCAGTTTTGATTTGGATCTGAGGGGCAAAGAAGGCGACAAATCCAAGCAAAAGAATAAGTTTCGTCAACAATCAACGGAAGTTATCACAAACAAAACCACGATAGAAACAGAGGGCAACCTCTCTGTGCATGCGAAAGAAGGGGATCTCACATTTAATGCCGCAGGCTTGAAAAGTGTTGGTAAGACGCATCTAGCGGCAGATAAGGGGAAGATCAAGTTTCTGACCAACAAGGATCAAGATTTTAAGGACGTTTATCAGCGTAATGAAAACCTTGTGTGGTGGAGTGAGAGGGATAAAGGCTATCTGAATGAGACTATCGAGCATGTGACCATCGAAGCTGGTGGGGGCATAAAGCTTGATGCGGGTGATGGCTTTGTTGTTGAGTATCAGGCAACCGGTGATTTTGACAAATCCCTTGAGCAATTGGCACGCTCTCCAGGACTTTCATGGATCAAGCAATTGCGTGATGATCCAGAATTAGCCAAGCAAGTTGATTGGCAGGCTGTTAAAGCTGAATTTAAAGACTGGGATTATAAAGCCCAAGGGCTGACAGAAGCTGGTGCTGCTTTGGTTGCATTGGCTGTCACGGCTGTCACGGGTGGGGCAGCGTCCACAGCGGCGAGTGCCATTACTGGTGCTTTGGGGCTTGGCTCGAGCACAGCCATGAATGCAGCAATACAGGCAGGTGTCCAAGCATTGATTAACAAAAGTGCTGTGGCTCTTGCGAATAATCGCGGCAACATTGCCGGTGCACTCCATGAGCTTGGCTCATCGAAGAATATTCTGGGTATTGTCTCTGCGATGTTAACAGCAGGCTTAACCAGCCAACTAACCGAAATGGCTGGTGTTGGGCAATCCCTACCCAAAACGGCACCTTTGGTTGATCGCATCACCCGTGAGGCGGAAAAGAACTTGATCAAAGCAGCCATTGGCACGGGTGTACAAACGGCTCTTGAGGGTGGCTCTCTTGACAAGAACTTTTTTAACAATCTGCGCATCGCCTTGTCTGATACGGTTGGCAAATCGTTAGCGGAAGAAATCGGTACCGCCAAGGCAGAGGGCAAAATAGACACGGTCACACAGATCGTTGCTCACGCCGGTCTTGGCTGTTTAAAAGGCGCTGTTGCAAGCGGTGCTTGCTCTGCTGGGGCGATTGGCGGTGCTGTAGGTGAAGCCACCGCTATGCTCCAGTTTAAACTGTGGATGCAAAGCATTGTGAAAGAGGAAATGGGGGACCTAAACGGTCGCACCCCAACCGCAGAAGAGCAAGCCCGCATTACTGCAAAGATTGATGCGCAGTTTGCTGACTTTAGAAGCCACACCATTGATGTAGCGCGTGCTGCCGGCGGCTTTGCAGCGGCACTTGCTGGTGGCAATGTTGATGCCGGTGCTGATGCTGCAGGCAATGCCGCTGCAAATAACTTTTTGAGTAGCGCCCAACGCGCCCAGATGAAGAAAGAGTTAGAAGAGTGTCCAGACATTTTATGTGAAGCAAAAGTGTCTGCGAAGTGGAATGCGATTAGTGCAGGACAAGGTGTAAGCTTTGGGGCTGGTATGGTTGCTGGTGTACCGGCTGAAATATACGATACGGTTGATGGTTTTTTGCAAATAATCAGTTCTCCTACGGTTGGTGACTTGATACAAATAGCCAAAAATTCCAAAGAGATTTTGAAAGCGCTCAAAGATTTCTTCACCAGTGGTAAGGTTTTGGCTACCCTTGGGAATGCCTTTGCACAGCCCTATGTAGATCGCATTAATAAAATGGAGGAGGAATATGAGCGAGCCGGTGCCGGTGGTTCCTTTAATGCTGGTCTTGAATTTGGAAAATTATTGACTGAAGTAGCAACGCTGTTTTTGGGAGGTGCTGGAGCAGCCAAGGAAGGTATAAAGCTTGGCGAAAAGGCTTGGATTAAATTCATTGCTAGGAAAGATTTTGCCCAATTCGCTTCCAAGAAAAATCTTGCAGAACTTGCGGCTCAAGGAGATTCTGCCAAACTTGCGGCTAGGAAAGAACTGACCAAACTCGCTGCTAAAGAAAAAAAGCTTTGGTTAAAAAAGAAACCCACTAAATTTACCGATAGCAAATTTGGTCAGACAAACAAAGTCTATCAGAGAGATGATTTGTTTGATCCTTACAGAGTTTCTGATTGGAAAAAAAACAAAAAAACAGTATGGGGTACCAATATTGACAGAATGAGGGCAGGAAGAGCACCTATAGGATTTGATAATAAGTCTGTTGAGTTGCATCATCTATCGCAAACGCCTGAAGGGCCCATAGCAGAAATGAGCTATGAATTTCATAAAAAATATACTTCTGTGATTCATAATAATCCCAAAAAACATCAATCGCTTATAGAGAGAAAAAAGTTTGAGAAGCAGAGAGAGGAATATTGGAATAAACGTGGTAATGGGTATGAAGAACAAAAAAACAGTAATTTAGGAGGAATAATTGATATGAGATGGGGTATCATAGGGATAGATTTTGATAGATGGGGACAGGAGCATCGGCAGTAATGCTCTACGGTTGATGAAAAGAGAAAAAAGAAGTTTGGAGAAATAATCGATGAAAACCTATACCTTAGATGATGTTATACAATTAGTTGATAAATATAATGGTGATATTATCAATTTTGGTACTGAAGACGATGCAGTTGATGATCTACAGATTGAAAAGGCCGAGAAAGCTCTCGGTTTACAATTCACATCCTCTTACAAGAGTTTTTTAGAACATTGTAAAGGCGGGGATATTGGTGGTGATGAAATCTATAGTCTTTATGAGCATCATATAGGTATTTCTGTTAATGACATTGTTTTTCAAAACTTAAATGATAGAGAACGTGGTTTTGTGACAGCAGAACAGCTTGTTGTTAGCAGAACAGATTTTGGTGAAACCTTTTACTTTGATTATACACAGTTTCAGGATGGTGAATGCCCGCTCTATGTCATGCTTCCATCTGAAGATTGCGAATATTACGCTAGTAATTTTTATGAATTCCTTTGCAAAAGAATTAAAGAAAGCGTGGGAGCTGAGATACCTGATGGTGATCAACCGATTGAAAAGATTGAGAACACTCCCAGTCCACAACCTCTCCCTTTTTACAAGAGTTTTTGGAAAAAACTATGGAGGAGATGACATTGGAGGTGTTGAAATTCTAGTTTTTTGGAGAGCATCAGTGTTACGCAAGTAATTTTTATGTAAAAGAATTAAGGATTATGCTGGGGGGAATGATGATGCAAAGCCAAGGCAGAGGGCAAAATAGACACGGTCACACAGATCGTTGCTCACGCCGGTCTTGGTTGTTTAAAAGGCGCTGTTGCAAGTGGTGCTTGCTCTGCTGGGGCGATTGGCGGTGCTGTAGGTGAAGCCACCGCTATGCTCCAGTTTAAACTGTGGATGCAAAGCATTGTGAAAGAGGAAATGGGGGATCTTAATGGTCGCACCCCAACCGCAGAAGAGCAAGCCCGCATCACTGCAAAGATTGATGCGCAGTTTGCTGACTTTAGAAACCACACCATTGATGTAGCGCGTGCTGCGGGGGGCTTTGCTGCCGCCCTTGCTGGTGGCAATGTTGATGCCGGTGCTGATGCTGCAGGCAATGCCGCAGAAAATAACTACCTCAGCAGTGCACAACATGCTCAGATGGAAAAAGAATTAAAGGAGTGTCCAGACATTTTATGTGAAGCAAAAGTGTCTGCGAAGTGGAATGCGATTAGTGCAGGACAAGGTGTAAGTTTTACGGCTGGTATGGTTGCTGGTGTACCGGCTGAATTATACGATACGGTTGCTGGCTTTGTGCAAATGGGGCTCCATCCTGGTGAAACTTGGAATGCACTCAAAGATTTTGTCACCAGTGGTGAGATTTTGGCGACAATTGGTCGGACCCTTGGACAGTCCTATGTAGATCGCATTAATAAAATGGAGGAGGAATATGAGCGAGCCGGTGCCGGTGGATCCTTTAAAGCTGGTGTTGAATTTGGAAAATTATTGACTGAAGTAGCATCCCTAATAACGGGAGTTGCCGGAGCAGCCAAGGGAGGTGTAAAGCTTGTTGGCAAGCTTACCGAAAAGACTTTGGCTAAATTCGCCGCTAAGACTGAAGCAGCAGCTGCAAAAGCAGAAAAGGAAATTGCCCAATCCGCTGGAAAAATTGGCACAGAAAACAGTGCCAAGGGCGAAACATCTCCAAAGCCTTCAAAAAGTAATAGCAATCGTGAAACACTCGAAAAAAATAAGGAGCATCATGATGGAAAGCGTACAGAAGAAATGCAAAAATTACAGGAAGCAGGATGCACAACATGTACGCAAGAAGCATCATTTAAAACAATAATTAAGAGACCTAACGATAAAGGAGTAATGGAGGATGTTGCAGTAAGATCCCGTCCTGATATTCTCTATATAGAGGATGGTGAATTAAAAATTGTTGAGGTAAAAACGGGTAATGCTGGTCTAACCGAAAACCAAAAGATTTTGGAAAAGGAGTATAAAACAGGAGATGCGCAACCTACGGGAGATGTTGTTTTAAAATTCCTTGAGAAAAACAAAGAAAAGCTAAATAAATATCAACAGGAACTCAAAAAATTTATAGAAAGAGAAAAACCAACTCAGAAACAACTGGATGATTTTAACGACAATTGGCCTAAAGAACAACTGGGCAAGGGTTGGGGAAGACCGATAAAATACGAAGTTATTCGTCATCCGAGCCGTTTAGAAAAACTTTTGGCAGGAAAGTGAGTCATGATGCAAACTAAAGATGTCACAGAGATTTTAAAAAGACTTGGCTGGGAGCCTTATCGTGATAACGTGGGGGATACTTTTGCGCATTATCATCTTCCCGATCGCATTGTCGGTATTGGCTATGGTGTAAAAAATTATGGAGAGAGTGGCAAAGAGTTTTTGCTTTCGGCTGATCTCACCACCGCTGCTTATTGTCTTGCTCGGGAATATTCTAGAGGTGAAAAATCACAGCGTAAATATGGAGATGTGCTGTTTTACGCGAAGGAGGATTTTAATGTTAAAGCTCCGGATCTTTCCGAAAGCCATATCACAACCGCTTTAAACAAAGTGATTGCATGGGCGCAAGCACAGGATATTGAACAAAAGTTATGTGAAAAAGCGGCCAATCATTCTGCCGTTGCACAAGCATTACTTGGTGATATGGAGGCTTTAAGGAGTGATAGATCTACCCCAAAACTATCTGTGCCAGAATTTGCTGATTATAAAACAATGACATCGGATGATCGCCTGCTTTTTTTTGCACAGGCCTATAAAAATGGGGAATTAGACGATATTCTAACGCGCAAGAAGCCAAAACAGTGCTCGATAAGTCTCACAGCAGCAATGCGCGTTCTTAAAACACAAGGGTGGTTTTCAACGGAGCCTGGAAAAATGTGGTTGATTTTGCCCGACCGCTTTATTCAATTTGATTTTGGTTTTATACGTCTTCATGATAATTACAATGTCCGTATTGAAGCTGAAATATCTAATGAAATGATTTCTGTCGCTTGCAATTGTATTCACTTTAGTGAGGAATATTGGTGCGTTTCTCCTAGGGGGCTTTATAATTCTTTTAATACGATTGGGGGGGGGATTTTTAGTGGTTTTGGTAAAGGCATTGATATTTGTGTAGAGACATTAGATGAGCAAGAGCTTATCAAAATCTCTGAGCTGATAATACAATGGGCACGTGCCCAAGATTTACAAGCATCAATAGAAAGCAAAACACGTGTTCAAAAGTATAGCTACAATATAGATATAGTCTGGCATTTGGCTTGTTTAGCATTGACAGGTCAAATTGATGTTCTGAAATCTTATCAAAATTTTTTAGAAGCCGGTACGATTTCTGAGATTTTGGATGACAGTGAAGTAGAGAGATATATTAACCAGGCCGTTCAATTTGCTGAAGAATATCTGAAAATCCTTAATGAGAGAAAAGCCATAGATGATCGTCTTAGTTTGCAAGATTTGTCTTTTCTTAATACAGTTTCTGAAGACTTAAAAAGGATGGACTGGACAGTTTATCGTGATAAAAATTACAATTGCAATGCTTATTTTATAAAGAAAGATCGTATCATTAATATAGTGTACGACCTTGATAAAAACGGAGAGACACCATTTGTTACCTTCAAGGTTTCTCTTTCAACACTTGGTTTTTCTACAGCTTATCGATCTATTTTCATCAATACTCCCCAATATACCGTTCTTAAAGAATCAGAAGAAGTTTATGCAGTTTCTAGTACTGAATTGGATGAAGGCAAGCTGAAACAGATCTGTGCGGATATTCTTGAATGGGCTGATCGACAAAATGTGAATCAAATCATCTATGATTATGCGGCTTTGCCAACAAATAGTGAATATGATCTTATAATACGCCATTTTATTGCGCTTATTCTTATTGGGGATGTTGAAAAGCTCAAATTTTATAAAGAGAATTTTAGAAAGGGAAACTCTTTAGGCTTTGTGGAAGGTATCACGAAATATACGATTGACAACGCTCTTACTCTTGCACGGGGTTGTCGAGCAGGTTTTCCGAAAAATGCACCGATTTTGAGCTTGGATCCGCAAATAGCATCTGTTGCTTCTAAAACAACTTCTGTTGAAGTGGATGAAGCGGATGACACTGATGATCGTCTCACCATGGAAAGTGCTCATGCACTTTTGAAAAGCTTAGGCTGGTCAACCGAGAAAATCAATGAGAATGACCATATGGCAAGCTATCAATTGGCTGATCGTGAAGTAGATATTCTTTACAACGATAAAATTGCCAAAGATTGTCCGCAATTTGATAGCGCCTTTTTGATTAGCACAGGCATTTTGGCTTCAGCTTGCAAATTCATTGATCCTACCCACACGGAAGATATCCCAGATATACAGCTTAATTTTGAAGCCAAGGGACTGGAAATCTTTGAACCAGAAGTCACTGCGGATCGTTTAACACAGGCGCTTGATGATGCGCTAGAATGGTCAGTAACGGCTATTGATCTTTCTGAAAGACTTCGCTCTGATTATGGTCTAGCTCCTTGGCAACAGGATGTAACGGATAAGAGAGATAATACAGATGATGCTTTGCTTCATCTTGGCGCTCTTGCTTTGTTGGGTGATGTTGAAACCTTGCATTCTTATCAGCAAAGTTTTGCAACAGGAGATCATCTAGGCTTCGACGAAAGTATCCAACAGCTTCATCTTGAACGGGCAATAGCTTTAGCCAAAGAGGTGGCAAAATCAAAGCAAGTGAGCTACGCCTTGATTGAACGGGTAGCAAAGGGTTTTGAAAATCACTCAGAGCTTTCTAATGAAGAATGACCTCACTCTCTTGGAAGGAAAAAATCATTCAGTTTATGGGAAAAAAAGACAAGAAATAGTCCTTTAAAATCTTAAAAATGTATAGAAGATAGAGTGTTGTTCAAAGCTGCTATTGCTAGTTGTATGAAATCAACGTGGTAATGAGACACATTTATAGGCAGATAAAGAACAGATAAGATTATGACTACCAAGGATCAAGATTTTAAGGACACGTATCAGCGGAATGAAAACCTTGTGTGGTGGAGTGAGAGGGATAAAGGCTATCTGAATGAGACTATCGAGCATGTGACCATCGAAGCTGGTGGTGGCATGAAGCTTGATGCGGGCAATGGCTTTGTTGTTGAATATGAGACAACGGGTGATTTTGACAAATCCCTTGAACAATTGGCACGCTCTCCAGGACTTTCATGGATCAAGCAATTGCGTGATGATCCAGAATTAGCCAAGCAAGTTGATTGGCAGGCTGTTAAAGCTGAATTTAAAGACTGGGATTATAAAGCCCAAGGTCTGACAGAAGCTGGTGCTGCTTTAGTCGCATTGGCTGTCACTGCTGTCACGGGTGGGGCAGCGTCCACAGCGGCGAATGCCATTACTGGTGCTTTGGGGCTTGGCTCTAGCACAGCCATGAATGCAGCAATACAGGCAGGTGTCCAAGCATTGATTAACAAAAGTGCTGTGGCTCTTGCGAATAATCGCGGCAACATTGCCGGTGCACTCCATGAGCTTGGCTCATCGAAGAATATTCTGGGTATTGTCTCTGCGATGTTAACAGCAGGCTTAACCAGCCAAATAACTGAGATGGCTGGTGTTGGACAATCTTTACCCAAAACGGCACCTTTGGTTGATCGCATCACCCGTGAGGCGGAAAAGAACTTGATCAAAGCAGCCATTGGCACGGGTGTACAAACGGCTCTTGAGGGTGGTTCTCTTGACAAGAACTTTTTTAACAATCTGCGCATCGCCTTGTCTGATACGGTTGGCAAATCGTTAGCGGAAGAAATCGGCACAGCTAAGGCAGAGGGCAAAATAGACACGGTCACACAGATCGTTGCTCACGCCGGTCTTGGCTGTTTAAAAGGCGCTGTTGCAAGCGGTGCTTGCTCTGCTGGGGCGATTGGCGGTGCTGTAGGTGAAGCCACCGCTATGCTCCAGTTTAAACTGTGGATGCAAAGCATTGTGAAAGAGGAAATGGGGGATCTTAATGGTCGCACCCCAACCGCAGAAGAGCAAGCCCGCATCACTGCAAAGATTGATGCGCAGTTTGCTGACTTTAGAAACCACACCATTGATGTAGCGCGTGCTGCCGGCGGCTTTGCAGCGGCACTTGCTGGTGGCAATGTTGATGCCGGTGCTGATGCTGCAGGCAATGCCGCTGCAAATAACTTTTTGAGTAGCGCCCAACGCGCCCAGATGAAGAAAGAGTTAGAAGAGTGTTCTGACAAATGGTGTCGAAAAGATGTTGCCGAAAAATGGCTTGAGATTGATGACCAACAAGATGTGTTTCTTACGGTAGGTACTATGTCTGATTTTATTGCCGATATACCAATGAGTCTATACGAGTTCGCTGATGGCGCTGTGAAGAACATAATGTTAAAAATAATAATAGCTGCTAGCAATCCATGGGGGAGCGGTAAGACAACTCTTAACGATGTTGGAACTGCAATGTCTTGGGCGGAGAGTGGACATGTGATTGATGATGTCTGGGAAGGTGCTGATCAATTCTTGGGAGGTGTTCAGGATTCCTTTATAGGGCATATAGATCACATAAAAGAGAATTTTGAAAAAGCGGGAGTTGACGGAGCTTTTAATGCTGGTTTTGAAAGCGGAAGATTATTAGCCGGAGGGCTAGAAACCTTTGTTGGAGGTGCTGGAGCCGTCAAGGGAGGCGTGAAGCTTGGCGAAAGTGCTCTGATCAAATTCATGATGAGGAAAGATTTTGCCCAATTCGCTTCCAAGAAAAATCTTTTAGAGCTTGCAGCTCAAGGAGATCCTGCCAAACTTTCAGTGAAGAAAGAACTGACCAACCTTGCTGCTCAAGAAAAAAAGAATTGGTTAAAAGAAAAACCCATTAAATTTACCGATAGCAAATTTGGTCAGACAAACAAAGTTTATCAGAGAAACGACCTGTTTGATCCTAACAGAGTTTCTGATTGGGAAGAAAAAGGGAAAACAGTATGGGGTACCAATATTGAGAGAATGGAAACAGGAAGAGCACCTATAGGATTTGATAATAAGTCTGTTGAGTTGCATCACCTAAAGCAAACGCCTGAGGGACCCATAGCAGAAATGAGTCATGAATCTCATAAAAAATATACTTCTGTGATTCATAATAATCCTCAAAAACATCAATCACTTATAGAGAGAAAAAAGTTTGATAAGTGGAGAGAGGAATATTGGAAGGAACGCGCTAAAGGGTATAGGGAACAAAAAAACAGTAATTTAGGAGGAATAATTGATATGAGATGGGGTATCATAGGGATAGATTTTGATAGATGGGGACAGGAGCATCGGCAGTAAATGCTCTACGGTTAATTGAAAAGAGAAAAAAGAAATTTATAGAATAATTTATGGAGAATAATTGATGAAGACCTATACCTTAGATGATGTTGTAATATTAATTGATAAAGTGAATAAATATGATGATGATATTATCCATTTTCGTACTGAAGATGATGCAGTTGATGATCTTATAATTGAAAGGGCTGAGAAAGCTCTTGGTTTACAATTCACATCCTCTTATAAGAGTTTTTTTAAACATTATAAAGGCGGGGACATTAGTGGTGAAGAAATCTATAGTCTTTATGAGCATCCTATAGGTGTTTCTGTTAATGACGTTGTTTTCCAAAACTTAAATGATAGAAAACGTGGTTTTACAACACCAGAACAGCTTATCGTTTGTGATGCTGATTTTGGTGAAACCTTTTACTTTGATTATACACAGTTTCGGGATGGAGAATGCCCGCTCTATGTCATGCTTCCATCTGAAGATTGCGAATATTACGCAAGTAATTTTTATGAATTCCTTTGCAAAAGGATTATAGTACACGCGGGAGAAGAGATACTTGATGCTGATCAACCGATTGAAAAGATTGAGAACACTCCCAGTCCACAACCTCTCCCTTTTTACAAGAGTTTTTGGAAAAAACTATGGAGGAGATGACATTGGAGGTGTGGAAATTCTAGTTTTTTTGGAGAGCATCAGTGTTACACAAGTAATTTTATGAGTTTTTATGTAAAAGAATTAAGGATTATGCTGGGGGGAATGATGATGCAAACCAAAGACGTAACAGAAATTTTAAAAAGACTTGGCTGGGAACCTTATCGCGATGAAATGGATGATATGTTTGCTTATTATCATCTCCCTGATCGTATCGTGCGTATTCACTATGGTGTCATAGATTATGGACGGGATAGCGGTGTAGTTTGACAGTAGGTTTTGCATTAAGTGGGAAGAGGTGGGATTAGTTAGGAATACGTGATAATTTGTTGTTTTTATGCATAAAATTTAGCATTAAATGCGCGTTTTGTCAAAATAGATTTTGACACCTAAAATGATCAAAAAATGCGAAAAATGGTAAAAAGCGCGTTTTCATTGTAAAAATGAGAAAAGCCTTTGAAAATCCTTTGAAAATTTTTAAAAAGTCTGTGAAAGCCCAGAAAACCGCCTTTGAAGACCCTTTGAAAAAAATCAATCCAAAAGTTCAATCGACTCCAAAATCAACCAAAAATGACCAAAAAAGCAAAAAAGATTTCCATATATGCGTGGAAATCTCAAAAATTGGATAATAAAACATTATTTATCAATATTTTGCATAATTTCTTTAAAGTAAAAAGATTTCCACTTTCATTTTAGAGGAGCATTAAGCCGAATTTTGTGTAGCTTTGGAGTGTTCTTTTTCAGCTTCGATTTGGCGCTTTAAATGCAATTTTAGAAGGTGCAATTGGGCAGCCCACGACGTTTAGAGACAGTCTATTGGGCAAATACCATGAGTGCGCATGCGGCAGGTGAGTGGGAGCGCACACAAAATAATAAAGAATTTTTGCCCTATCTCACCTATGCTTTGTCCAGTTCAGAGCATAAGCGTTTAGAACATGAAAGCTGGGTGGGGTTTACCGCACCTGTTGATGATCCCATTTGGGATTGGCTTTATCCGCCCAATGGCTGGCGGTGTAAATGTAGTGTGCGGCAAGTAAGTCGTTATGAGGCGGACAATTTAGGCTATGAAGAGGGGGCAGCCCCACCCCATGTGGAGACGCGGGTTTGGCGCAATAAGCGGACGGGGCGCGTTGAAAAGATACCAAAGGGGATTGATCCTGGTTGGCATTTGAATCCTGGAAAACATCGTGCGCAAAATTTAAGCAATTTTTTGAGTGATAAAATTGACGCCATGGGGGACAATCAGAAACGCATTGCCATTGAAGATATTGTGGGCTCACCCCTTTTGGAAGCCATGTTTGAAGGACATATGCCACGTGGATTTATTCCCATTGCCCCCATGATCCAAAAGGTGCGTGATGTTTTCGCAGCGGAGGGCTCTCTTATTCGCTTATCTTCAGACAGTGTGAAACATATTTTGTTAGAGCATCAAGCGCGGTCTCTTCGCTTGGAGGATTTTCGAGGCGCCATTCAAACCTTCATAAAGCCCTATGGCGTTATTAGACGAAAAGATGCACAGAGTGTTGTGTTTTTGGGTGAAAGTGGTGGGGCATGGTGGCGCTTTGCAGTCAAATGGGTAGCAAGCAAACAAGAGTGGTGGCTTATCTCGATGCATAAAAAGAGCTTTCGCGAAATTCAACGTTTGTTAAACGCGGCTGAAAAGAAGGATGAACGGTTGTTGTAAAGAGAATACCGTAAAGCTCTGTTGGCTTTGCAAAGAAGGAACTGGTGTGTGAGGAAAAATGAGAAGGCGTGGAGGGCGGTCAACTCCTCGCAGATCCGGTAAAACCGTCCTGGCATAACTGGCTCACACCTCGAGAGCAATGTAACAGTTTCAACGTTCAAAAGCAATCTTTAAAAAAAATGGCGCTCTATCGCCTTTGAAGTGTCTTTGAAAACAATTTTATAAGAGTGTTTGACTTGGGGGTGTTTTCTTTAAAAGGAAAAAGAAGGACGAACGGTTGTTGTAAAGAGAACACCGTAAAGCTCTGTTGGTGTTTGTGAGAAGGAACAGGTGTCGAGGAAAATGAGAAGGCGTGGAGGGCGGTCAACTCCTCGCAGATCCGGTAAAACCGTCCTGGCAAAACTGGCTCACGCCTCGTGGGTAATCTAACAGTTTCAACGTTCAAAAGCAATCTTTAAAAAAACGGCTTGAGAGAGGCTTTGTTGTGTGGAGTGATAATTTACCTCTCACTTCACAACGGCGCTCTATCGCCTTTGAAGTGCCTTTGAAAACGATTTTATGGGATGGTTTAGCACGGGGGTTTCTCTCACAAGGAGAATAATAGGGAAAAGAGTGTTTTTTTAAGAAATGCCCTTTTGACTGACACTGTCAGACTTATAAGGTGAAGCGGTTTCATGCATTGTATTGCCAATGACAATTGTAAAGCAATAGGCAATGTATGGAACAGGAATTTCACGAAGATCAAAAAGATGGGGATGCCCAGACATTTTATGATGGGACATTTCATGCTGCGTTAATAGATCTCTGTCCAGACGTTTTATGCCAAGACATTTCATTTGAAGACGCCACCATTAGCCAAGCGCCTGAGTGGGTAGAGTTGTTGCCCAAAGCGCCCCATGTGAAGGCACGTGATGGACGACAATGGCATTATAATCCGCAAACTATTTTAAAAGCCTTTGCAGCCAATAAAGGACCGCTTGTGATTGATTATGAGCATGGACAACATCACCGTGCGAGAAATGGCTTGGAAGCGCCGGCAAGCGGTTGGATTGAAGAATTAGCGGAGCGGGATGGTGCGATTTGGGGACGGGTTAAATGGACAGATATGGCTACCAAAAAAATTATTGCTCGAGAATATCGCTATCTTTCGCCTGAGTTTCGCCATTCCAAGAAAGGTGAAATTTTAAATTTAGCCGGTGCTGGACTGGTCAATCGTCCAGCCCTTGTGATGACGGCTTTAAGCCGTGAACAGCCCAAAATACCCCCTATAACTTTGACGGAGAAAATGATGGATTTGACAGCCATTGCCAGTGCACTATCGTTGGCAGAAGATGCTAAAGCGGATGAGGTTTTAGCAACGCTTAAAGCGCGCGAAAAGGAACGCGTGGAACTTTGCACCCAATTAAAAAAAGCGCGAGAAGATTTAGCGCTTTTGCAAGAAGAGCAAAAAAACAGTGCCATTGAGAGTCTTTTAGACAAGACCATTGAAGAGGGCAAGATTTTGCCGGCAGCCCGCGCAGAATATCGTGCGCTCTGTAGCCTTGAAGGGGGGATGGAGCATTTTAAAAGTTTGATAGAAAAATTGCCGGCGCTTGCCTCAACAAGCCCTCTAGAAGTGTGTGCCTTAGCACAAGAACCAAAGCTTGCGCCAGAAGAGGTTGCTGTTGCGGCACGTCATTATCAGGAAGAGCAGAAGAAAAAAGGCTTCGACATCACTATTAGCCAAGCGGTCGATCATATTTGTGAACAAAAGGAGCGCCCATTATGAGTACGATGATTTTGATTAAATCTTTTCGCGCTGCTGCAGAAATTTCACCTTATTGCATTGTTGCAGCACGAACTGAGGGAATGGTGGCAACGGCTTCTGGAAAGGGTGATAAATTATTAGGCACTGCCGGCTCTTTGAGTGCAAAGGCTGGTGAGATGCTTGATGTTGGTCAATGTGGCTGGGGCGAAGTGATCTGTGGGGGCAATGTTTCCTTTGGTGATTTTTTGACCTCTGACCCCAAAGGGCACGCCATAAAGGCAGAAGCAGCAGACCGCACCATTGGTATTGCCATGAGTGATGGCTCTGCTGGTGATGTTATTTCTTTTAAAATTAATTAATCGAGGCTAAAAATGAATAGACCTTTTCCCATTGATCCAACACTTACCGCCATTGCTATTGGGTATCGCAATCCAGCAGGTTCTCTTATTGGCGATAAAGTTTTGCCCCGCGTTTCTGTTTTAAGTGAGGTGTTTAAATATAGTGAGTTTCCTCTAGCGGAAAATTTTACCGTTCCTGAACTTGAGGTTGGGCGAAAAGGACGCCCGAATGTGGTAGAATTTTCTGCCTTTGAACGGGAAGCCAGTGTCAAAGATTACGGGCTTGATGATCTCATTCCCAATTCCGATATTGAGGCAGCAGCTCGCGCACGGGCAGAAAAGCGCTCTCGTTATAACCCCGAAAAGACAGCTGTGGAAGGACTTGCCAATTTGCTGGAATTGGGGCGTGAAGTGCGGGTGGCAGCGCTTGTGCAAGACAATAAAAATTATGCGCCAGAGCGGGTGATGACGCTTAAAGGCGAGGATAAGTTTAGTGATTATGAGAAATCAGACCCTTATGCTGTTTTAGATGAGGCCATGGATAAAAGTCTCATCTATACGCCCAACACCCTTGTGATGGGCAAAGTTGTTTGGTCAAAACTCAAACGCCACCCTAAAATCATCAAAGCCGTTAAAGGGGGTGGTACTGCTGATGGTTTTGTCACCAAAGCGCAATTTGCTGATCTGATGGAAATACACCCCGATCGTTTACTCATTGGTGAATCGCAAGTGAATTTAGCTCGCAAAGGGCGTACGGCGCAATTGGCGCGCGTTTGGGGCAATAAGATTGCTCTGCTTTATATTGATCCTACCAAGCAACAGGCGGATGGTTCGGTGATTAGCTGGGGCTTTAGTGCTCAATTGGGTGAGCGTATCTCTGGGGTGATCTCTGATCCAGATATTGGTTTATCGGGTGGTAAACGGGTGCGTGTGGGTGAACGGGTGTGTGAATTGGTCGCTGCAAAAGATGCCGGTGTGTTGCTGCAAGATGTTGTTTAAGGGAATCTTTAAAAGATGGCGTATGCAAGCAAAACATTGATTGAAGAGCTCTGGGGTGATGATTTCTTAAAAGACTTATGTGCTTTTGATGATGAGAATTCTGATCCAGTGCTTTTAGATCAAGCTATTGCCCTTGCTCTAAACCAAGCAAGTGGTGAGATTGATGTGCATTTGTCTCATCGCTACTGTGTCCCCATTGTTGGACAGCCGGCGGCTCTCAGCATGATTTGTGTCAATATTGCTGTTTATAATTTAGCCATACGCCATACGGCACTGACCACCACCATTGAAGATCGTTACAAACAGGCGGTTGATTTGCTGAAACGCATTGCGGAAGGCAAGGCGGGTTTGGGGGGCGATGAGCCTAAAATTATGAGCGAAGATGGTCCCGTGCGTGATGGGGCTTTTTTTACTGCTAAACCGCGTTTGATGGGAAGGTAACATGTCTGTTTCAACCCATATTGAGATTAAAGAGACAGGGCTTGAAGCGGCCTTATCCTTTTTACAAAAGGGAGCTGATAGCTCGATGGGGACTTTAGCACAAGGGGTTGGACGCCTCATTCAAGAGAGCACAAGGCGGCGGATTCAAAGTGAAAAAACCTCTCCCCAAGGAGAAAAGTGGAAAAACAATCATGCCCGTACCTCCATTCTTTTTGCCAGTGGGGCGCTCTCACGCTCCATTGATATGAAAGCTTCACCAGAAAAGGTGATGGTGGGGAGTGGGTTGGTTTATGCGCGGATTCATCAATTGGGTGGGGTTATTCGCCCCAAAAATGGCAAAACCCTTCGCTTTTTTCTGAAAAGCAGCAAAGCACAGCGTTTTGTGTGTGTGCCGCAAGTGACCATGCCGGCGCGCCCTTATTTGGGGCTTTCAGAGCAAAATAAAGTGGAAATTGTCAAAGCAGCAGAGGATTGGTTGGGAAGGATCTTTTCGTGAGTCAAATGATCAAGCAAGCAGGGCGTATTAATGCCTTTCGTGAGGCGGTGATAAAGAGCCTTAAACGCGCTTTGCCGGATGTGCGTGATTGCGGCTGTCAATTTGGACGCTTTAATTTAGAAGAACTGGAAACACAAATGCTTGTGGCACCAGCTGTGCGTGTTGCGGTTTTAGAAAGTCGTTTAAATCCTATGCCTTCTGGGCAGCAGAGTGCTGATCTTCATTTAGGGGCATTTATTATCACCACGGGCAAAGAGCGGGATGTTTCCAGTTGGCTTTTGGCAGAAGCGATAGGGGTTTTATGCCATAGCGGACAATTGTGGGGCTTGACACATTTGAGCGCCCCGCGGGATGTCCAGATTGAACCGATTATCTCTGCGGCGATTAAGCAGCGTGGTGTATCGATCAGTGTGGTGGAATGGCACCAAGATTTGTATCAGTTGGGACAGGATATTTTTGCTGATGCGGGATAACTCAAAGCTGGGTTGATTTATTTAGACAATGAGGTGGGGGCATGAATGATGCACATCTCTTAAGCGATACCTTTCGACAAATTATGAAGCGTCTTGATGCGCTTGAACGCTGTCTTGCCAACCAGCACATGATTGGGCGGGTTGTGCAAGTTGATGGTCATAGGGTGCGGGTGAAACTTTTCTCTGAGAGTGCCAATGGACAAGCGGTTTTATCGCCTTGGCTGCAAGCACAAGAAGCGGCGGGGGCTGTTTCCAGCAATATGCCTTTCAATGTTGGTGATCCGGTGCGGTTGTTGAACCCCCATGGTGAAATTGGCTCCGCCTCTCTGGTTGTACGCGATAGCTATAGTGAGGATATGCCTAACCCCGCACGCTCGCCGCAAGAGCTTGCGCTCTGTTATGCGGGGGGCGCTTTGCGGATGACAAAAGATGAACTTATTCTCTCCCATGGAGAAAACCAAATCCATTTGAGTGCACAAGGTCTGGTGCTTTCTCATCAAGCAACCCGTGTTGCATTAACGGGCAGTGTACAGATTGAAGCAGAAGATTTGCAGCACAATCAAATTTCTGTTGGCGCAAGCCATAAACACGGCGGGGTCAAAATCGGTCCTTCCACAACCTCTTCCCCCCTTTAAAGGAGTTTTATCATGCATGAGAACACTTATGTTGTTTTAACCAATGCCGATTTTGTTGCAGGCAACCGTTCACCAGGCAAGGGTGAAGAAATCCGTTTAAGCGGTGAGGCAGCAAAATACCCTTTGCTTCTTGGTCAGATTGCTGAAAAAACAGCCCCCGTTGTTGCTGCGGCCCCAACCGTTTCTACCACAAAGACAAGCAAAGGGGCTTAAACCATGCGTTGTGGGGTGAGCGAAAAGGATGGCTCTCTCTTATATGGTTGGGATCATTGCCAACAATCACTCCATAAATGTTTAATGACAAGGATAGGAACACGGGTTTTGCGTCGCCATTATGGGTGTGATGTCAGAGAATTCCAAGATGCCAATGCTGATCCTGCAACAATCTTACGTCTTTATCAAGCCATTGCCTGCGCGCTCGATAATCCAGAATGCGGAGAGCCTGGGTTCTCATTGCAAAGGATTGATCTGACCAAAGCAACGCGCGAGGGGACATTCCACTTTGTTTTAAGGGGTGTTTTTTATCCCGATGGACATTTGGGGGATTGGTCCCATGGGCAAGAGAGGCAATTTCCTTTAGAGGTTTTTTATGGCAGAGCTTGAACATTTACCCTTTTCACAACTCCCTCTGCCACAAATTATTGAAGAGCTTTGTGTTGAAGTAATTTTAGAGCAAAAGATTGCGCGTTTGGTGGATGTTTTTGCAGCTCATCATATTCCCTATAATGTGGAAAAGACCGCTTATGACCCCGTGGTCATACAATTACAAGCGGCTGCTTATGAAGAGTTGCTGTTGCGCCAACGGATTAATGAAGTAGCGCGAGACAATTTACTGGAATTTGCGCGTGGGACAAGTTTAGACCATTTGGGAGATTTTCATGGGGTTACGCGCCTTTTAGATGAAGATGATGCGCGGTTTCGCCGCCGCATTCGCTTAAATAGGCAAGGGCATTCCACAGGGGGCACAGTGCCCCGCTACCAATATTTTGCCCTCTCCAGCGATATCCATGTCAAAGATGCTTTTGTTTATCGTGAGGGTAAAAGCCCGCTCATTCATGTGGCGCTTTTTAGTGACAGCCCATCAGGGGTGGCTGATGAGGCTTTGATTGCCAAGGTGCAAGCAGCCCTTGATGAAGAACAGGTAAAAATGACCAATGATACTCTCTTGGTCAAAAGTGCCGTGCAGCGGGTGATCGATATTTCGGCTGATCTTTGGTTGTTGCCTCATGAAGGTTTTCTTGTTTTAGAAAAGGCAGAGCAGAATTTGAGAGAAGAGTGGGCGCGTACATGGAGACTAGGGCGTGATCTCTCTTTAAGTTGGATACTCAGTCGCCTGATGGTTGAGGGTGTGCATCATGTGGAGATAACGCAACCGTGCAAGGATATTCTGGTCGCCCCTCATGAGGCGATAGCACTAGGGGAAATTGCCTTATCATTACGGGGGCACGCTTATTGATGGTCTCGTTGTTATTGCCGCCAAATTCAAGCTTGTTTGAACGCTGCCTTGCTGATGCAATGGCTGTTGATGTTCAAGTAAAAAGGGCACTCGAAGATATTTCTCGTGCCAAATTAATCACGCGCCCTCCATCTTGGTTGCCCTCTCTCATTGATGAATATGGTTTACAAGAACTCACGCCTTATTTCTCGAATTCTTATGATCTGATTGACCAAGGGCTTGCATGGCAGCGCTTGCGTGGTTCTGTTGCAGCCATTGAGTTGGGACTTCAATGGCTTGGACTTTCGGCACACTTTACACCCGCATGGTCAGGGCGTGCATGGTGGAATTCCTTTCAACTTGATTTTGATCAATTGCCTGAACAAAGCAGCCTTGAAGCCATTGAAGCCATTGTCGACCTTTCCAAAAGTTTGCGCTCTGATTTTCGCCGTAGCACCTATGGTTATGATGTGGGAGCTATAGAGGGCGATATGTCACACCTTGATGACAGCATGCTGGATTTTGAAAGTGGCGTGCGCTTAACAGCTCGTGACACTCTGTTTTCCTTTGGACGCACCACAGAAATTAATCACACGCTCACAAAACAAGAAGGCAAGCTTATTGGCAACTGGATTGATGACTTTGACGAGGAATTAAGCTGGAACCAAATCGATTACCCTTGGGATTTGGCAAATTTTCCTTGGTGTTCGGTTAAAAAACATGAACGCGATATCCTTATGGCAGAGTGGTTCCAAAACCGTCCCCTTTATTTGGCTTTAAGAGATCTCGATAACACTCTGATTGGGTTTCGAAGATGCAGCATTGTCCAACCTGTTGAACAAGCGATTGAGGGCGCCTACAGCCATTGTGGTAACAGATTTAACCCTTCCCCAACAGGTACTCTGTTATTTCTTGCAGCCCGCACAGATTTTGAAGATGTTGAGGACAAACAAGCCGCTTCTGTTTCCCTCCTCGTTCATGGCTCTCTGGCAGAACAGACACCTCTTGGTAAACTTTGGTTAGGGGCTAATGAACTACGTGGCGGTGTAGAAATTCTCAAAACACCCATCAACATTCCTTTGCGTGCTGATGTTCGCGAACAATTCAAGATTTTATTGAGGTTTTAACATGAAACATGAAAGCGGACTACCCTTTGCAATTGATAGATCGGTAGGCAAAGATGAACAACAAAGCGTTGTGTTTTATGGCAGGCGCTCTTTTCTTCAAGGTGGTGAACTCAATGAAATGCAAACCATCATCAGGGGGCGTCATGACCGTTTGGGGCGCCTTGTGGCACAAGAAGGAGACCGCGTTGAACGAGCAGATGCCTTTGTCAACAAAGACACAAAGACCGTTACCTTAACGGAGGGTAAGATTTATATTGCAGGCGATATCTTTCCCGTCTCAAATGCTGTTCTCACGAATATTTCCATGATGGGGCGCGTGGAAATCGGTGTAAAGTTGCAAAAGAAATGGGTGACCTATGAGGATGATCCAGAACTCTTAGGACAAGTTCCAGGCTCCTTGGCAGAAGGAGAACCCGGGGCGGCACGCGAGGTCGCAAAACTTGTCTGGGCTCTCAAAGATGATGACCAGCAAGGGACTTTCTTTCCGGTCTATATCTTGCAAGATGGCGTTTTGATTGATCAAAAATCCCCCTCATTACTTGAACCCGCTATGCAAGCCATTGCGACGTATGATCGCGCTCATGGACACTATATCGTGGGGGGATGCCGTGTCACAGCTTTGGGACAAGAGGGACAAAAGCAAGTGTTCAGTATTCAAGAGGGAGAAGCCAATATCAATGGTTTCAAACGCAAGCGCTTGGCTGCTTTGCGCTATGAAGAACTCGAGGACTTTTCGACAAGTGCCGTTCCTAGTGAAACCCATATTTTTGCACCTCCAAAGGGCAAGACAAGCTTTACCTTTAAAACCTATTATACCCCCATTGCCGCTGTTCATTCCCTTTTGTTGACGAAAGAAAAAACCGTGACAATCACTCGCGGTGCAGTTGCCTCCGGGCGTGATGGGGTGGCGGACAAAAGTATCACCGCTTTTATCAAAATTGTTCAAGGAACCAAGGAATTTAAAGAAGGCAAGGATTTCAAAAAAACCGGAGACACCATTGATTGGGCGCCCATGGGCGATGAACCACTCCCCGGCAGTAGTTATAAAGTGACCTATCGATACCGCGCGAGCATAAAAGCGGATAAAGTAACAGCGCAGGAAATCACCGTCTCAGGAGGGGCTGAGGGAGGTGATATCATTGTAAGCTACACTTATAAACTCCCCCGCATTGACCGTATTGGTCTCAACACAGGAGGCAATGTTGTCTATATCAAAGGCGTCTCGGCAGACCAACCCATGGCTCCCAGTGTCCCGGATGATGTGCTCTCCCTTGCTACCATTACCAACAATTGGCTTAGCACCCCCCAAGTGGCTAATGATGGCACGCGTGTTGCCCCTTATGATGAGATGTGGCGTTATTTTCAACGGGTGCTCTCTCTTGACCGCCTCATGCAATTAGAGCGCATTAAAAGCAATGTTGACTCTAAAGAGCCTGTTGCCAAAAAAGGCATGTTTGCAGACCCTTTTCTCGATGACAGTTATCGCGATGAAGGGTTTCCCCAAACAGGGGCTATTGGTCATGGCATTTTACAGCTTGCCATTGATCCAACCTTTTATACTGCCCCCCTGAACGCCCCTGTCACACTTGACTGGACCAATGAAGTGATCATTGCGCAAGAATTGACTACGGCTTGCGAAAAGATCAACCCCTATCAAAATTTTGCACCTCTCCCCGGGACTGTCTCCCTTACCCCCGCAACAGATTTTTGGCATGAACAGCGCACCGATTGGCTCTCAAGTGTCACCAATCAACTCAATATGGGATGGAATCGCGGGAGAACTATCCGTAACACGGAAGTACGTGATGACCTCATCAATGAGACTCGAGAGCAAATCGATTTTTTAAGACAAATTAAGCTGAATTTTAAGATTGAAGGCTTTGGTCGTGGTGAAATCTTGGAAAGCCTTACCTTTGATGGTGTGGATGTCTTACCCAACAGCCGCCTTGTTGCCGATAGCAAAGGCACCCTTGAAGGCATCTTTAGCATTCCTGCGAATATTACGGCTGGTACAAAGAATGTGATTGCACGAGGCAGAGGGGGCACCGTTGCAACAGGGCTTTTTACCGGTCAAGGGGTGATTGATGTAAAGGTGATGCGACGTACCACCACGGTGAAAATATGGACACAAGTAGACCCGCAAGCCCAAGTCTTTACCCCTGATGAAACACGGCAAATCACGGGGATTGATTTCCATCTTTGTAAAATAGGCAATCAAGCCCATGATCTGGTGATTGATTTGGTCACCACCGAAAACGGTTATCCGACCGCTGATATTCAAGCCCAAACATCTTATTCCATGAAGGGTGCCAAAACCGGCTGGGCTAGCGCACGCTATGATGTACCCTTAACCGTCCCTGATGACCGTCTGACCGCCTTTGTCATTAAAACCGATGATGCGGATCATTCCGTATCACTGGCTAAACTTGGGGATTTTGATAAAGACAGCCAAAGATATGTCTCAAGCCACCCCTATGTGACGGGTCCGCGCTTTTCTTCTGTCAATGCACAAAGCTGGAGCGCCCATCAAGATGAAGCATTAGCCTTTCGGGTGTTGGCTGCACGCTACAGGCAAACAGAAAAGATGGTTGATTTAGGCACCTTTGATCTTGTGGATTGTTCTGATTTGCAAGTGCGTGCAGCGGTAGAATTGCCTTCAAGCGATTGCTCTGTCATCTTTGAAATTGAACGCAACAACGGCACGGTTTACCAACTGCTACCCTTTCAATTGCTAAGCCTTAGCGAATATATCAGTGAAAAGGTCAAGCTTCGCGCCATTCTTAAAGGCACAGAGAAACTCTCTCCGGTGTTATTTGCCCCGGTTCAGTTGATTGCAGGAAAGATTCATAAAACAGCAACTTATATCACGCGGGCTTTTGCCTTTGGGGAAAAGGCAAGATTGACCAGCTATATCAAAACCTTCTTGCCGGGCGGTTCCTCTTTCACCCTCGAGATGCAACTGGATGATGGGGCGTTTGTCCCTTTGAAACTCGATGAAACAGAACAGTTATCGGAGCCTCTCTGGACAGAGCGCAAATTTATTAGTGGTGACAAAACAGCCAAACAAGCACGCCTTAAACTCACCCTTACCGGTGGACCGGCGGCGCGTTCCATGGTGTGTGATTTTGGCGCCGGCATCATATGATGGGAGAATAAGAGATGACAAAAACCAAAAAACTCGACATGGAATTGCCACAAGAAGGGCGTTTTATCAGTTCTGAATTCCCTATTTTGCGTGAAAACCTCAATAAACTTGATCAAGCGCTTGTGGCTGTTGAGGAAAAAATAGACGAAAAAGCGCCTTTACAACACACGCATACCATAAGTGAAATCACAGATCTAGAAAGCACTCTCAATGGCAAGATGGCAGCCGATAAAACTTTCTCATTTGCTGATTTAAGCGATATCGAGGGGGCAAAAGATGCAGCAAATAATTATGTTCTCTATAAATCAAGCAACAACAATTTTACCTTTGGTAGTGCTGTCTCCCTGTTAGGCGCGCACCAGCATAAAACCGAAGATATCGTGGGGCTTGATGATTTTAGAGCTAAGATTAATCAAGATCTAACAAGTTATGGGCGCCTCACAAGCCCAAATGAATGGAAAAATTACAATAAATTTACCAGCAAAGTCACCATGAGTGGTGGCTTAGAACTTTTGGATAATTCGCCGTTTAGCCTTATTCATAATGGTGAAACGGTGACAAGTTTAAGCACAACGGGAAGCACGTTGAAAGGACCGCTTAAAGTGGATGGTGATGTTGTTTATACGAAATCAGAAATAGATAAATTAATAGCTTCATTAGTCAAAAAACCGGTTGAAATTCTCATTACAGAAAGTGGTACACTTCCATTTCCCGCAGATGTCACTGATGACACAGAGGTAGAAATATGGGCATGGGGAGGTGGAGGCAGTGGAGGGACTGGAGTCCGGTTAAAAACTACTTATAACGGTCGTATCACATACACCTATTATGGTGGAGGTGGAGGCGGTGGAGGGCAATGTGTACGCGTTAAAATCAAAGGATCTCAGCTTAGAAAAGCAAAAAATATTCAAATTGGTGGTGGTGGTAAAAATGGTAATGGTGGTGCCACGATTATTGAAGGGGTTCTCATCGCCAATGGTGGGAGTATAGGCTCTAATGGTAGTGGAGTTACCGAAACAGTAGGAAAAGGAGGAAGAGGAGGTTACACAAGCATTAAAAACTTTATTTTTTCTGGCGGTGATGGTGGAGATGGCGGAAGCTACTCGGGTGGAAGTTCTCTTTTTGGAGGTGGAGGCGGCGGCGGGGGATCTAATAATGGTAATGGTGGCTGTGGTGGTGAAAGTGACAAAGGTGGTAAAGGTGGTAAAGGTGGCCATAACCAAGCTGATGCAGGTGGTGGTGGTGGCGGTTATTTTCCTGGAAAGGATGCAGCAAATTACAACAGTGGTGACGGTGGAAATGGCGCAATATTGTTGAGATTTTTTATATAGGAGTTTTTCATGAAATATGCAGTTGTTGAAAATGGTGTAGTAACGAATATTATTGTCGCATCTGAGAATTATGTCCATGCCTTTGATGGTGAAGCTATCCGCTCAAGTGAAGCACAAATCGGCTGGACTTACAAAGACGGAGTGTTCTCTCCTCCCGTGGTGGATAAAGACACAATGGCAGAGCCTAGGCATAAATCACAAGAAAAAGGTGAAGAAGCTTAGACACTCAAACAATAGTGTAATGATGCTTGATATGTTTTTAAAATCTCTTTCAAAGCCCTTTTAAAGGGCTTTTTTGACTGACAGTGTCAGACTTATGAAAGGGAGCTCTTGTTGTTATGGTCTCTCCATTGATTTGGAGAGCAAAATGGCAATAGAATTTAATCATGGTATCCGCCTCATTGAGGATGGTCAAGCTTCTCGGCCCTTAGAGATGTTTAGCCAAACCGCCCTTGGGGCGGTTGTTACAGCCCCTGATGCTGACAACCAAGTTTTTCCCCTTAACGAGCCCGTGTTGGTCTTCACCCATGAGACAGACAAAATCCAAAAGCTTGGGACACGGGGCACAGCTCTTGATGTTATCAATGCCGTGCGCGCGCAAGGGATTGAGGCACAAGTGATCCTTGTGCGGGTGGAAGAAAAGTCAACCATTGCTGAGACACAAGCTGAAATGGTGGGATCAAATACTCACTTGACCGGTGTGCATGCCTTGGCTCATGCGCGGGGGCATTTGGGGGTGGAACCTGGAATTTTACTTGCACCAGCTTATAGTGCAGGGCGCCTTGATAATGGCAAAAACCCTGTGGCAGATGCTTTGGAACAGGTGGCAGAAAAGCTACAAGCCATTGCTGTGTTTGATACGGGGGGTAAAAATACGCAAGAAAGCCTTGCCTATCGTGCAGATTTTTCCTCACGCTTTTGTTATCTGATTGATCCCTTTGTACGGGTGGCAAATCGTGAGGGAGGTGTGAGTATAAAACCCGCAAGTCCTTTTGCCGCCGCCATGTTTATCAAACGTGACAAGCAAAGGGGCGGTGTTTTCTGGTCTCCCTCCAATCAAGATGTGCATGGTATTTTAGGGACAGCACGCCCCATTAGCTATTTTGATGGGGAAATTGATCATGAGGCAAACCGTCTCAATAAAGCCGATATTGCGACCTTTATTCCCGCGCGCCTTAGTCAAAATGGGCAGGGAGAAGTAGCTTCCAATGGGCGCATTTTATGGGGCAATCATACCACCTCCAGTGATCCGCTTTGGCGTTTTGTCAATGTGGTGCGCACCCGTGCGGCACTGGAAAAAACCATCATGAACAATTTACGCCCTTGGGCTAATGATGAGAATCTCACCGGTCAACATGTTATTGCCATTACCCGCTCTTTGACCAGCTTTCTTGATGATATGATTGCACGCGGTGCACTGCTTGGTGGGCGGGTTTGGTTTGATCGGGATTTAAATTCAAACAGCAATTTACAACTTGGCAAATTGCGGGTGGAATTTGATGCAGAAGAAGTGCCCCCTCTCGAAGATTTAAGCTTTGGCAGCCGGCGCAATGGTGCTTACTTTAATCGGCTGGCGCAAGATATCCAAAAGAAAATGACATATGCTTTTGGTGATACGCTAGAGGGGTATCGCAAAGCAGCAAGGAGTGACATATGACTTTAAGAATTGTTCGTGGTTTTACCCTGATTGTTGATGATGATGTCAATCTCCATCTTGATCTTGAAACCCTCAAATTGCCTACGTTAGAAGAAATCACAGAAACCTATCAACCAGGGGGCTCTGATATGCAAATTGATGTGAGCGGTCTTGGTGTCAAAGCATTAAATTTGCAAATGAAAATCCGCAGCCACACCCCTGAAGTGATTGGTATCTTTGGTGGTCCTCCTGGTCTTCGTCATAAATTTACCGGCAAAAAACATGTGGTGTCTGAAGAAGATGGACGCGAGCATGAACATTCCATTGATGTGACAGGGCGGTTGGTCAAGGTGGATAGCGAAGGCTTAACGGCAGGAAAAGCCACAGGCTATGATTGCGAGATCAAAAATATTTGGGACTATACGGAATTTTGGGATGGTTCTGTTTTACACCGCTTTTCTTTTAAACGGGGCGGTTGGCTTGTGCGCAATGGACAAGAGATTGGTGAACGGCGCCGCTCTATTCTCAATTTATAGGAATTGATCATGACAAGTTTACAAACCAGCCTTGATGTAGAGCTCCAAGTTCCCCTTGTTTATAAGGAGAGTGATGGCAAAGAATTGACACGGCACAAATTGACCTTTTATCGCCCAAACTTCAAGCAAGCACGCCAATTAGCCGTGTTGATTGGACCGCAGTTGGCAAAGCTTGTTCTGCTTGGCTTAGAAGAGGATAAAACAACATTGAGCAATGATGTGCTCATTCTTAAAGTTTGTGAGGCATTGCTTACCCATGAGGCGATGGAAGGAATAGCCGTGCTTTTAGCCGATATGTCTCATGAATCTGTTGAACTCATTAATCGTCTTGATGTTATCGATATTATGGCAGTGTTGAAGGCATTTTTTGCTTTTTTTCCCACACGCCAATCCTCTCTGCCAGACAATTTGGAGCAGAACTAGCCCTTTATTATCACTGGGCGCCTTCAGAGATTAACCAGATGGATTGGCTTGATGTGATTGCTTATCGAGAAGAACTCGCGCGCCTTAAACAACAAGAATATGAAAGCCAAATGTTAGGATAAGATGCAATCATGGATGTTTCCCTTGTTGTGCGTTTTGTTAATCATCTGCAAGAGGGGATCGCTTCTGCCAAGCGAGACTTAAGAGCCTTTAGTTTAGATGTTGCGCATTTCCAAAACCAGACACGAAAACATTTTAAAGGGTGGTTTGACCCTGAGCATCTTAAGGAAGCCACAGCCCATGCAGAAAATGCTTTTATCCATGCGCGTGGGCGCATGGTGGGGGCGATTGCGCAAACCGCAACCTTGATTGCCCCTCTTTATAAAGCCATGCAATTTGATCAATCAATGAAGGGCTTGGAAAAGGTTCTGGATGCTCCCCTTGATCGTTTAAAAGAATTGCGCCGTTTTGCTTTGGAAACCTCTACAAAGATCCCTTTGGCTGCCCGTGAAGTCTTAGAATTGATGACCAGTGCTAGCCAAGCAGGCATTGGTGAACAAGATCTCGAGGCTTTTAGCATTTATGCGGCCAAAGCGGCTGTTGCTTTTGATATGACAGGGGATCAGATTGGGGAACGCTTTGCCAAATTGCGCAATGTCTTTAAGCTTAATCAGGAAGGTATTGAAGATCTAGGGGATGCCATCAACCATCTCTCTAACCACATGGCAGCAAAGGCCAGTGAGGTGTCTGATTTTACCAATCGTGCCACCGGTGCAGCCACTATGTTTAAGTTGACAGCGCGCGAAACCGCGGCATTTGGTACAGCGATGATTTCTGCTGGGATTGTTCCAGAGAGTGCGGCGCGTGGTTTTAATACGATGAGTGCGCGCATTCAAGCAGGAGGCAAACATATTGAAGATGCCTTTAGCAATATTGGGCTCTCACGCCAGAAATTCATGGAAGATTTGGAGAAAGATGCCACCGGTACCTTGGTGCGCTTTTTTAATGTGTTGGGCAAATCTGAACAAGGGATGCGCTCTCTGATTGCCATTGCAGGGCGGGAGTTTACCGGTGATTTTGCCAAATTGGTGGGGAACCCCCAATTGTTAGGGCAAGCTTTAGATTATGTGAAAGATCCACAAGTCTTTAAAGGCTCTGTAGAACAAGAAGCCGATAAACAAGCAACCGGTGCCATGCGGCAATTTGAACTGTTGCAAAACCGTATTGTGGCTTTAGGGATCACCATTGGTGAAGTGCTCCTGCCTCCTCTCAACAGTCTCATGGAAAGTGTTGGGGGATTTGTCAATGGTTTGATGGCGTGGGCTAATGAACACCCTGTTTTAACCGGTGTGATCATCAAAACCATTGCCGCCCTGATGGCTTTTAATATTGCTTTGCGGGTTGTACGTTTTACCATGGCGGGAACCCGCCTTGGGCTTCTTCAATTGATGGGCTCTTTTATCAAGATGAGGGTTGTGAGCCGCACGCTGAAGGCAAGTTGGCGCGGATTAGTCGCTTCAGGGCGCTCATTGGGTTTAATGGCAGCAGGGCTTGGTGGGAGTGCGCTGCGTCTTCTTCGCCCCATGACTTTACTTGTGGGGGCTTTACGGGGGATAGCCGTTTCAGGTGCGGCATTTTCTGCCTCTTTTGGCTTTATTGGGACAGTAATCGAAGTGGTTGGGGCAGCTATTGCCTCTGTTGTGGGGGGGATTTTTACCCCAATAGGGGCTCTCATTGCTGCTGTTGTGGCTGTCATATTGGCTTCTGGTTTTGCTTTGTGGAAATATTGGGATCGTTTTTCTTCTTTTGTCAAAGGTTTTGCACGGGGGATAACACGGGCTTGGGGCCAAGCCTTTGAAGCCGTCATGCGCTTTTTTGGTGCCGATACGGCAACCATCACCAAATGGAAAAATATCATTGCTGCTGCTTTTGATCTCTCTTCCCATTGGCAAAAGTTTAAACAAGGACTTTCCTCTGTTTCTCAAAGCTTTGCTGGTTTGTGGGAGGGCGTTAAACAAAGCTTTTCTAATTTTTGGGGGTGGTTGAAGCGTTTTTTTGTCCGCGAAAAGCTCACAGAGAGTGCCAAGGCTGGTATGGAACAAGCCGGCGAAGATTTAGCGAGTTGGATTGTTGATGGTTTTATGTCGTCCATCTCACAATTGATGGATTATTGTAAATCTTTACCTCACCGCATAAAGGGGTGGATTGGGTCGATTGATGTAAGAGAGTTTTTGCCAAGTTTTTTGGGGGGTAAAACGTCCATCCAACCCATAGTACAATTTGCGGGGGCTTCTCCTGTAAATTCATCTGCCAGAGAACCAAGAGACAAAGACCGTTCCCCCATCACCCACAATCAAAATGTCACAGTGCATGTTAATGGGGCGCGTGACCCCATGGCCACCGGTCGTGCGGTTGCTCATGCTTTGCAACGGGCACGCGCCAATGCGCTGCATGGTGGCACAGAATGATAAGGACGACAGAATAAGGGACAAGACAGCGTGCTGGAAAGAACACAATGAGGGGAGGGATGAAGTGCTAGGATGGCGCAATGGTAGGAGAGATGCAATGATACGTTTCGAAAGAAATGACGTGCTGGAAGGGATACAATCAATGGGAGGGCGTCTATGAGAGATCCTTTGCTGATGTTAGGTCCACATCTCTTTTATGTAGACTGGCTTAATTTCCAATCGTTTGAGGAAGAGTTCTCTGCCTCCTGGGTTTGCTTAGAGCGTTTTGGTGAGGCTCCTGGTTTGCAATTTACCGGCTATGGCAATGATCCCAAAACCATCCACGGGGTGTTGTTTCCAGAAGAGTTTGGGGACCGGGTAGCGATAGATGCCATCACCAGAACCATTCGTGCAGCCAAGCCCGTTCAGATGATTCGTTGGATGAGTGACAACGGCTATAGTGCCATTCTCCATGGATCTGTAGTGATCACCAGTGTCACGAAAGACCATGATTACATCAGTCGCTCTGGTCAATCGGGGCGTATTCGCTATGCCATTAGCTTGTTACCGTTTTTCGATGGTGGAAAACCGCAAGGACAATACCAAGAGGGATATGATCAATATTCCCAAGGAGGAGAAACGCCATGAAGATACCAGAAAAGCATCTCGTGGTAGAGCTAGAGGATATGAGTCTTGATCTAATCTGCTTTCAACATGCTATGGCTGTATTAGGAGACCGTTCTCAAGTTGGAGCGATCAAAGGTTATTGTGAAGCTACTTTGCAAGCCAATCCAGGTATTGCAGGGTATGGTGCTCTGTTGCCGCGGGGCTTAAAGGTCATTCTGCCTGAATTTTTATCATGTGAAAAGAACAGCGTGGTCAAAAGGCTATGGGATTAATGCGCACACATCCTTTTATTGAGGTGAGGGTGGGGGAGAATCTTGTCCATGAGGTTTTTTACCAGCGTCTTTTAACGGCAACCATTACCGATCATGTGGGCAATGAAGCCGATACATTTGAAGCGGAGTTTGATGATAGTGGCAATGATTTAGAGATTCCCTCCAGTAACAGCGCACTCCATGTCACCTTTGGCTATCAAAACAGCATCCGTGCCTTTATGGGGCGTTTTGTTGTTGAGTCGGTGGTGAGTATTGGGGGCAGTGATGGAGAGATTTTACGCCTTTGTGGCAAAAGTGCCTCGATGCGCAAAGAACTTAAAGAACAGGCGAGTGAACATTTTGACCACAAAACCATTGCTGAGATTGTTGAGGCCCTTGCCAAACGCCATGGTTATCAAGCAAAGGTCAGTCCACAATTTACCAAACAAACCTTGCCTTATGTGGTGCGCACCGATCAATCGGCGGTTGACTTTTTAACCCGCCTTGCGGACCGCATGCGGGCGCGTTTTTTAATCAAAGACCATAAGTTTTTATTTTTAAGCGGGGATAATTTACCAGCACTCGACATCCATAAGCATGACTGTTCCAGCTGGGAATTCACCCTAGAGCCGCGCACCCAATACGGCACCATCGAAACTTCTTATTTTGATCGCGCAAAAGGGCAACAATGCCAAGTCAAGCATCAAACAGGGTTTACTGGTCCCGTACGTCGTCTGCGCAGTTGTTATCCAAGTCAAGAAGAAGCACAAGCGGCGGCTGCCTCCGAGTCGGATCGCTTATGCCGTGCTGTAGGCAGTGGCTCCTTAACTCTTGCGGGACGCCCTGAAATCATGGCGGATCAACCGCTGCTGCTTCAAGGGTTCCGTAAAGAAATTAATGGGTCATGGAAAGCCGCTACCGTCACCCACCGCTATGAAAAACAAAGCGGTTACACAACAGAAATTACCTTTGAGGCACCAAATCAAGGAAAGGAACAAAAATAGAGGCTGGGCTGGTCACCCAGGCAACGGGAGAAAGTTTTGCGACAACCCCGTCCGATGCAACTTAACTTAACATCACAGCTACTTCTTATCACTTAAAGCAATGAGAAGACGGTTAACATAGATGAAAGAGTGTTAAAAAATAATGGATATACTTCATAAGGAAAAATTAAAATCTGTTGAACCTATTTCACCAGCTGCTGCTTATATTGGGGGCAAAAGAAGATTAGCCAAAACCATTGTCAAAATCATTGAAGATATTCCACATAGCATTTATGCCGAGCCTTTCGTTGGTATGGGTGGAATATTCTTTAGACGGAAACTGATACCATCAACTGAAATTATCAATGATTTTTCAGGAGATGTGGTGAATTTTTTTCGGGTGTTACAACGCCATTATCACCCTTTTATAGAACTGTTAGCGTTTCAAATAAGCAGCCGTGAGACGTTTGAACGCTTACAGACACAAAATCCAGAAACGCTTACGGATTTAGAACGGGCTTTGCGGTTTTTATATTTGCAGCGTTTAAGTTTTAGTGGGAAAGTAGCAGAGCGTACGTTTAGAGTTGAGACAGACCGGTGTGCACGGTTTAATCCCTTCAAACTTGAAGGTATATTAAAGCTTATTTACCGCCGTTTAGCGAGAGTTATCATTGAACATTTAGATTGGTCTGATTTTATTGTGCGTTATGACCGGCCAAATACCTTGTTTTATCTTGATCCACCTTATTTTGGTGTTGAGGATTATTATGGCAAGGACTTGTTTAAGCGGGAGGATTACCAGACGATGTCTATGCTGCTTGCACAATTAAAGGGGAAGTTTCTTCTCTCTCTCAATGATGTGCCAGAGATTCGAAAAACCTTCAGTCAATTCCATATAAAAGAGGTAAGAACAATTTATTCCTGTAATTTGTCAAATAATGCGATTCCGGCAAAGGAACTCATCATTACCAATTGTGATATTTAGGAGAAGAGAAAAAGATCTATTAAAGGGATTTAAACAATCTTTGAAAGGTCTTTGAAGACCCTTTGAGAACCTCTTAAAATCATCTAAAAGAAAATAAATTGGTACAAAACATAGTGTCAAAATATACAAAACACGCTGGCAAGCTACACTGGCAAGCTACACATATAGAATCAAGAAGTTATAGCACGATAAAAGCGCTTGTAGTTTGACAGTAGGTTTTGGATTAAGTGGGAAGAGGTGGGATTAGTTAGGAATAGGTGATAATTTGTTGTTTTTATGCATAAAATTTAGCATTAAATGCGCGTTTTGTCAAAATAGATTTTGACACCTAAAATGATCAAAAAATGCGAAAAATGGTAAAAAGCGCGTTTTCATTGTAAAAATGAGAAAAGCCTTTGAAAGGTCTTTGAAAATCCTTTGAAGATTTTTTAAAAGTCTGTGAAAGCCCAGAAAACCGCCTTTGAAGACCCTTTGAAAAAAATCAATCCAAAAGTTCAATCGACTCCAAAATCAACCAAAAATGACCAAAAAAGCAAAAAAGATATGCGCCATATGGCGCGTTTCTATTTTTATGGGATATAATTATTAAAAAACAATGCATTATTATAATTTTTTAATGTAAAGAGAAACGCGCCTGTATTTTTCATTTTAGAGGAGCATTAAGCCGAATTTTGTGTAGCTTTGGAGTGTTCTTTTTCAGCTTCTATTTGACGCTTTAAATGAATCTTAAGAAGAGGAAAAGTTGCTTCGACTTCTTCCATATCATTGATGTTTTGGACAAGCTCTTGCAACTTTATACAAAGCTCTGCCGCTAATTCCGCTATATTTTCAGGGGGGAGTTTTATTTTTTCATCGCGATAGGTTGTATAAGCTATGCGACCGAGCTTTTTCATCAATCCAGCAGGGATCGTTTGTGGTTTAAAACCTGCTGCTTTCGCTTTTTCCATATCGCTAAACATTTCGCCTTCGCCCGTAACAAGCCAATGAGGATTAATGTTATAGACTCTATGATAGGCGTTAATTGCTGAGGATGTTGGCTCGTGTGCTCCGGTTTCATAATTGGCCAGAGTAGTGCGTTGTAAATTAAGGCGTTGCGCAAAAACTCCACGTTCTTCGTTTCCGAGGACTCGTCTTATTTCACGTAGGCGTTGTGCCAGTTCTGTTTTTGGTTCTTTTTCAGGGCGTGCCAAAAAAATTACTCCAAATGCCAAAAAACTGTTTACAAAGACAAATATTTGGCTTATATCTCATATTACAGCCCGATACTGAGGGCGTTTATTGTACATTTAACCCCACAAAAAACGGATGGTTTGAGCATCCGTTTGAAGCAGGAGCGAAAGTTATGACAACCACACAAAAATGGGATCGCCATAGTATTTTAGCCGAGCTACGCCGCCGGAATATGACCTTGGCGGAGCTCGCGAAAGCGTATCAACTCTCCTCATCCAGTGTTCAACACATCTGGACACGGCCCAATGAGAAAGCAGAACGTGCTATTGCCGATTTTATTGGCTTGCCCGTCGAGCAGGTTTTTAGCGACCGCTACCCTAAAAGCCGCCGTCGTATTTTTAAAGCAGCAAAACACGCTAATACGGATTCGCGTACACAGTCCGCATTGCGCGGTAATGCTGCTTGAACTTCGTTACACGGCTTTGCGTGTGTCATACGCATTTGCCATGAATTTAATTACCATAAGATGAAAAGGTTTATCAATGTCTAAAGATCAATACGAAATAGGCAAGATAAATTGCATAGCGTTGCATCATGGAGCAGCCGATTGGATGGGTTGTTTTTTAGGATTAGCTGGTCAAGTTTTCTTTATCGGGGGTGGTTATGGTTGCTGCTTATAATTTATGGACCCCAGATGTCAGACGCGATATCGTTAATCCTTATTCGGAAGTTGAACGATTACAAATTATGCTTTCCTGTTCTTTTAAGGCAGTAAGTGGTGGATTTCGGCATTTGCCAATCCGATATATTATTGCCCCCCCGCATGGCTTATTTGATGCGGCATTAGCACGACAGATTGCTATTCATATTTTGCATTATCAGTTTGAGGTACCGCGGCGGCGTATTGTCGCTATACAAGAACGGCAACGGACTTCTATTTCTCTGTCACTTCAAGTGATTAATCGGCGTTTGGAAGAACCAGTTTTTGCGAAAGCCTATCGAAGATGGGCTGGGCGTGCGATGGATTTGTTCTTACGAGAAATGGAAAAGGCGGCGGCGTGATGGCACAGTTTCAAGAGATTGCTTTAGATTTGATTGTTGTTCCCGAACGTATACGCCCTGTGGATGATGAGCATGCCAAGGCGCTTGCACAATCCATGGCGCGGGAGGGATTGATGAATCCGATTACTGTGCGCCATACCCCCAATGCTAAGGAAGGCAATTACACGCTGATTGCTGGCGCGCACCGGTTACGGGCTGCGGAGCTTTTAGGCTATAGCGAAATTGATGCGGTTGTGGTGCAGGCGGATAAGAACAATGCTGCGCTTTTAGAAGTGGCAGAAAACTTGTTTCGCAATGAATTGTCAGTGATTGACCGCGCTTTGTTTGTGCAGACGTACCGCGAATTGTGGGAAAAGAAGTACGGGGGGATTCAACGTGGTGGTGACCACGGTAATCAATATACAAAGGACAAAGTGGCAAAGGGTCAAGTTGACCCTTTGCCAAAAGATGGTTCTTCAGAGCATCATGAAACTGGGTGTGAAGGAGACAAAGTGGCAAAGGGACAAGTTGTCCCTTTGCCAAAAGAAGGCTTTTCAGAGCATCATGAAACTGGATGTGAAGGAGACAAAGTGGCAAAGGGTAAAGTTTACCCTTTGCCAAATGAAGGTGATTTAAATGGCAAAGGGACAGTTTTATCTTTTGCCGAACATGTGGCGGACCGTATTGGTTTGTCTTCAAAATCAGTAAGACGTCTTAACAGCATTGCTCAGCATCTACAGCCGGAGTTGCGGGCGGTTTTGCGTGGGACTGCATTGGCAGATAATCAAGCGCAATTGTTAAAGCTTGCCAAGATGGAGCCGGTTTCGCAACGGCGGGTGGCGATTGCTTTGCAACAGGTTGAGGGGGATTTGCGGCGGGCTGTTGATTTGGTCAATGGGGTTAATACGCCGCCGCAAATCAATGAACAAGAACGGATTTTTGCTCAATTGTTGGGGGTGTGGCAGAGAGCAGATGCGCAGACACGGGCGCGGTTTTATGATTATTTGAACAAGCAATCGGGGGAGGAGCAGGCATGAAGACGCGTGGTTCTCATCAACTTGATTTTTTTCAACGTCCGGTTTTCCCTTGTCGTGAACCGGTGGCGCAAATTGATTTAGAGCGGTTTCGCTCGCGCATTAAGCGGGCGATGGCGCGGGCTTTGAGAGAATGCCGCTATGAGCGCAGTGAGGTTGCAGAGCGTATGGCGCATTATTTAGGCATTGGGTGTTTGAGTAAGGCAAGCTTGGATGCTTATGTAGCGGAAAGTAAGCAGGTGGATATTTCCTTGCCGCGCTTTAAAGCTTTTGTGCGGGCGACGGGCGCCTTTTGGCTTTGGGATGAGGTGGTGAGTGAAGATGGTTTGCTGTTGTTGCAAGGGGATGAAGCGCGTTTGGCAGAGATTGCAAGATTGCAGCAGGAACAGCGTGAGATTGCAGCGCGCTTGAAAGCCATGCGTGCAACACCAGTGCGCATTAAAAGGGGGCAGCCATGAAGGAATGGTTTAGTATTGCCGAATTAGCCAAGGCGGCTTTGCCAGGATTGCCAAAGAGTAAGGGCGGATTGCGTAAGATTTTAGCAACCACATGGCGACATCAAAGTGAATTGACACGTAAAGTTAAAGGGGTTTCTCGTCCTGTTGTAGAGGTTCACATTTCCTTATTACCGGAAGTGGCGCGGGCGGCATTGTTAGTGCGCTCTGGTGGGGGGTGTGTAAAAGAAAGCGATCAAAAGACAAGTGTTTGGGCGCGTTATGAAGGGCTTTCAAAGGTGCATAAAAGGCGCTGTGAAGAGCGTTTGAAGGCGCTTTGTTCTATGGAGGATTTACTTCAAGCCGGTATGGGGGTGCATGATGCGGCAAGTTTGTGCGCGGTTCAGTTTGGGGTGAGCCGGATGTCGCTTTTTAATTGGCGGCAGATGGTGGAAGGGTATGAGCGCACTGATTGGTTAGCGGCGCTGGCGCCTTGTTATGGTGAGGAGCGTTTTTCGCAATGGGCTGAGTGTCATGAGGAGGCATGGGAGGTTTTGTGTTCGGATTATTTGCGTTCGTCCCGCCCTGCTTTTTCGGCATGTTATCGACGTATGGTTTTGGTGGCGCGTGAGAAAGGGTGGGAGCCTATTCCTTCAGAGCGGGCGTTACGGCGGCGTTTTAAAGCGCAAGTTTCCAAAGCGGTTGTGGTGTTGGCGCGTGAGGGTGAGGAGAAGGCCAAGAAGCTTTATCCGGCACAACGGCGTGATCGCTCGAGTTTGCATGCTTTGCAAGCGGTGAATATGGACGGGCATAAGTTGGATGTTTTTGTGCGTGTTCCGTGGAGCTTAAAGCCAGTGCGGCTTTATCTGATAGCGATACAAGATCTTTATTCAGGCAAGATTTTATCATGGCGCCTATCGGATGCGGAGACTTGGGAAATCGTGCGTTTGGTGATTGGTGATATGGTGGAGGCTTATGGGATACCGGAGCGTATGACCTTAGATAATGGGCGTGCTTTTACCAGCAAGTGGATTTCTGGGGGTGTGCAAAACCGCTTTCGTTTTAAGATTAAGGCGGATGAACCGCAGGGTCTTTTGACCAGTTTGGGCATTCAATTGCAATGGACGACTCCTTATAGCGGGCAGTCGAAACCGATTGAGCGGGCATGGCGTGATTTGGCAGAGGCGATTTCGAAGCATCCTTTTTGTGCGGGGGCTTATACGGGCAATAAGCCGGATGCCAAGCCTGAAGATTATGGCAAACGTGCGATAGAATTTGAAGCGTTTAAAGCCCATGTTGGTGCGCAGATTGTGGCGCATAATGCACAAGCAGGGCGCAAGGCGCTGACATGTGCGGGGCGCAGTTTTGATGAGACTTTTGCAGAAAGTTTGACAGCAGAGGGGACGATTATTCGGCAGGCAACGGCAGCACAGCGTGCTTTATGGCTTTTGACCTCAGAGGCATTGCGTACACAAAAGGGGACGGGGGAGATTCATTTTTATGGCAATCGTTATTGGGCGCGGGCATTGAATGAGTATGCGGGGAAGAAGGTTATTGTACGCTTTGATCCGGATTATTTGCACCAAGATTTGCGGGTTTATGATTTGAACAATCGGTTGCTTTGCATGGCAGAATGTCTTGCAGATGTGGGCTTTTATGACCAGCAGGCAGCGCGTTTGAATGGGCGTTTGCGTAAAGAATATGTGAGAGCTGTTAAAGCAGAAAAACAATTGGCAGCAAAGCTTGCACCTGATCACTTGGCTGATGTTTATGGGCGCCTTGAGAAAAAGGATGATGGTTCAAAATCCAAGCTTGTTGTTAAGCCAAAGGTTAGCCGCTTGATGCCAAACCATGCGGGGAATTTAGCCGTGAAAGTGCAGGATGATGAGGCTTTGGAACCCCAAGAATTTAGTCAACATTTGCACAAAGCTTTAAGACGGTTTTCCGCCTCTGATGAGGGGCGTGAAGTGATAAAGTTTCCTAAACGATAGGAAAGGAAAGGGGGGGGATTTGCCAAGAATTCTCACAAGAAAAGGGGAGAAGGAAGGAAAGGGGGGACAAGGAAGCCGATTTTGTATGGCGTACGGCTTGAAGCGTTTATTAAAGAAAGGGGGGAGGAGTCTTAATCCTTTCAATCTTTCAATCAATACGATCAAATTTTTAGGCAAATCTTCAGATGCCTTTGCCTGACCAGGTGAGGAACATGGAGTGATTCAACTTTCCCAAAAGGAGAGGGGGATTTTCAAGGAAGCCGATTTTGTATCGCGTACGGCTTGAGGAGCAAAATGAATGGGTAGGTTGGAGCCCTACCCATTCGATATCTAAATCAATACGAAAGGGGAATATACATGAAGTACGCGATAAATGCAACGGTTGAAAAAAATCCTTGGGCGCGCCCAAAAAAGCAGCCCGATGGGGCAGCGCAAAACCGCAATAGTGATGATATTGCTTTATGGAACACGCTTGTGGATTCGGTAAGAGCTCTGGCACAAATGAATGATTGGACGAAAGCAGAAGTGGCGCGGCGCATCGGCATGCCGGATGGGACGTTTTCGCAGTGGTATGCGGGCAGTTATGCGGGGCAATTGGGTAAACAGAATGCGAAGGTTCACCAATGGGTTGAGGCTTTAAAAGAAACAGCGGGATTTTTGGAGAAGATCCCCGAAAAGCCTGCGTTTCAAAAGAACCGTATAGCTTGTGAAATCATTGACACGCTAACACTGGCGCAAAGTACGGGTGATATGGTGATGATTACGCTTGATGCGGGCAATGGTAAGACAGAAACCTGCCGGCATTACCGCGCAACCCGCCCGCATGTTTACCTTGTGACAGCAAGCCCGCATACGCGCAGTGTTCATGGTATTTTGAATGATATGGCAGCGGAATTGGAAGTGGTGGAATATAACCCCACCCGCTTAACGCGTGCGATTGGCAAGAGATTAGAGCGTGTTGGTGGGGGGACACTGCTGATTGTGGATGAAGCGCAAAATTTAACAGATGAGGCGATTAATCAGTTGCGTCATTTTGTTGATATCAATGGCACAGGGCTCGCTTTGGTGGGGAATGATGAGATTTCAGGGCGCCTTGTTCATCGTCAAAATGGTCCTTCTTATGCACAAATTAAAAGCCGCTTGGCAATGCATCTAAAGCGTCGCAAGCCTTATAGCGAAGATATTGCGGCGCGCATTCACGATTGGGGAATTGAAGATGCTGGTGCAATAAAGTTTTTGACAGGGATTGGTTTGAAAGCTGGGGCTTTACGGCAGATTGATAAGACGATGATGTTAGCACGCATGGCAGCGCTTGGAGATGGGTGTGAGGTGACTTTGAAACATGTCAAAGCGGCATGGAAAAACCGCGATGTGGAGGAATTGGCATGATCTCTTTATGCGACAAAGAATTATCCGATACGCTTGTTGGTCTTTATGACGATTATCAATGCGGTTTTGATATTGGAGAAAAGCTTAAATTGTGTGTTGATTTGGCGTTATTGCTTGAATTGGAGTTGAGTGTTCACCGTTTGGGGGAAGCGGATGCGGTTTTGGAAGGCCAAGTTGCAGAAGTTTTGGCTGAGTGTGACAGCTCTGATCGAGATGAAGATAAGAGCAATCGTGTGATTTATATGGATTTTGGAGGAAGCAAATGATGGAACGTAACCCTTATATGGTAAGAGATTGCTTGATTGCTTTGCGCTCTGGCTTTTTGAAGTATGAGATGAATGGTATTTTTTTGCATGCACAAGATGTTCGAGAATTGACTGAGTATTTGCGTCGCCTTGCGGGCTATAACCACATTTTAGGTCATGAGCTTTTGCGGTGTCGTTGGCAATTGAAAGCGGGATGTGTGCCTCATCGAGGTGAAGTTGTGCCGTTTCGCCGGTTTCAAGAAACATAAGGAGGAAGTTGGTGATGAATCCACAAATTGAACTTGAAGGTACGCGTTATATGAAGGATGCGAAAGGGGCTTTGGTGCCGGTAAACCTGATCCGCCCTGCGGATTTGTTAGAGGATGAAACGGTGCGCAAAATTATGGGTTTTGCGAAAGAATTATCGGCAAGGATTGCACGTTTTAACAACCATACGATTGCGGATTTGAGTGATTTTGATAGCTTGCTTGCGCAAGAATATGGTGTGGAGCGGCGTGGCAAAAAGGGCAATTGTACTTACACAAGCTTTGATGGTTTGCAACGTATTAAGGTGCAAGTTCAGGAAAGTGTTGATTTTGGACCGCAATTGCAAATTGCCAAAAGCCTTCTTGATGAGTGTTTGAATGAATGGTCTGCGGATGCACGCCCTGAAATCCGTGCGATTATTACGCGTGCTTTTAATACGGATAAAGAAGGCAAGGTGAATCGGGGCGAGATCTTTATGCTGTTGCGTTTGGATATTGATGATCCACGCTGGAAAGAGGCGATGCGTGCCATTCGTGAAGCGATCCGTGTGACGACATCTAAGGAATATGTGCGTTTTTATGAACGCGATACATTAGAAAGCGCTTGGCGTGCTGTGACCATTGATCTGGCGAAGACATGAGGGGGGAGAGATGTCTTTAGCTGTCCTTCATATGGGAAAACGCGCGTTAGGTCTTGATGATGAGACCTATCGCGCACTGCTCTATCGCTTGACAGGCAAGCAATCGGCGAAAGATTTGAATTTTTCAGAAAAGCACTTGGTTATCGCTGAAATGAAAGCGTTTGGTTTTAAGCCGAATGGGAAGCGTTTAGAGGGGAAATATGCTAAGAAGCTCCAGGCGCTCTGGATTGCTGGGTGGAATCTTGGCATTATTCGTGATCGTTCAGATAAGGCGTTGCTTGCCTTTGTGAAAAGACAGACAGGGATTGATCATATTCGTTTTTTACGCGATAGCGATGATGCATGCAGAGCCATTGAGGCGTTGAAAGGTTGGTTGCAGCGTGAGGGTGGGGTTGACTGGAGAGGGAAAAACCGCGAAGATTCATGGAGGAAGAAACCAAGCATTTCCATTTTGTGTGCCCAATGGAAGTGTTTGAATCCCGATGCTATGTTTGAGCTTGGGGCTTTTCATCAAAGTGTTATGGCGTTAAGTGGTAAAGCTTTGGGTGAGATGAGTGGGGGCGACTTTAGAGAAGTGATGAATGTTTGGGGGCGGAAAATCCGTAAAGGTGTTAAAAGCGAGGGGTAAGCATGTATGCAAGAGGAAATCTATAGCGATTTTCCTGCCTTATTGCGTGAAATAGCTGATGTTGCGGGCAGTGAAGCAGCATGGAATATGATGCGTGCTTTTGGCGGACGAGAAGTTTATATCCCTGGGCGTCTTGAGAATGCGGATTGGTTGATTGAAATTGTTGGGTTTGAAGAGGCGGAGCAATTGATCAACCATTTTTGTTTTAATGGTTCGGGTGTGCGCCTTCTTATCCCCCTTGGTAGAGATGCTGAACGGCGGCAAAAAATGATGCAAGCGCTGCAAAAAGGCTGGTCGGTAGATGCTGCAGCAGCAGTTTCTGGTATGCATGTGCGTACAGCCTATCGCTTAAAGAAGAGAATTTCTTCAAAAGAGCCCCAAGGTTTATTATTTCCAGAGTTTTATGAGTATTGAGAGTTTTGACTGACAGTGTCAGGCTTATATGGGGGGCGTGAGATTTCGTAAACTGCGAATGAATTTTATTCATTGAGTGGTTTGTTATGATTTCAATAGATGCCTCTTTTCTTCATCAACTTGCGCCTAAACTGACGCATCATGCGCGCCAAGATTTTATTATTGTTGAAATGGCACGCGTGTTGCCTAAAGCTTTATCTTATGGGGAACTCACGACGCATTTGCGTATTGCACATTTTTTAAGCCAATGTGCGCATGAGAGTGATGGCTTTTTTACCCTGCGTGAATATGCCTCAGGGCGCGCTTATGAGGGGCGGCGTGATTTAGGTAATGTCAACCCTGGTGATGGGGTGCATTTTAAGGGGCGTGGTTTGATCCAGTTGACGGGGCGCAATAATTACCGTCGTTTTACGAAGTTTTGGCGCTTAATCGATGAACAAGCGGTTGATTGTGAAGCATTTCCAGAAGTGCTGGAAAAGTTTCCTGCAGCCCTTTGGTCGGCTGTTTGGTTTTGGCAGATGAAAGGCTTAAATAAGCTTGCTGATCGAGATGATGTCGTGGGGATTACCAAGGCAATTAATGGGGGAAGAAATGGACTTGTGCACCGCTTGACCTATTTGAACCGCGCCAAAAAGCTTTTGGGGATTGGAGGCGAGGTGGAAGCATGAAACCCTCTTATCGTGGTTCGAAACGTTATTTATGGTGGTCCTTTTGGTTTGCTTGGGGGGTTATTTTTTTGCTGATTGCTGGTGGTTTGTGGGGAGCACCACGTATTGTTGATATGGCAGCGATTTCTATTCCTTCCATGGTGGCGATTATCGTTGGGAATTTGGGGGTGCATCGCGGTTTTGGTTCTGTGGATTTTTCCAATAGGAAACATTCTCATAAGCAGCATAGCAGCGTCTATGATGAGGTGGAGATAACGGGGTGGAGTGATAAGCGCCATGTTTAGCCCACTTTCAAAACTGTCTTTGGGATTGCTTTTTTGGGGCGGTGTGATGTTGGCGGCTTTTGGCTTTATGAAAGCGCAAGTTTTAAAGGCGGAAAAGGCGCGTGATGCCTATTGGCGCTTGGAGATTGCCAAGGTTTCTTTACAAGCACGGCTTGAACAAGAGAGGCAAAGAGAGGCTGCGCAAAAAGCAGGGCTTCAAGCACAAGCGGTGATTTCTAGTTTGGAACAAAAGCTTACAAAAATGGAGGAGATCAATGCAGTTTTGCCAACTGTTCCTAGCGGTTGTCTTGGGCTTGAGCGTGTGCGCTTGCTCAACACCCAAGCTAAGGGATAGCTTTTCTTATCCGTTTTTATCGGCTGAATTGCCACCTGTTGTTCGCATGGCGTGTCACCAGCCTTCATTGTTGCCGGAACGTGCTTTGAATGAACAAGAAGTGGTGCATTATTGGGGGCGTGATCGGGCTGCTTTATTAGTCTGCGAACAGCGCAGAAGAGCTGCGGTTAAAGCGATTTTAATGAGATGAGGAGGGGGCGTGAATTTAGATATTAGTGTGGCCAATGGTTGGTTGTCTTTGTTGTTATCCATTGTTGCCATTTGTGGGGTTTTAAAAGCTTATTTTTCTTCTGGTGCGCGGGAAATGTTGAAAGACATCACGGTGCTTAAAGAGCGTGTGCAAAAGTTAGAGACAGAGATGGATTTTTTGCCTGATCGTGATGCGCTGCAAAGGCTGGAAGTGAATATGGAGAAATTGAATGGTCGCCTCAATACGCTTTCTGCCCAATTACAACCGGTGGCAGCCATTGGTGAGCGCTTACAAGAATTTTTGTTGGAGAATGCCAAGAAATGAAAGCAGATATGGATAAAATCATCCGTGAAGAAGCGCGGTTGATTATTTTAAAAGGGCTTGCTTGTGAGCGGAGCGAAACCTTATCGAGTGCGATGATTGAGCGGCTTTTATATAGTTACGGTATCCGGCGGGATGGTGATTTTGTCCGGAATGAATTGGCTTTTATGGAAGATCAAGGGGCTGTTACGTTAAAATGTGTGGGTTCTGTTTTGCTTGCGGCTTTAACGGAACGGGGGGCACGTCATTTAGACCGGAGCTTTTCGATTGAGGGGATTAAGCGGCCTAAACGTTCATCAATAAAAGACGAGGTGAAAGATGCGCAAGGTCGGGCGTGGACGCTTAACGGCGATTGATTTATTGCCGCAAGCTTGTGATCAAATTATTGCAGAGGCGGCTGAGGCTTTAAATGGGCGTGAAAAGACGCAAAAAGCCATTTATGATGAATTTAAAGCGGCTTTGAAGGCTTTAAAAAAAGAAACGGGTCTCAATTTTTCTATTCCCTCCTTTTCCAGTTTTAATCGTTATTCTTTGCGTTTGGCTGTGATGTCAAGGCGCTTGGAGCAAACCCGTGAAATTGCCGCAAGCCTTTCGCAACGCTTTGATGCCAAGGCTTCTGATAATATTACTCTGTTGACGGCCGCCGCGATTAAAGAGCTTATTTTTTCCACGTTGAGCAGTGGAAAAAGCCTTTCACCAAAGGCAGCCCAAGAATTGGCCAATGCGCTTAAAGGGGTTTTGGCGGCTGAACATTTGTCGACCACCAGACGGCAAAGATTAGAAAAGGATTTTACCCAAAAAGCAAGCAAAGCGGTTGACGCTGCAGCGGCAGCGGCGGGGCTTTCAGAAGAGCGTGCGCGGGCTATTCGTGCGCAGGTGTTGGGGGTAAAACATGGCTGAAGGGCAGATGGGTGGAAGCCCTGCTGTTGAAGATCAGGCACACTTTGACATTTGGCAGAGGAGCACTTTTCCCAAAGAGAGTGATCCCTTAGCGGAAGGTGTTTTGATGGCGCATCAACGGGCATGGATTGAGGATAAGTCTGTGTTAAAATTGGTGGAAAAGGGGCGGCGGACCGGCATTACTTTTGCAGAAGCTTTGGATGATACACTGATTGCGGCAGCGAGCGTTAAGGCTGGGGGCGATAATGTTTTTTATATTGGTGACACCAAAGATAAGGGGCGTGAATTTATTGGCTATGTGAGCAATTTTGCTTCGGCAATCACAAGCCACAGTGGTGATGTAGAGGAATTTTTATTTCCAGATCAAAGGGCGGATGGTTCCACGAAATATATCTCTGCTTATCGGGTGCGCTTTGCTTCTGGGTTTCGTATTGAAGCGCTCTCAAGCCGCCCTGAAAATATTCGGGGGTTACAGGGCATTGTGGTGATTGATGAGGCGGCGTTTCATCAAGATGTGCGCGCTGTTTTAGATGCGGTGAATGCTTTGCTTATTTGGGGGGGTAAAATCCGTGTGATCTCCACCCATAATGGTGTGCTTAATCCTTTCAATGAACTGATCCGTGAGGCAAAAGCAGGCAAGGTTCCTTTTTCTCTGCATCGTTACCCTTTTGGTGAGGCTGTTAAAAATGGTTTGTTTAAACGGGTTTGTGCCATGAAGGGGGCGGTGTGGAGTAGGGGAGCAGAACAACAATGGGAAGAGCAAATTCGTGCCTCTTATGGGGTGCGTTTGAGTGCGATGCGCCAAGAGTTAGATGCCATACCGGCGGATCAAGAAGGGGCGGCTTTAACGCGTTTGCAGATTGAAAATTGTTGTGCGAAAGATATTGCGGTGTTGCGTTTTGCTTGTGTGGATGATTTTAAAAATCAATCGGAACAACAACGAAGTATTGTTGCTTTTTCTTGGTGTGAGAAGCATATCAAGCCTTTGCATTCTAGGCTTGATCGGCGGCGTCAACATGTTTTTGGTGTTGATTTTGCTAGGTCTGGTGATGCCACCTCCATTGTGGTGATGGAAGTGGGACAAGATTTGGTGCGCCGTGTGCGGTTTATGGTGGAATTGCGCAATATGCCGTTTGATCAACAAAGAGAGATTTTATTTTATGTTGTGGGTGGTTTGCCACGTTTGTTGGGTGGTGCGTTAGATGCGCGGGGCAATGGGGCTTATTTAGCGGAAAAAGCGGCACAGCGTTATGGGGGTCTTGTCAAGGAAGTGTCCTTGTCACAAAGTTGGTATGGCAAGGAAATGCCGGCTTATTTGGAAGCTTTTGGGGATGGGTCCATTGTTTTGCCGCGCGATAGCGATATTGTTGCGGATCATCAAGCGCTTGCTTATGTCAATGGCATTGTGAAAATTCCAGACAATCATCGTTTTAAAGGCAGTGATGGTTTTATGCGTCATGGTGATAGCGCGATTGCTTGCGCTTTGGCTTATTTTGCCAGCCGGCAGACGCCGGAAATTTACGAATATACGCCTGTGAGAGAGGTTTATGGTTTTGATGAAAGTCCGCTCTTTTCACCCGCTTTTGTTTCAACGATGCGATCAAAGATTTATTGATGGGATGATGAAATGGTACAACTTTTAGACCAATGGGGCAGGGCTCTTAAGATAAAGGGATTGGAACGGGAAGTTGCAAGCCCTACCATTGGGGGTGTTCGTGATGTGTGGTCACAAACTGTTGTGAGTGGTTTGACGCCTGCGCAACTTGCTGATATTTTGCAGCAGGCAGCAAGGGGGGCTCCAGAACAGTTTTTTCAACTTGCTGATGATATGGAAGAGCGCGATTTGCATTATCGTGCTGTGCTTGGCATGCGTAAAAATGCTCTCACAGGGGTGGAGCCTGGGGTGATTGCCGCAAGCAACAGTGCATTGGATAAAAAGATAGCGGATGCGGTGCGGGAAGTGATCAGTGCACCGACTTTTGTTGATGATTATGTGGCGGATTTGTTAGATGCTTTGGGAAAAGGCTATGCGGTTGTTGAAACTTTGTGGGACAAGAGTGCTAAGGAATGGTGGCCGGTTGCTTGGAAATGGCGTGACCAGCGGTTTTTTCAATTGGATCGGCGGGATGGCTTTCATTTGCGTTTAAAAGAAGAGGGGTCTTTGTATGGAAGTGAATTGCCTGCTTATAAATTTTCTATTCACAGACCCAAGCTTAAAAGCGGTTTGCCTATTCGTTCTGGACTTGCACGTCTTGCGGCTTGGGCTTTTCTCTTCAAGTCTTATACGCTGAAAGATTGGATGGCATTTTTAGAAGTTTATGGCATGCCTTTGCGTGTTGGTAAATATGGGGCAAGCTCTTCTCATGAGGAGCGGCGGGTTCTGATTCAAGCGGTACGTGATTTATCCAGTGATGCGGCGGCGATTATTCCCAAAGAGATGGAGATTGAGTTTATTGAAGCAGCAGGGGGCAGTGGCAATGCGGTTTTTGCCGCGAAGGCTGAATATTTAGATCGGCAGATTTCTAAAGGGGTATTGGGGCAAACCATGACGACAGACGATGGTTCGTCTTTTTCGCAAGCCCGCATTCATGAAAATGTACGCCATGATATTGCTAGAGCTGATGCACGCCAATTAGCCTTGACCACTAATCGTGATTTAATCGTTCCCTTTGTTGAGATTAATTTTGGACCCCAAGAGCGCACTCCGCTTGTCTATTGGCCGATTTCGGAAAATGAAGATATTAAAGCCATCAGTGATGCTTTGGAAAAACTTGTTCCTTTAGGATTGTGTGTGGGGGCGCAAGAAGTGCGCAATAAGATTGGCTTTTCGCAACCCAAAAAGGGAGAGGATGTTTTAAAGGCTCCTTCCCTTACAGCTGATGATGCCGGGCAACAAAAGGCAGATGTTTGTGCTGATTGTGGGGGTGTTGTTGATATTTCTGTGACAAGAAAGCAGGGCGAAAGAGAGCAGGGCGTGAAACATCACGACGAATTGGATCGGCTTTCTGAAGAAGCTTTAAGCGACTGGGAAGAGGATTTAGAACCCCTTTTAGAACCTTTTAAAAAGCTTGTGAGAGAGGCTAAAAGTTATGAGGATATCCTTAAAGGCTTAGATGAATTGTTGGGTGAGATGGATCATCATGCCTTGGCAGCACGCTTGGCAAAGGTGCAGATGATTGCACGTGGGTTGGGGTATCATGGATGAGGAACTTTTTAAAACGGCCCCTAAAGAGGTGACCCGTTATTTTGAAGCCAAAGCGCTTGTTCCAAGTTTTGATTGGCGGGATATAGCACCAGAAGAACATGCCTTTTCCTTTACGGTGGCAAAATCGGTAGGCTATGATATTTTAGAGGATTTTAAGCAAGCGGTTGGAGAAGCGATAAAGCATCAAGTTCCTTTTCAAGAGTTTCAAAAAAATTTAATGCCGATTTTGCAGGAAAAAGGGTGGTGGGGGAAAAAATTAGCGCGTGATCCGAAAACGGGTGAAAAGAGTGTGGTGCAATTGGGCAGCCCGCGGCGCTTAGAAACGGTTTATTGGGCCAATACCATGAGTGCGCATGCGGCAGGTGAGTGGGAGCGCACACAAAATAATAAAGAATTTTTGCCTTATCTCACCTATGCGTTGTCGAGTTCAGAACATAAGCGTTTGGAACATGAAAGTTGGGTGGGGTTTACGGCACCTGTTGATGATCCCATTTGGGATTGGCTTTATCCACCCAATGGCTGGCGGTGTAAATGCAGTGTGCGACAGGTAAGCCGTTATGAAGCAGACAATTTAGGCTATGAAGAGGGGGCAGCGCCACCCCATGTGGAGACGCGGGTTTGGCGCAATAAGCGGACGGGGCGCGTTGAAAAGATACCAAAGGGGATTGATCCTGGTTGGCATTTGAATCCTGGAAAACATCGTGCGCAAAATTTAAGCAATTTTTTGAGTGATAAAATTGACGCCATGGGGGACAATCAGAAACGCATTGCCATTGAAGATATTGTGGGCTCACCCCTTTTGGAAGCCATGTTTGAAGGACATATGCCACGTGGATTTATTCCCATTGCCCCCATGATCCAAAAGGTGCGTGATGTTTTTGCAGCGGAGGACTCTCTTATTCGCTTATCTTCAGACAGCGTAAAACATATTTTGTTAGAGCATCAAGCACGAGCTCTTCACTTGGAGGATTTTCGTGGTGCCATTCAAACACTCATTCGCCCCCATGGCGTTATCAGACGCAAAGATACGCAGGGTGTTATGTTTTTTGGTGAAAGTGGTGGGGCATGGTGGCGCTTTGTGGTCAAATGGGTAGCAAGCAAACAAGAATGGTGGTTGACCTCCATGCATAAAAAGAGCTCTAGAGAAATTGGACGCTTATTGGATGCGGCTGAAAAGAAGGATGAACGGTTGTTGTAAAGAACACCGTAAAGCTCTGTTGGCTTTGCAAAGAAGGAACTGGTGTGTGAGGAAAAATGAGAAGGCGTGGAGGGCGGTCAACTCCTCGCAGATCCGGCAAAGCCGTCCTGGTATAACTGGCTCACGCCTCGCGGGTAATCTAACAGTTTAAAAGTTTAAAAGCAATCTTTAAAAAAACGCACTTTGAGAAAAACCATGTTGGCTTTGCGGAGAAGGGTCGAGATGGGGAAAACGGGAAGGCGTGGAGGGCGGTCAACTCCTCGCAGATCCGGTAAAACCGTCCTGGCAAAACTGGCTCACGCCTCGTGGGTAATCTAACAGTTTCAACGTTCAAAAGCAATCTTTAAAAAAAAACGGCTTGAGAGAGGCTTTGTTGTGTGGAGTGATAATTTGTACCTCTCACTTCACAACGGCGCTCTATCGCCTTTGAAGTGCCTTTGAAAACGATTTTATGGGATGGTTTAGCACGGGGGTTTCTCTCACAAGGAGAATAATAGGGAAAAGAGTGCTTTTTTGAGAAATGCTCTTTTGACTGACACTGTCAGACTTATAAGGTGAAGCGGTTTCATGCATTGTATTGCCAATGACAATTGTAAAGCAATAGGCAATGTATGGAACAGGAATTTCACGAAGATCAAAAAGATGGGGATGCCCAGACATTTTATGATGAGACATTTCATGCTGCGTTAATAGATCTCTGTCCAGACGTTTTATGCCAAGACATTTCATTTGAAGACGCCACCATTAGCCAAGCGCCTGAGTGGGTAGAGTTGTTGCCCAAAGCGCCCCATGTGAAGGCACGTGATGGACGACAATGGCATTATAATCCGCAAACTATTTTAAAAGCCTTTGCAGCCAATAAAGGACCGCTTGTGATTGATTATGAGCATGGACAACATCACCGTGCGAGAAATGGCTTGGAAGCGCCGGCAAGCGGCTGGATTGAAGAATTAGCAGAGCGGGATGGTGCGATTTGGGGACGGGTTAAATGGACAGATATGGCTACCAAAAAAATTATTGCTCGAGAATATCGCTATCTTTCGCCTGAGTTTCGCCATTCCAAGAAAGGTGAAATTTTAAATTTAGCCGGTGCTGGACTGGTCAATCGTCCAGCCCTTGTGATGACGGCTTTAAGCCGTGAACAGCCCAAAATACCCCCTATAACTTTGACGGAGAAAATGATGGATTTGACAGCCATTGCCAGTGCACTATCGTTGGCAGAAGATGCTAAAGCGGATGAGGTTTTAGCAACGCTTAAAGCGCGCGAAAAGGAACGCGTGGAACTTTGCACCCAATTAAAAAAAGCGCGAGAAGATTTAGCGCTTTTGCAAGAAGAGCAAAAAAACAGTGCCATTGAGAGTCTTTTAGACAAGACCATTGAAGAGGGCAAGATTTTGCCGGCAGCCCGCGCAGAATATCGTGCGCTCTGTAGCCTTGAAGGGGGGATGGAGCATTTTAAAAGTTTGATAGAAAAATTGCCGGCGCTTGCCTCAACAAGCCCTCTAGAAGTGTGTGCCTTAGCACAAGAACCAAAGCTTGCGCCAGAAGAGGTTGCTGTTGCGGCACGTCATTATCAGGAAGAGCAGAAGAAAAAAGGCTTCGACATCACTATTAGCCAAGCGGTCGATCATATTTGTGAACAAAAGGAGCGCCCATTATGAGTACGATGATTTTGATTAAATCTTTTCGCGCTGCTGGGGAAATTTCACCTTATTGCATTGTTGCAGCACGAACTGAGGGAATGGTGGCAACGGCTTCTGGAAAGGGTGATAAATTATTAGGCACTGCCGGCTCTTTGAGTGCAAAGGCTGGTGAGATGCTTGATGTTGGTCAATGTGGCTGGGGCGAAGTGATCTGTGGGGGCAATGTTTCCTTTGGTGATTTTTTGACCTCTGACCCCAAAGGGCACGCCATAAAGGCAGAAGCAGCAGACCGCACCATTGGTATTGCCATGAGTGATGGCTCTGCTGGTGATGTTATTTCTTTTAAAATTAATTAATCGAGGCTAAAAATGAATAGACCTTTTCCCATTGATCCAACACTTACCGCCATTGCTATTGGGTATCGCAATCCAGCAGGTTCTCTTATTGGCGATAAAGTTTTGCCCCGCGTTTCTGTTTTAAGTGAGGTGTTTAAATATAGTGAGTTTCCTCTAGCGGAAAATTTTACCGTTCCTGAACTTGAGGTTGGGCGAAAAGGACGCCCGAATGTGGTAGAATTTTCTGCCTTTGAACGGGAAGCCAGTGTCAAAGATTACGGGCTTGATGATCTCATTCCCAATTCCGATATTGAGGCAGCAGCTCGCGCACGGGCAGAAAAGCGCTCTCGTTATAACCCCGAAAAGACAGCTGTGGAAGGACTTGCCAATTTGCTGGAATTGGGGCGTGAAGTGCGGGTGGCAGCGCTTGTGCAAGACAATAAAAATTATGCGCCAGAGCGGGTGATGACGCTTAAAGGCGAGGATAAGTTTAGTGATTATGAGAAATCAGACCCTTATGCTGTTTTAGATGAGGCCATGGATAAAAGTCTCATCTATACGCCCAACACCCTTGTGATGGGCAAAGTTGTTTGGTCAAAACTCAAACGCCACCCTAAAATCATCAAAGCCGTTAAAGGGGGTGGTACTGCTGATGGTTTTGTCACCAAAGCGCAATTTGCTGATCTGATGGAAATACACCCCGATCGTTTACTCATTGGTGAATCGCAAGTGAATTTAGCTCGCAAAGGGCGTACGGCGCAATTGGCGCGCGTTTGGGGCAATAAGATTGCTCTGCTTTATATTGATCCTACCAAGCAACAGGCGGATGGTTCGGTGATTAGCTGGGGCTTTAGTGCTCAATTGGGTGAGCGTATCTCTGGGGTGATCTCTGATCCAGATATTGGTTTATCGGGTGGTAAACGGGTGCGTGTGGGTGAACGGGTGTGTGAATTGGTCGCTGCAAAAGATGCCGGTGTGTTGCTGCAAGATGTTGTTTAAGGGAATCTTTAAAAGATGGCGTATGCAAGCAAAACATTGATTGAAGAGCTCTGGGGTGATGATTTCTTAAAAGACTTATGTGCTTTTGATGATGAGAATTCTGATCCAGTGCTTTTAGATCAAGCTATTGCCCTTGCTCTAAACCAAGCAAGTGGTGAGATTGATGTGCATTTGTCTCATCGCTACTGTGTCCCCATTGTTGGACAGCCGGCGGCTCTCAGCATGATTTGTGTCAATATTGCTGTTTATAATTTAGCCATACGCCATACGGCACTGACCACCACCATTGAAGATCGTTACAAACAGGCGGTTGATTTGCTGAAACGCATTGCGGAAGGCAAGGCGGGTTTGGGGGGCGATGAGCCTAAAATTATGAGCGAAGATGGTCCCGTGCGTGATGGGGCTTTTTTTACTGCTAAACCGCGTTTGATGGGAAGGTAACATGTCTGTTTCAACCCATATTGAGATTAAAGAGACAGGGCTTGAAGCGGCCTTATCCTTTTTACAAAAGGGAGCTGATAGCTCGATGGGGACTTTAGCACAAGGGGTTGGACGCCTCATTCAAGAGAGCACAAGGCGGCGGATTCAAAGTGAAAAAACCTCTCCCCAAGGAGAAAAGTGGAAAAACAATCATGCCCGTACCTCCATTCTTTTTGCCAGTGGGGCGCTCTCACGCTCCATTGATATGAAAGCTTCACCAGAAAAGGTGATGGTGGGGAGTGGGTTGGTTTATGCGCGGATTCATCAATTGGGTGGGGTTATTCGCCCCAAAAATGGCAAAACCCTTCGCTTTTTTCTGAAAAGCAGCAAAGCACAGCGTTTTGTGTGTGTGCCGCAAGTGACCATGCCGGCGCGCCCTTATTTGGGGCTTTCAGAGCAAAATAAAGTGGAAATTGTCAAAGCAGCAGAGGATTGGTTGGGAAGGATCTTTTCGTGAGTCAAATGATCAAGCAAGCAGGGCGTATTAATGCGTTTCGTGAGGCGGTGATAAAGAGCCTTAAACGCGCTTTGCCAGATGTGCGCGATTGTGCCTGTCAATTTGGACGCTTTAATTTAGAAGAGCTTGAAACACAAATGCTTGTGGCACCAGCTGTGCGTGTTGCGGTTTTAGAAAGTCGCTTAACTTCTGTGGCGTCTGGACAGCAGAGTGCGGATCTCCATTTAGGGGCTTTTATTATTACCACGGGTAAAGAGCGTGATATCCAAAGTTGGCTTTTGGCAGAAGCTATCGCGGTTTTATGCCATAGCGGACAATTGTGGGGATTGACACATTTAAGTGCCCCGCGGGATGTGTCAATTGATCCCATTATCTCTGCGGCGATTAAGCAGCGTGGTGTATCGATCAGTGTGGTGGAATGGCACCAAGATTTATATCATTTGGGACAGGATATTTTTGCTGATGCGGGACAACTCAAAGCTGGGTTGATTTATTTAGACAATGAGGTGGGGGCATGAATGATGCACATCTCTTAAGCGATACCTTTCGACAAATTATGAAGCGTCTTGATGCGCTTGAACGCTGTCTTGCCAACCAACACATGATCGGGCGGGTTGCAGAAGTTGATGGTCATAGGGTGCGGGTGAAACTTTTCTCTGAGAGTGCCAATGGACAAGCGGTTTTATCGCCTTGGCTGCAAGCACAAGAAGCGGCGGGGGCTGTTTCCAGCAATATGCCTTTCAATGTTGGTGATCCGGTGCGGTTGTTGAACCCCCATGGTGAAATTGGCTCCGCCTCTCTGGTTGTACGCGATAGCTATAGTGAGGATATGCCTAACCCCGCACGCTCGCCGCAAGAGCTTGCGCTCTGTTATGCGGGGGGCGCTTTGCGGATGACAAAAGATGAACTTATTCTCTCCCATGGAGAAAACCAAATCCATTTGAGTGCACAAGGTCTGGTGCTTTCTCATCAAGCAACCCGTGTTGCATTAACGGGCAGTGTACAGATTGAAGCAGAAGATTTGCAGCACAATCAAATTTCTGTTGGCGCAAGCCATAAACACGGCGGGGTCAAAATCGGTCCTTCCACAACCTCTTCCCCCCTTTAAAGGAGTTTTATCATGCATGAGAACACTTATGTTGTTTTAACCAATGCCGATTTTGTTGCAGGCAACCGTTCACCAGGCAAGGGTGAAGAAATCCGTTTAAGCGGTGAGGCAGCAAAATACCCTTTGCTTCTTGGTCAGATTGCTGAAAAAACAGCCCCCGTTGTTGCTGCGGCCCCAACCGTTTCTACCACAAAGACAAGCAAAGGGGCTTAAACCATGCGTTGTGGGGTGAGCGAAAAGGATGGCTCTCTCTTATATGGTTGGGATCATTGCCAACAATCACTCCATAAATGTTTAATGACAAGGATAGGAACACGGGTTTTGCGTCGCCATTATGGGTGTGATGTCAGAGAATTCCAAGATGCCAATGCTGATCCTGCAACAATCTTACGTCTTTATCAAGCCATTGCCTGCGCGCTCGATAATCCAGAATGCGGAGAGCCTGGGTTCTCATTGCAAAGGATTGATCTGACCAAAGCAACGCGCGAGGGGACATTCCACTTTGTTTTAAGGGGTGTTTTTTATCCCGATGGACATTTGGGGGATTGGTCCCATGGGCAAGAGAGGCAATTTCCTTTAGAGGTTTTTTATGGCAGAGCTTGAACATTTACCCTTTTCACAACTCCCTCTGCCACAAATTATTGAAGAGCTTTGTGTTGAAGTAATTTTAGAGCAAAAGATTGCGCGTTTGGTGGATGTTTTTGCAGCTCATCATATTCCCTATAATGTGGAAAAGACCGCTTATGACCCCGTGGTCATACAATTACAAGCGGCTGCTTATGAAGAGTTGCTGTTGCGCCAACGGATTAATGAAGTAGCGCGAGACAATTTACTGGAATTTGCGCGTGGGACAAGTTTAGACCATTTGGGAGATTTTCATGGGGTTACGCGCCTTTTAGATGAAGATGATGCGCGGTTTCGCCGCCGCATTCGCTTAAATAGGCAAGGGCATTCCACAGGGGGCACAGTGCCCCGCTACCAATATTTTGCCCTCTCCAGCGATATCCATGTCAAAGATGCTTTTGTTTATCGTGAGGGTAAAAGCCCGCTCATTCATGTGGCGCTTTTTAGTGACAGCCCATCAGGGGTGGCTGATGAGGCTTTGATTGCCAAGGTGCAAGCAGCCCTTGATGAAGAACAGGTAAAAATGACCAATGATACTCTCTTGGTCAAAAGTGCCGTGCAGCGGGTGATCGATATTTCGGCTGATCTTTGGTTGTTGCCTCATGAAGGTTTTCTTGTTTTAGAAAAGGCAGAGCAGAATTTGAGAGAAGAGTGGGCGCGTACATGGAGACTAGGGCGTGATCTCTCTTTAAGTTGGATACTCAGTCGCCTGATGGTTGAGGGTGTGCATCATGTGGAGATAACGCAACCGTGCAAGGATATTCTGGTCGCCCCTCATGAGGCGATAGCACTAGGGGAAATTGCCTTATCATTACGGGGGCACGCTTATTGATGGTCTCGTTGTTATTGCCGCCAAATTCAAGCTTGTTTGAACGCTGCCTTGCTGATGCAATGGCTGTTGATGTTCAAGTAAAAAGGGCACTCGAAGATATTTCTCGTGCCAAATTAATCACGCGCCCTCCATCTTGGTTGCCCTCTCTCATTGATGAATATGGTTTACAAGAACTCACGCCTTATTTCTCGAATTCTTATGATCTGATTGACCAAGGGCTTGCATGGCAGCGCTTGCGTGGTTCTGTTGCAGCCATTGAGTTGGGACTTCAATGGTTAGAGCTTTCTGCACACTTTACACCCGCATGGTCAGGGCGTGCATGGTGGAATTCCTTTCAACTTGATTTTGATCAATTGCCTGAACAAAGCAGCCTTGAAGCCATTGAAGCCATTGTCGACCTTTCCAAAAGCTTTCGCTCTGATTTTCGCCGTGGGACCTATGGTTATGATGTGGGAGCTATAGAAGGCGATATGTCACGCCTTGATGACAGCATGCTGGATTTTGAAAGTGGCGTGCGCTTAACAGCTCGTGACACTCTGTTTTCCTTTGGACGCACCACAGAAATTAATCACACGCTCACAAAACAAGAAGGCAAGCTTATTGGCAACTGGATTGATGACTTTGACGAGGAATTAAGCTGGAACCAAATCGATTACCCTTGGGATTTGGCAAATTTTCCTTGGTGTTCGGTTAAAAAACATGAACGCGATATCCTTATGGCAGAGTGGTTTCATGGTCGCACGCTTTATCTCGTGTTAAGAGACAGCCAAGATGGTGTGATTGGGTATCGCAGATGCTATGCTGTAGCGCCTGTCGAACAGGTTTTAGAGGGTGTTTACAACCATTGCGGAAACAGATTTAATCCCTCCCCAACAGGCACTCTGTTGTTTCTTGCTGCCCGTACAGACTTTCACGATGTTGACGGGAAACAAGCAGCTTTTGTTTCCATTCTCGTTCACGCTACCCCCGCAGAAAACATAGCGGTTGGCAAGCTTTGGTTGGAGCCTGATGAACTCAATGGCGGTGTCGAGATACTCAAAACGCCCATTAATATTCCTTTGCGTGCCGATGTTCGCGAACAATTCAAGATTTTATTGAGGTTTTAACATGAAACATGAAAGCGGACTACCCTTTGCAATTGATAGATCGGTCGGCAAAGATGAACAACAAAGCGTGGTGTTTTATGGCAGGCGCTCTTTTCTTCAAGGTGGTGAACTCAATGAAATGCAAACCATCATCAGGGGGCGTCATGACCGTTTGGGGCGCCTTGTGGCACAAGAAGGAGACCGCGTTGAACGAGCAGATGCCTTTGTCAACAAAGACACAAAGACCGTTACCTTAACGGAGGGTAAGATTTATATTGCAGGCGATATCTTTCCCGTCTCAAATGCTGTTCTCACGAATATTTCCATGATGGGGCGCGTGGAAATCGGTGTAAAGTTGCAAAAGAAATGGGTGACCTATGAGGATGATCCAGAACTGTTAGGACAAGTTACAGGGTCCTTGGCAGAAGGAGAAGGAGGTGCGGCACGCGAGGTCGCAAAACTTGTCTGGGCTCTCAAAGATGATGACCAGAAAGGGACTTTTTTTCCGGTCTATATCTTGCAAGATGGTGTTTTGATTGATCAAAAATCCCCCTCATTACTTGAACCCGCTATGCAAGCCATTGCGACGTATGATCGCTCCCATGGACACTATATCGTGGGGGGATGCCGTGTCACAGCTTTGGGGCAAGAGGGACAAAAGCAAGTGTTCAGTATTCAAGAGGGAGAAGCCAATATCAATGGTTTCAAACGCAAGCGCTTGGCTGCTTTGCGCTATGAAGAACTCGAGGACTTTTCGACAAGTGCCGTTCCTAGTGAAACCCATATTTTTGCACCTCCAAAGGGCAAGACAAGCTTTACCTTTAAAACCTATTATACCCCCATTGCCGCTGTTCATTCCCTTTTGTTGACGAAAGAAAAAACCGTGACAATCACTCGCGGTGCAGTTGCCTCCGGGCGTGATGGGGTGGCGGACAAAAGTATCACCGCTTTTATCAAAATTGTTCAAGGAACCAAGGAATTTAAAGAAGGCAAGGATTTCAAAAAAACCGGAGACACCATTGATTGGGCGCCCATGGGCGATGAACCACTCCCCGGCAGTAGTTATAAAGTGACCTATCGATACCGCGCGAGCATAAAAGCGGATAAAGTAACAGCGCAGGAAATCACCGTCTCAGGAGGGGCTGAGGGAGGTGATATCATTGTAAGCTACACTTATAAACTCCCCCGCATTGACCGTATTGGTCTCAACACAGGAGGCAATGTTGTCTATATCAAAGGCGTCTCGGCAGACCAACCCATGGCTCCCAGTGTCCCGGATGATGTGCTCTCCCTTGCTACCATTACCAACAATTGGCTTAGCACCCCCCAAGTGGCTAATGATGGCACGCGTGTTGCCCCTTATGATGAGATGTGGCGTTATTTTCAACGGGTGCTCTCTCTTGACCGCCTCATGCAATTAGAGCGCATTAAAAGCAATGTTGACTCTAAAGAGCCTGTTGCCAAAAAAGGCATGTTTGCAGACCCTTTTCTCGATGACAGTTATCGCGATGAAGGGTTTCCCCAAACAGGGGCTATTGGTCATGGCATTTTACAGCTTGCCATTGATCCAACCTTTTATACTGCCCCCCTGAACGCCCCTGTCACACTTGACTGGACCAATGAAGTGATCATTGCGCAAGAATTGACTACGGCTTGCGAAAAGATCAACCCCTATCAAAATTTTGCACCTCTCCCCGGGACTGTCTCCCTTACCCCCGCAACAGATTTTTGGCATGAACAGCGCACCGATTGGCTCTCAAGTGTCACCAATCAACTCAATATGGGATGGAATCGCGGGAGAACTATCCGTAACACGGAAGTACGTGATGACCTCATCAATGAGACTCGAGAGCAAATCGATTTTTTAAGACAAATTAAGCTGAATTTTAAGATTGAAGGCTTTGGTCGTGGTGAAATCTTGGAAAGCCTTACCTTTGATGGTGTGGATGTCTTACCCAACAGCCGCCTTGTTGCCGATAGCAAAGGCACCCTTGAAGGCATCTTTAGCATTCCTGCGAATATTACGGCTGGTACAAAGAATGTGATTGCACGAGGCAGAGGGGGCACCGTTGCAACAGGGCTTTTTACCGGTCAAGGGGTGATTGATGTAAAGGTGATGCGACGTACCACCACGGTGAAAATATGGACACAAGTAGACCCGCAAGCCCAAGTCTTTACCCCTGATGAAACACGGCAAATCACGGGGATTGATTTCCATCTTTGTAAAATAGGCAATCAAGCCCATGATCTGGTGATTGATTTGGTCACCACCGAAAACGGTTATCCGACCGCTGATATTCAAGCCCAAACATCTTATTCCATGAAGGGTGCCAAAACCGGCTGGGCTAGCGCACGCTATGATGTACCCTTAACCGTCCCTGATGACCGTCTGACCGCCTTTGTCATTAAAACCGATGATGCGGATCATTCCGTATCACTGGCTAAACTTGGGGATTTTGATAAAGACAGCCAAAGATATGTCTCAAGCCACCCCTATGTGACGGGTCCGCGCTTTTCTTCTGTCAATGCACAAAGCTGGAGCGCCCATCAAGATGAAGCATTAGCCTTTCGGGTGTTGGCTGCACGCTACAGGCAAACAGAAAAGATGGTTGATTTAGGCACCTTTGATCTTGTGGATTGTTCTGATTTGCAAGTGCGTGCAGCGGTAGAATTGCCTTCAAGCGATTGCTCTGTCATCTTTGAAATTGAACGCAACAACGGCACGGTTTACCAACTGCTACCCTTTCAATTGCTAAGCCTTAGCGAATATATCAGTGAAAAGGTCAAGCTTCGCGCCATTCTTAAAGGCACAGAGAAACTCTCTCCGGTGTTATTTGCCCCGGTTCAGTTGATTGCAGGAAAGATTCATAAAACAGCAACTTATATCACGCGGGCTTTTGCCTTTGGGGAAAAGGCAAGATTGACCAGCTATATCAAAACCTTCTTGCCGGGCGGTTCCTCTTTCACCCTCGAGATGCAACTGGATGATGGGGCGTTTGTCCCTTTGAAACTCGATGAAACAGAACAGTTATCGGAGCCTCTCTGGACAGAGCGCAAATTTATTAGTGGTGACAAAACAGCCAAACAAGCACGCCTTAAACTCACCCTTACCGGTGGACCGGCGGCGCGTTCCATGGTGTGTGATTTTGGCGCCGGCATCATATGATGGGAGAATAAGAGATGACAAAAACCAAAAAACTCGACATGGAATTGCCACAAGAAGGGCGTTTTATCAGTTCTGAATTCCCTATTTTGCGTGAAAACCTCAATAAACTTGATCAAGCGCTTGTGGCTGTTGAGGAAAAAATAGACGAAAAAGCGCCTTTACAACACACGCATACCATAAGTGAAATCACAGATCTAGAAAGCACTCTCAATGGCAAGATGGCAGCCGATAAAACTTTCTCATTTGCTGATTTAAGCGATATCGAGGGGGCAAAAGATGCAGCAAATAATTATGTTCTCTATAAATCAAGCAACAACAATTTTACCTTTGGTAGTGCTGTCTCCCTGTTAGGCGCGCACCAGCATAAAACCGAAGATATCGTGGGGCTTGATGATTTTAGAGCTAAGATTAATCAAGATCTAACAAGTTATGGGCGCCTCACAAGCCCAAATGAATGGAAAAATTACAATAAATTTACCAGCAAAGTCACCATGAGTGGTGGCTTAGAACTTTTGGATAATTCGCCGTTTAGCCTTATTCATAATGGTGAAACGGTGACAAGTTTAAGCACAACGGGAAGCACGTTGAAAGGACCGCTTAAAGTGGATGGTGATGTTGTTTATACGAAATCAGAAATAGATAAATTAATAGCTTCATTAGTCAAAAAACCGGTTGAAATTCTCATTACAGAAAGTGGTACACTTCCATTTCCCGCAGATGTCACTGATGACACAGAGGTAGAAATATGGGCATGGGGAGGTGGAGGCAGTGGAGGGACTGGAGTCCGGTTAAAAACTACTTATAACGGTCGTATCACATACACCTATTATGGTGGAGGTGGAGGCGGTGGAGGGCAATGTGTACGCGTTAAAATCAAAGGATCTCAGCTTAGAAAAGCAAAAAATATTCAAATTGGTGGTGGTGGTAAAAATGGTAATGGTGGTGCCACGATTATTGAAGGGGTTCTCATCGCCAATGGTGGGAGTATAGGCTCTAATGGTAGTGGAGTTACCGAAACAGTAGGAAAAGGAGGAAGAGGAGGTTACACAAGCATTAAAAACTTTATTTTTTCTGGCGGTGATGGTGGAGATGGCGGAAGCTACTCGGGTGGAAGTTCTCTTTTTGGAGGTGGAGGCGGCGGCGGGGGATCTAATAATGGTAATGGTGGCTGTGGTGGTGAAAGTGACAAAGGTGGTAAAGGTGGTAAAGGTGGCCATAACCAAGCTGATGCAGGTGGTGGTGGTGGCGGTTATTTTCCTGGAAAGGATGCAGCAAATTACAACAGTGGTGACGGTGGAAATGGCGCAATATTGTTGAGATTTTTTATATAGGAGTTTTTCATGAAATATGCAGTTGTTGAAAATGGTGTAGTAACGAATATTATTGTCGCATCTGAGAATTATGTCCATGCCTTTGATGGTGAAGCTATCCGCTCAAGTGAAGCACAAATCGGCTGGACTTACAAAGACGGAGTGTTCTCTCCTCCCGTGGTGGATAAAGACACAATGGCAGAGCCTAGGCATAAATCACAAGAAAAAGGTGAAGAAGCTTAGACACTCAAACAATAGTGTAATGATGCTTGATATGTTTTTAAAATCTCTTTCAAAGCCCTTTTAAAGGGCTTTTTTGACTGACAGTGTCAGACTTATGAAAGGGAGCTCTTGTTGTTATGGTCTCTCCATTGATTTGGAGAGCAAAATGGCAATAGAATTTAATCATGGTATCCGCCTCATTGAGGATGGTCAAGCTTCTCGGCCCTTAGAGATGTTTAGCCAAACCGCCCTTGGGGCGGTTGTTACAGCCCCTGATGCTGACAACCAAGTTTTTCCCCTTAACGAGCCCGTGTTGGTCTTCACCCATGAGACAGACAAAATCCAAAAGCTTGGGACACGGGGCACAGCTCTTGATGTTATCAATGCCGTGCGCGCGCAAGGGATTGAGGCACAAGTGATCCTTGTGCGGGTGGAAGAAAAGTCAACCATTGCTGAGACACAAGCTGAAATGGTGGGATCAAATACTCACTTGACCGGTGTGCATGCCTTGGCTCATGCGCGGGGGCATTTGGGGGTGGAACCTGGAATTTTACTTGCACCAGCTTATAGTGCAGGGCGCCTTGATAATGGCAAAAACCCTGTGGCAGATGCTTTGGAACAGGTGGCAGAAAAGCTACAAGCCATTGCTGTGTTTGATACGGGGGGTAAAAATACGCAAGAAAGCCTTGCCTATCGTGCAGATTTTTCCTCACGCTTTTGTTATCTGATTGATCCCTTTGTACGGGTGGCAAATCGTGAGGGAGGTGTGAGTATAAAACCCGCAAGTCCTTTTGCCGCCGCCATGTTTATCAAACGTGACAAGCAAAGGGGCGGTGTTTTCTGGTCTCCCTCCAATCAAGATGTGCATGGTATTTTAGGGACAGCACGCCCCATTAGCTATTTTGATGGGGAAATTGATCATGAGGCAAACCGTCTCAATAAAGCCGATATTGCGACCTTTATTCCCGCGCGCCTTAGTCAAAATGGGCAGGGAGAAGTAGCTTCCAATGGGCGCATTTTATGGGGCAATCATACCACCTCCAGTGATCCGCTTTGGCGTTTTGTCAATGTGGTGCGCACCCGTGCGGCACTGGAAAAAACCATCATGAACAATTTACGCCCTTGGGCTAATGATGAGAATCTCACCGGTCAACATGTTATTGCCATTACCCGCTCTTTGACCAGCTTTCTTGATGATATGATTGCACGCGGTGCACTGCTTGGTGGGCGGGTTTGGTTTGATCGGGATTTAAATTCAAACAGCAATTTACAACTTGGCAAATTGCGGGTGGAATTTGATGCAGAAGAAGTGCCCCCTCTCGAAGATTTAAGCTTTGGCAGCCGGCGCAATGGTGCTTACTTTAATCGGCTGGCGCAAGATATCCAAAAGAAAATGACATATGCTTTTGGTGATACGCTAGAGGGGTATCGCAAAGCAGCAAGGAGTGACATATGACTTTAAGAATTGTTCGTGGTTTTACCCTGATTGTTGATGATGATGTCAATCTCCATCTTGATCTTGAAACCCTCAAATTGCCTACGTTAGAAGAAATCACAGAAACCTATCAACCAGGGGGCTCTGATATGCAAATTGATGTGAGCGGTCTTGGTGTCAAAGCATTAAATTTGCAAATGAAAATCCGCAGCCACACCCCTGAAGTGATTGGTATCTTTGGTGGTCCTCCTGGTCTTCGTCATAAATTTACCGGCAAAAAACATGTGGTGTCTGAAGAAGATGGACGCGAGCATGAACATTCCATTGATGTGACAGGGCGGTTGGTCAAGGTGGATAGCGAAGGCTTAACGGCAGGAAAAGCCACAGGCTATGATTGCGAGATCAAAAATATTTGGGACTATACGGAATTTTGGGATGGTTCTGTTTTACACCGCTTTTCTTTTAAACGGGGCGGTTGGCTTGTGCGCAATGGACAAGAGATTGGTGAACGGCGCCGCTCTATTCTCAATTTATAGGAATTGATCATGACAAGTTTACAAACCAGCCTTGATGTAGAGCTCCAAGTTCCCCTTGTTTATAAGGAGAGTGATGGCAAAGAATTGACACGGCACAAATTGACCTTTTATCGCCCAAACTTCAAGCAAGCACGCCAATTAGCCGTGTTGATTGGACCGCAGTTGGCAAAGCTTGTTCTGCTTGGCTTAGAAGAGGATAAAACAACATTGAGCAATGATGTGCTCATTCTTAAAGTTTGTGAGGCATTGCTTACCCATGAGGCGATGGAAGGAATAGCCGTGCTTTTAGCCGATATGTCTCATGAATCTGTTGAACTCATTAATCGTCTTGATGTTATCGATATTATGGCAGTGTTGAAGGCATTTTTTGCTTTTTTTCCCACACGCCAATCCTCTCTGCCAGACAATTTGGAGCAGAACTAGCCCTTTATTATCACTGGGCGCCTTCAGAGATTAACCAGATGGATTGGCTTGATGTGATTGCTTATCGAGAAGAACTCGCGCGCCTTAAACAACAAGAATATGAAAGCCAAATGTTAGGATAAGATGCAATCATGGATGTTTCCCTTGTTGTGCGTTTTGTTAATCATCTGCAAGAGGGGATCGCTTCTGCCAAGCGAGACTTAAGAGCCTTTAGTTTAGATGTTGCGCATTTCCAAAACCAGACACGAAAACATTTTAAAGGGTGGTTTGACCCTGAGCATCTTAAGGAAGCCACAGCCCATGCAGAAAATGCTTTTATCCATGCGCGTGGGCGCATGGTGGGGGCGATTGCGCAAACCGCAACCTTGATTGCCCCTCTTTATAAAGCCATGCAATTTGATCAATCAATGAAGGGCTTGGAAAAGGTTCTGGATGCTCCCCTTGATCGTTTAAAAGAATTGCGCCGTTTTGCTTTGGAAACCTCTACAAAGATCCCTTTGGCTGCCCGTGAAGTCTTAGAATTGATGACCAGTGCTAGCCAAGCAGGCATTGGTGAACAAGATCTCGAGGCTTTTAGCATTTATGCGGCCAAAGCGGCTGTTGCTTTTGATATGACAGGGGATCAGATTGGGGAACGCTTTGCCAAATTGCGCAATGTCTTTAAGCTTAATCAGGAAGGTATTGAAGATCTAGGGGATGCCATCAACCATCTCTCTAACCACATGGCAGCAAAGGCCAGTGAGGTGTCTGATTTTACCAATCGTGCCACCGGTGCAGCCACTATGTTTAAGTTGACAGCGCGCGAAACCGCGGCATTTGGTACAGCGATGATTTCTGCTGGGATTGTTCCAGAGAGTGCGGCGCGTGGTTTTAATACGATGAGTGCGCGCATTCAAGCAGGAGGCAAACATATTGAAGATGCCTTTAGCAATATTGGGCTCTCACGCCAGAAATTCATGGAAGATTTGGAGAAAGATGCCACCGGTACCTTGGTGCGCTTTTTTAATGTGTTGGGCAAATCTGAACAAGGGATGCGCTCTCTGATTGCCATTGCAGGGCGGGAGTTTACCGGTGATTTTGCCAAATTGGTGGGGAACCCCCAATTGTTAGGGCAAGCTTTAGATTATGTGAAAGATCCACAAGTCTTTAAAGGCTCTGTAGAACAAGAAGCCGATAAACAAGCAACCGGTGCCATGCGGCAATTTGAACTGTTGCAAAACCGTATTGTGGCTTTAGGGATCACCATTGGTGAAGTGCTCCTGCCTCCTCTCAACAGTCTCATGGAAAGTGTTGGGGGATTTGTCAATGGTTTGATGGCGTGGGCTAATGAACACCCTGTTTTAACCGGTGTGATCATCAAAACCATTGCCGCCCTGATGGCTTTTAATATTGCTTTGCGGGTTGTACGTTTTACCATGGCGGGAACCCGCCTTGGGCTTCTTCAATTGATGGGCTCTTTTATCAAGATGAGGGTTGTGAGCCGCACGCTGAAGGCAAGTTGGCGCGGATTAGTCGCTTCAGGGCGCTCATTGGGTTTAATGGCAGCAGGGCTTGGTGGGAGTGCGCTGCGTCTTCTTCGCCCCATGACTTTACTTGTGGGGGCTTTACGGGGGATAGCCGTTTCAGGTGCGGCATTTTCTGCCTCTTTTGGCTTTATTGGGACAGTAATCGAAGTGGTTGGGGCAGCTATTGCCTCTGTTGTGGGGGGGATTTTTACCCCAATAGGGGCTCTCATTGCTGCTGTTGTGGCTGTCATATTGGCTTCTGGTTTTGCTTTGTGGAAATATTGGGATCGTTTTTCTTCTTTTGTCAAAGGTTTTGCACGGGGGATAACACGGGCTTGGGGCCAAGCCTTTGAAGCCGTCATGCGCTTTTTTGGTGCCGATACGGCAACCATCACCAAATGGAAAAATATCATTGCTGCTGCTTTTGATCTCTCTTCCCATTGGCAAAAGTTTAAACAAGGACTTTCCTCTGTTTCTCAAAGCTTTGCTGGTTTGTGGGAGGGCGTTAAACAAAGCTTTTCTAATTTTTGGGGGTGGTTGAAGCGTTTTTTTGTCCGCGAAAAGCTCACAGAGAGTGCCAAGGCTGGTATGGAACAAGCCGGCGAAGATTTAGCGAGTTGGATTGTTGATGGTTTTATGTCGTCCATCTCACAATTGATGGATTATTGTAAATCTTTACCTCACCGCATAAAGGGGTGGATTGGGTCGATTGATGTAAGAGAGTTTTTGCCAAGTTTTTTGGGGGGTAAAACGTCCATCCAACCCATAGTACAATTTGCGGGGGCTTCTCCTGTAAATTCATCTGCCAGAGAACCAAGAGACAAAGACCGTTCCCCCATCACCCACAATCAAAATGTCACAGTGCATGTTAATGGGGCGCGTGACCCCATGGCCACCGGTCGTGCGGTTGCTCATGCTTTGCAACGGGCACGCGCCAATGCGCTGCATGGTGGCACAGAATGATAAGGACGACAGAATAAGGGACAAGACAGCGTGCTGGAAAGAACACAATGAGGGGAGGGATGAAGTGCTAGGATGGCGCAATGGTAGGAGAGATGCAATGATACGTTTCGAAAGAAATGACGTGCTGGAAGGGATACAATCAATGGGAGGGCGTCTATGAGAGATCCTTTGCTGATGTTAGGTCCACATCTCTTTTATGTAGACTGGCTTAATTTCCAATCGTTTGAGGAAGAGTTCTCTGCCTCCTGGGTTTGCTTAGAGCGTTTTGGTGAGGCTCCTGGTTTGCAATTTACCGGCTATGGCAATGATCCCAAAACCATCCACGGGGTGTTGTTTCCAGAAGAGTTTGGGGACCGGGTAGCGATAGATGCCATCACCAGAACCATTCGTGCAGCCAAGCCCGTTCAGATGATTCGTTGGATGAGTGACAACGGCTATAGTGCCATTCTCCATGGATCTGTAGTGATCACCAGTGTCACGAAAGACCATGATTACATCAGTCGCTCTGGTCAATCGGGGCGTATTCGCTATGCCATTAGCTTGTTACCGTTTTTCGATGGTGGAAAACCGCAAGGACAATACCAAGAGGGATATGATCAATATTCCCAAGGAGGAGAAACGCCATGAAGATACCAGAAAAGCATCTCGTGGTAGAGCTAGAGGATATGAGTCTTGATCTAATCTGCTTTCAACATGCTATGGCTGTATTAGGAGACCGTTCTCAAGTTGGAGCGATCAAAGGTTATTGTGAAGCTACTTTGCAAGCCAATCCAGGTATTGCAGGGTATGGTGCTCTGTTGCCGCGGGGCTTAAAGGTCATTCTGCCTGAATTTTTATCATGTGAAAAGAACAGCGTGGTCAAAAGGCTATGGGATTAATGCGCACACATCCTTTTATTGAGGTGAGGGTGGGGGAGAATCTTGTCCATGAGGTTTTTTACCAGCGTCTTTTAACGGCAACCATTACCGATCATGTGGGCAATGAAGCCGATACATTTGAAGCGGAGTTTGATGATAGTGGCAATGATTTAGAGATTCCCTCCAGTAACAGCGCACTCCATGTCACCTTTGGCTATCAAAACAGCATCCGTGCCTTTATGGGGCGTTTTGTTGTTGAGTCGGTGGTGAGTATTGGGGGCAGTGATGGAGAGATTTTACGCCTTTGTGGCAAAAGTGCCTCGATGCGCAAAGAACTTAAAGAACAGGCGAGTGAACATTTTGACCACAAAACCATTGCTGAGATTGTTGAGGCCCTTGCCAAACGCCATGGTTATCAAGCAAAGGTCAGTCCACAATTTACCAAACAAACCTTGCCTTATGTGGTGCGCACCGATCAATCGGCGGTTGACTTTTTAACCCGCCTTGCGGACCGCATGCGGGCGCGTTTTTTAATCAAAGACCATAAGTTTTTATTTTTAAGCGGGGATAATTTACCAGCACTCGACATCCATAAGCATGACTGTTCCAGCTGGGAATTCACCCTAGAGCCGCGCACCCAATACGGCACCATCGAAACTTCTTATTTTGATCGCGCAAAAGGGCAACAATGCCAAGTCAAGCATCAAACAGGGTTTACTGGTCCCGTACGTCGTCTGCGCAGTTGTTATCCAAGTCAAGAAGAAGCACAAGCGGCGGCTGCCTCCGAGTCGGATCGCTTATGCCGTGCTGTAGGCAGTGGCTCCTTAACTCTTGCGGGACGCCCTGAAATCATGGCGGATCAACCGCTGCTGCTTCAAGGGTTCCGTAAAGAAATTAATGGGTCATGGAAAGCCGCTACCGTCACCCACCGCTATGAAAAACAAAGCGGTTACACAACAGAAATTACCTTTGAGGCACCAAATCAAGGAAAGGAACAAAAATAGAGGCTGGGCTGGTCACCCAGGCAACGGGAGAAAGTTTTGCGACAACCCCGTCCGATGCAACTTAACTTAACATCACAGCTACTTCTTATCACTTAAAGCAATGAGAAGACGGTTAACATAGATGAAAGAGTGTTAAAAAATAATGGATATACTTCATAAGGAAAAATTAAAATCTGTTGAACCTATTTCACCAGCTGCTGCTTATATTGGGGGCAAAAGAAGATTAGCCAAAACCATTGTCAAAATCATTGAAGATATTCCACATAGCATTTATGCCGAGCCTTTCGTTGGTATGGGTGGAATATTCTTTAGACGGAAACTGATACCATCAACTGAAATTATCAATGATTTTTCAGGAGATGTGGTGAATTTTTTTCGGGTGTTACAACGCCATTATCACCCTTTTATAGAACTGTTAGCGTTTCAAATAAGCAGCCGTGAGACGTTTGAACGCTTACAGACACAAAATCCAGAAACGCTTACGGATTTAGAACGGGCTTTGCGGTTTTTATATTTGCAGCGTTTAAGTTTTAGTGGGAAAGTAGCAGAGCGTACGTTTAGAGTTGAGACAGACCGGTGTGCACGGTTTAATCCCTTCAAACTTGAAGGTATATTAAAGCTTATTTACCGCCGTTTAGCGAGAGTTATCATTGAACATTTAGATTGGTCTGATTTTATTGTGCGTTATGACCGGCCAAATACCTTGTTTTATCTTGATCCACCTTATTTTGGTGTTGAGGATTATTATGGCAAGGACTTGTTTAAGCGGGAGGATTACCAGACGATGTCTATGCTGCTTGCACAATTAAAGGGGAAGTTTCTTCTCTCTCTCAATGATGTGCCAGAGATTCGAAAAACCTTCAGTCAATTCCATATAAAAGAGGTAAGAACAATTTATTCCTGTAATTTGTCAAATAATGCGATTCCGGCAAAGGAACTCATCATTACCAATTGTGATATTTAGGAGAAGAGAAAAAGATCTATTAAAGGGATTTAAACAATCTTTGAAAGGTCTTTGAAGACCCTTTGAGAACCTCTTAAAATCATCTAAAAGAAAATAAATTGGTACAAAACATAGTGTCAAAATATACAAAACACGCTGGCAAGCTACATTGAAGACCCTTTGAGAACCTCTTAAAATCATCTAAAAGAAAATAAATTGGTACAAAACATAGTGTCAAAATATACAAAACACGCTGGCAAGCTACAGCGCTGTGGCGGAGGGGGTGGGATTCGAACCCACGGTACAGTCTCCTGCACGCCGGTTTTCAAGACCGGTGCCTTAAACCGCTCGGCCACCCCTCCAAATTAGATATGCTTTTTGACAAACTTCTTACAAAAGGTCAATCATTTTAATACGCATTCTAAAGCGTTTTTTGTAAAGTTATTTGAGATTCAAGTAAAATAATTCCTCATAAGTTAATTCTTCGAGTGTGTTAGCTAATCATTTTACTTTTAAAAATAATAATTTTTTCTGAAAAAATGACATTTATCATTTCATTTTCTTGTCTAAAAGTTTTTTACAAAGCAATATATTTAAAAAATTTCTGACAATCATTATTCATAATGATAAGATATGTTCAGTTGGAGATGTTTGATAAATTATGTTAAATTCTTTGCAAACATATATTTTTCAATTATTTTACCTTTCCAGATATTTATTCTATTTAAATCGTTCATATTTTTCGAAAAGAAAATGTTATTGCTTTGACAGTTTATGAGAGATAAATTTATAAGAATGACATATTATTCAAGGTAAGTTTGTATTGGTTTTAAATAAGTATAATTTAATAAAGAACTCTTTAAAGGATTTTAATTTTTTTAATAAAAATATTTGAGTATATCATACAGTTAAAGAATAGCTTGAAAAAAAACAGCTGGTTTACTCTCATAGAGAAAAAACTGAAAAATTCAGCTAGAATCACAGCAAAATTTTTATTGATTAACAGTGATTTTTTGTATTCTACACTACTTGAATAGAGTTTTACGCAAGAATTGCATTGACAGTATAAAATTTCTTACAAGCCCAATCGTGACTGAAAATTGGATATATTTATAACGCTTTTTGCTGTAAGATTAGCAAGAAGTTGAGAAGAAAAAGCTTATTGAGCGATACACTTAGATCAATAGGGAGAGATCCTTTTATGAAAGAATCAAAGCTTTCACAACGAAGTTTTTAATTCTTTGAGTGATAGTGATATAGAGGTAAAAATGCTAGAACGTTCGTTAAGGTATTGCATAGTTCTTCAAGAATGGAACTTAAAAATGCTAATTGCGCACGAGCTAAAGAGCATAAATTTTAACAAACAGATTTAAAAACCTATCTACTCACTCACGAGTATGTGTAGAACCAATAAATTTGTTTGCAAAACAAAAGAAATGGTGGGCGATGAGAGACTCGAACTCCCGACATCCTCGGTGTAAACGAGGCGCTCTACCAGCTGAGCTAATCGCCCAATGCCAATGATCAGCAATTGAATAGGCACTCTCTATTAAGGAAAAAATTTTGCAAACGCAAGAATAAAGATTGTATTTGATGATTTTTTTTAAAAAATGCATGAGTCTGCTTGACATAAACGTATGAACCCCTTACACGACCCTTTATACCAATAATGAATTGGTTAGAAAGAAATGCGCGAGTGTAGCTCAGTTGGTTAGAGTGCTGGCCTGTCACGCCGGAGGTCGCGGGTTCGAGCCCCGTCACTCGCGCCATTTTATGTTTCCTTATGAAATTTTTAAGATATTCATGTGCTATGAATTAGGGGGTAGAGTGTCTAAGATTTAGGAGGGATACGTTTTTTCTTCCTTTTTACATGGTTTATAAGAATAGGACTTGCGTCTTTTGTTGCTCTGCGTTACCTATGCCGATAAGAAAAGTATCGCTCTGTATACCTTTCAAGCAGTATGAGTAGAATTAATAGAGCGATTATTGTTGAATTTGTCTGTTTATCTCGCAATATCGAGTCATTGTGTTAAACTTAGGCATTTTGTTACGATGGAAGAGGGTTATGGCTTATTTATTGAGCTCTTATTTGCCAGTCTTGATTTTTATTATTGTGTCAGCGGTTATTGCTGGGGTTTTGTTGATTACACCTTACATTGTAGCATATCGTTCTCCCGATCCTGAAAAGTTATCGGCTTATGAATGTGGTTTCAATTCATTTAGTGATGCACGCATGAAGTTTGATATTCGTTTCTATTTGGTTTCAATTTTGTTTATTATTTTTGATCTTGAAGTCGCTTTTCTTTTTCCTTGGGCTGTTTCATTCAAATCGATAGGTATGTTTGGCTTTTGGTCGATGATTGTGTTTTTAGCGATTTTGACTATTGGATTTATATATGAATGGAAAAAAGGGGCTCTTGAATGGAATTAAGATCTAATAATTCAACGATTACAGCTCCAAAACCAAAAGGAATCATTGATCCCAATACTGGTGAACTGATAGGATCAGATGATAGGTTTTTTCGTGATATTAATGCTGAATTATCAGATAAGGGTTTTTTAGTTACCTCAGCAGATGCCTTGATTACTTGGGCACGTACCGGTTCTTTAATGTGGATGAGTTTTGGTTTGGCTTGTTGTGCTATTGAAATGATGCAATGCTCAATGCCTCATTATGACAATGAGCGTTTTGGATATGCACCACGAGCCTCCCCCCGACAGTCCGATGTGATGGTGGTCGCAGGGACTCTAACAAATAAGATGGCGCCTGCTTTAAGAAAAGTGTATGATCAGATGCCAGAGCCACGTTATGTGATTTCTATGGGATCATGTGCAAACGGTGGTGGGTATTATCATTATTCCTATTCAGTGGTACGTGGATGTGATCGTATCGTTCCTGTCGATATATATGTTCCAGGCTGTCCGCCTACAGCAGAGGCATTATTGTACGGCATACTGTTGTTACAGAAAAAAATCCGTCGTACCGGATCCATAGAGCGATAGAGAGTTTTCGTATCATGATGGATGAATCACTGGTTGAACTTGCTACTTATTTGAAAAACAAGTTAGGAAATAAGCTTGAGGAGACCGTTTTTGCTTTTGGTGAATTAACCATTGTGGCACGTCTTGATGCAATTACTGATGTCTTAATGTTTGTTCGTGATGATTCTCACTGTCAATTTATTAATCTTACAGATATTAGTGGTGTGGATTATCCTTCTCGCGATAAGCGCTTTGATGTCTCTTACCAATTATTATCTCCTCGTGAGAATTTGCGCTTACGTGTCAAAGTTCGCACAGATGAAAATACGCCTGTTGCTTCAGCTTGTACGGTTTATCCTGGTGCAGAGTGGTATGAACGTGAAACCTATGATATGTATGGGATTTTATTTTCAGGTCATCCGGATTTGAGACGGATTTTAACAGATTATGGGTTTGAAGGATATCCTTTACGCAAAGACTTTCCTGTGACAGGATTTGTTGAATGCCGTTATGATAATGAAGCAAAGAGGGTGATTTATGAACCCGTTGTTTTGCGCCAAGAAATGCGTAATTTTGATTTTCTTTCTCCTTGGGAAGGAGGACAATATGTTTTACCTTGTGATGGAAAAGAAGATGAAAAAAAATAAGATTGGTTTTGATAAGGCGTTACATGAGAGTAGTGTGTTTCTTAAATAATGAAATGTTTTTAGTATGATAGATTTTTTTTATATTTGATATGAAGTTTTTAAAAAAGCAAGGGGTTGATTGTGGCTGAGGTCAATGTTCGAAACTTTAATATCAATTTTGGTCCGCAGCATCCTGCAGCGCATGGTGTTTTGCGCATGGTTCTGGAGTTGGACGGTGAAGTTGTTGAGCGTGTAGACCCACATATTGGGTTATTACATCGCGGCACCGAAAAATTAATGGAAACAAAAACTTATCTTCAGGCGGGTCCTTATCTAGATCGTTTAGATTATGTTGCTCCTATGAATCAGGAACATGCTTTTGTTCTTGCGATTGAAAAGTTATTGAATATTAAAGTTCCTAAAAGAGGACAGTTAATACGTGTTTTATTTTCTGAAATCGGGCGTATTCTTAATCATTTGCTTAATGTAACGACACAGGCGATGGATGTTGGTGCTTTGACACCACCACTTTGGGGATTTGAACAACGTGAAAGATTGATGATTTTTTATGAGCGTGCCTGTGGCGCTCGACTTCATGCTAATTATTTTCGTCCCGGTGGTGTGCATCAAGACTTACCGGAATCTTTAGTTGAAGACATTGGTAATTTTATTGATCCGTTTCTTGTTTCTCTTGAAAAACTTGATGCGCTTGTGACACCAAATCGAATTTTTAAGCAGCGTAATGTGGATATTGGTATTGTCAGTATTGACGAAGCTTGGGCACGTAGTTTTTCTGGGGTTATGATCCGTGGTGCTGGTGTGCCATGGGATTTGCGTAAAAGCCAGCCTTATGAATGTTACGATGAAATGGAATTTGATATTCCTATAGGTAAAAATAGTGATTGTTATGATCGCTATCTTATTCGTATGGAAGAAATGCGTCAATCAGCGAAAATTATGCGTCAATGCGTAGAACGATTACTTGGTGCTGAAAAGAATGGCCCAGTTTCAAGTTTGGATCGCAAAATTGTACCACCAAAGCGGTCTGAGATGAAAAGCTCAATGGAAGCGCTGATTCATCACTTTAAACTCTATACGGAAGGTTTTCATACGCCTCCTGGAGAAGTCTATGTTGCAGTAGAAGCGCCAAAGGGTGAGTTTGGTGTTTATCTTGTTTCTGACGGAACCAATAAGCCTTATCGTGTTAAGTTGCGTGCTCCTGGGTTTGCTCATCTTCAAGCTATGGATTTTTTAACCCGAGGTCATATGTTGGCGGATGCTACCGCTATTTTGGGTTCGATTGATATTGTTTTTGGGGAGGTTGATCGCTAATGTCCGTACGCCGTCTTGCAGATGATGTCTATCAGCCCACAGAATTTTCTTTTACAAAGGAAAATCAGATATGGGTGAAAAGTACTATAGAAAAGTATCCTGTAGGGCGCGAACAATCGGCTGTTATTCCGTTATTAATGCGTGCACAAGAGCAAGATGGTTGGGTGACACGTGCTGCAATTGAGCATATTGCTCAAATTCTTTCTATGGCGTATATTCGTGTCCTAGAAGTTGCTACTTTTTATACTCAGTTTCAGCTTAAGCCTGTAGGAACAAAAGCGCATATTCAAGTGTGTGGTACGACTCCTTGTATGTTACGTGGTTCTGATGAATTGATTAAAGTGTGTCAGAAAAAAATTCATCATGAACCTTTTACGACAAATCAAGATGGAACATTGTCATGGGAAGAGGTGGAGTGTCTTGGCGCTTGTGTTAATGCTCCTATGGTCATGATTTTTAAAGATACTTATGAAGATCTCACAGCTGAACGCCTTGAAGAGATTATTGATGCATTTGGGGCAGGAAAGGGTTCTGAGATAGCGGTTGGTCCACAAAACAGCCGCCAATCTTCGGAGCCAATTAGTGGTTTAACATCTCTTCTTGAGGATGAAGAAAAAAGGAAATCTCTCAAATCTTCAAAGAAAAAGGATCATAAGGGTATAGAATCTTAGTTAAATATTTTTTTGAAAAGCAGAAAGTTTTAAGAAATTTTTTAAAATTGCATTTGAGGAAAAGCTAAAAATGCTAAGGGTAAGAGAGAAAAAGGTGAGGTATGCTAACTGATAAAGACCGTATCTTCACCAATATTTATGGTTTAAAAGACAAGTCATTAAAGGCTGCGATGTTGCGTGGGCATTGGAATGGTCTGAAAGAGATTATTGATAAGGGGCGTGATTGGATCATCGATGAGGTGAAGGCGTCAGGTTTACGCGGTCGTGGTGGTGCTGGTTTTCCTACTGGAATGAAATGGTCCTTCATGCCAAAGCAGAATGATGGTCGTCCTCATTATTTGGTTGTTAATGCTGATGAATCAGAGCCTGGGACATGTAAAGATCGCGATATTTTACGACATGACCCCCATACTTTGATTGAAGGATGTGCAATTGCTACTTTTGCAATGGGGGCGAATGTCGCTTTTATTTATATTCGTGGCGAATATATTCGTGAGCGTGAAGCGCTTCAAACGGCTGTGGATGAATGTTATGAAGCAGGCTTGCTTGGAAAAAAAACAAAATATGGTCATGCTTGTGATATTATTATTCATCATGGGGCTGGTGCTTATATTTGTGGTGAAGAAACAGCACTTCTCGAAAGTCTTGAAGGGAAAAAAGGTCAACCTCGTCTCAAACCACCATTTCCGGCAAATATGGGGATTTATGGCTGTCCAACAACCGTCAACAATGTTGAATCGATAGCGGTTGTTCCAACGATTTTACGTCGAGGGGCTTCGTGGTTTTCATCAATTGGGCGTGCAAATAATGTTGGAACAAAATTATTTATGGTTTCTGGGCATGTGAATGCCCCTTGTACCTTTGAAGAAGCTCTGGGTGTTTCTTTCCGTGAATTAATTGAAAAACATACGGGAGGTATTCGTGGCGGATGGAATAATCTTTTAGCCGTTATTCCAGGTGGTGCTTCTTGTCCGGTTGTTCGCGGTGAGGATATGGTTGATGCAATCATGGATTTTGATGGGATGCGCGATGTCGGATCTTCTTTTGGCACAGGGGGTGTGATTGTGATGGATAAAACAACCGATATTATCAAGGCGATTTGGCGGATATCGGCTTTTTTTAAGCATGAAAGTTGCGGTCAGTGTACGCCATGCCGTGAAGGTACAGGGTGGATGATGCGCCTTTTAGGACGTATGGTTGAGGGAAGAGCGCAGAAGCGTGAAATTGATCTGTTATTTGAGGTTTCTAAACAGGTGGAAGGGCACACGATCTGTGCACTTGGTGATGCGGCAGCATGGCCTGTACAAGGGTTAATCCGTAATTTCCGTCCGGAAATCGAGCGTAGAATTGATGAATACACGCGAAATGTCGTGCAAAGAAAAAATATTGCTTTAGAAGCAGTGGGATAGAAAGATTTTTTTTAAGAGCAACCGAATGCAAATTTTAAGTGGATTATCCGCAGGTTGGATGGGTGATGATAAATATCAAAGTTGATGGCAAAGAGATTGAAGTCCCTGATTACTACACGTTGCTTCAGGCTGCTGAGGCGGCTGGAGCAGAAATTCCACGTTTTTGTTTTCATGAGTCTTTATCAATTGCTGGCAATTGTCGCATGTGTTTGGTTGAGGTCAAGGGTGGTCCTCCAAAACCTCAGGCTTCTTGTGCGATGGGGGTTCGTGATTTACGGGTAGGGCCTAACGGTGAAGCACCAGAAATTTTTACCAATACGGCGATGGTAAAAAAAGCACGCGAAGGGGTTATGGAATTTCTTCTCATTAATCATCCTTTGGATTGTCCAGTGTGCGATCAAGGTGGAGAATGCGATCTTCAAGATCAAGCAATGCTTTATGGGCGAGATTGTTCTCGTTATACAGAAAATAAACGTGCTGTAGAAGATAAATATATTGGGCCTCTTGTCAAAACTGTTATGACACGGTGTATTCATTGCACACGGTGTGTTCGTTTTACAACGGAAGTCGCAGGTATTTCTGAGCTTGGTTTGATCGGTCGTGGTGAAGATGCTGAAATTACGACATATCTTGAAAAAGCTATGACATCTGAATTACAGGGAAATGTTATTGATCTTTGTCCAGTGGGAGCTTTAACTTCAAAACCTTACGCATTTCATGCACGTCCGTGGGAATTGGTGAAAACGGAATCAATTGATGTGATGGATGCCCTTGGCAGTGCTATTCGTATTGATAGTCGCGGCCGTGAAGTGATGCGGATTATGCCGCGTACGAATGAAGATGTAAATGAGGAATGGATCTCTGATAAAACGCGTTTTATTTGGGATGGATTACGGACACAGCGGCTTGATAGACCCTATGTACGTAAAGACGGAAAACTTCAACCTGTCAGTTGGGAAGAAGCTTTTACAAAAATTAAAACCGTCGTTTCTAAAATCTTACCAGAAAAAATTGGAGCTATTGCTGGAGATCTTGCTTCTGTTGAAGAAATGTATGCCCTTAAAGCATTACTGCTCTCGTTGGGGTCAAAACTCTTTGATTGTCGTCAAAAAGGGATTGCTTTATCGCCAGAGTTTGGGCGTTCGAGCTATATTTTTAATCCTACAATTGCGGGAATTGAACAAGCTGATGCTCTACTTATTGTGGGCTCTAATCCACGCCATGAAGCTGCTGTTTTAAATGCGCGTATTTTAAAGCGCCAACGAATGGGAAATTTTCCTATCGCGCTTATTGGAGAGGAAGTCGATTTACGTTATCCTTATTTTTATCTTGGAGCTGGGAGTGATGCATTAAATGCACTTATTCGTGGAGAGGGTGCTTTTTTAAATGTCTTAAAAGAAGCAAAGAGACCTCTTATTCTTATCGGAGAGGGAGCAATTTCAGGAAATGAAGGATTATCTGTTTTAAAAACTCTTGCTAAATTAGCTGATAATATTGGTGCTCTTAGTGAAGAATGGAATGGATTTGGGGTGCTTCATAATGCAGCATCGACCGTTGGAGGGTTGGACATAGGTTTTATATCTCAACTTGGGGTTGCAAATATTCTTAAAACCTGTGAAGTTTTATTTTTGCTTGGTGCTGATGAAGTGGAATTGGCCAATATAAAAGCTTTTAAAGTTTATATTGGTAGTCATGGTGATAATGGTGCACATGCTGCTGATGTTATTTTGCCTGCATCGGCCTACACAGAAAAATCAGGGCTTTATGTGAATACAGAAGGGCGTGTTCAAATGACAAATCGGGCTGGTTTTGCTCCAGGTGAAGCAAAAGAAGATTGGGCTATTTTGCGTGCCTTATCGGATGTTTTAGGACAAAGGCTCCCCTTTGATTCTCTCTCTCAATTAAGACAATGTTTGTTTAATGATTATCCACATCTTGATGCGGTTGATGATATAATGCCTTCTGATATAAGTGATCTTAAGGCGCTTGGTTCAAAAATAGTTTGTCTAGAGAGTCAAACATTTACTTCTATGGTTAAAGACTTTTATTTGACAAATCCGATAGCACGTGCTTCTGCCGTTATGGCTGAATGTTCATCTCTTGCAAAAAGCCGTGCTATGCAAGCTGTAGAGTAAGGGCAAAAGAAAAGGAATAATGATGTATGATTTCTTTATGACTTGGCTGTTGCCATTCCTTATTATCGTTGGAAAAACACTTCTTCTTTTGGTCGTTCTGTTGGTTTTAGTTGCTTATCTTCTCTATGCGGATAGAAAGATTTGGGCTGCGGTACAATTGCGGCGTGGTCCCAATGTTGTTGGTCCGTGGGGATTACTGCAGTCTTTTGCAGATTTAATTAAATTTGTTGTGAAAGAACCTATTATCCCAGCAGGTGCAAATAAGGGGGTTTTTCTTTTAGCTCCTTTTGTTTCAGCGACACTTGCTTTATCAACTTGGGCTGTTATTCCTGTCAGCGAGGGCTGGGAGGTTGCGAAGATTAATGTCGGCTTGCTTTACATTTTAGCCATTTCATCTCTTGAAGTTTATGGCGTTATTATGGGAGGATGGGCATCAAATTCAAAATATCCTTTCTTGGGAGCTCTGCGTTCGGCGGCACAAATGGTTTCTTATGAAGTTTCCATTGGTTTTGTACTGGTAACCGTTATTTTAATAAGTGGTTCGTTGGATCTCACAACAATTGTTCTTAAACAAGGTCAAGGTCTTGGTACAACTCTAGGTCTTCCTTTTAACAGTTTTCTCGATTGGAATTGGTTGGTCCTTTTTCCAATGTTTATTATATTTTTTATCTCCGCGCTTGCAGAGACAAACCGTCCTCCATTCGATTTGGTGGAAGCGGAGTCTGAGCTTGTTGCTGGTCATATGGTAGAATACTCTTCAACGCCTTACATGCTCTTCTTTCTTGGTGAGTATGTTGCTATTGTTTTAATGTGCGCATTAACAACCATTCTGTTTTTAGGTGGTTGGCTTCCTCCCTTGGATGTCTGGTGGCTTAATTGGATTCCTGGTGTTATTTGGTTTGTTTTAAAAGTCTGTTTTGTATTTTTTTGGTTTGCTATCGTTAAAGCATTTGTTCCACGCTATCGCTATGATCAACTCATGCGGCTTGGTTGGAAGGTTTTTCTTCCTCTCTCGCTAGCGATGGTTGTGATAACTGCGGCGTTTTTAAAATTTACGAATTTTGTTTAAAAGGAGATTTTACGATGTCAGGTTTTATTCAGGCGGCAAAGTCACTCCTTCTATTAGAATTTGTGAGCGCTTTTTTCTTAGCTATGCGTCAATTTTTTTCGCCAAAGCCTACGATTAATTATCCTTATGAAAAGGGTTTTGTGTCTCAGCGTTTTCGTGGTGAACATGCACTGCGTCGCTATCCGAATGGTGAAGAACGGTGTATTGCTTGTAAATTGTGTGAAGCAATTTGCCCCGCACAAGCGATTACAATTGAAGCGGGTCCGCGACGGAATGATGGCACACGGAGAACAGTTCGTTATGATATTGATATGGTTAAATGTATTTACTGCGGTTTTTGTCAAGAAGCTTGTCCAGTAGAAGCGATTGTTGAAGGTCCAAATTTTGAATTTGCAACAGAAACGCGTGAAGAACTCTATTATGATAAAGAAAAGCTTTTAATGAATGGAGATCGTTGGGAGCGAGAAATTGCTCGAAATATATTGATGGATGCGCCTTATCGTTAAGTGTATCGTTAAATGAGGTGTCGGATAATTTTCCGATAAATTGTAATCTGGTATGAAAGTTTTGTACCAATTGTTTGGATAATTAAGGAGAAGCCTATGCTAACAGATCTAGCGGCGGCATTTTTCTATTTGTTTGCTTTTATTATGCTAACAAGTGCAGTGATTGTTATTACAGCACGCAATCCTGTGCATTCTGTTTTGTTTTTAATCCTTGCATTTTTTAATGCAGCGGCTTTATTTTTGCTTGCAGGAGCAGAGTTTTTGGGGTTTATTCTGCTTGTTGTTTATGTTGGAGCTGTCGCTGTTTTATTTTTATTTGTCGTTATGATGCTGGATGTTGATTTTGCTGAGTTAAAGAGTGGGACTCTTCGATATGCACCTATTGGAGCTCTTATCGGCGTTATTATTGCTATCGAGTTGATTATTGTTTTTGTGAGTAGCCATTTTTCTCCAGTCTTAAGAACACATGTTACGCAACCAATGCCTGACTTAGGGCAGCGAACAAACACACAGGCATTAGGGGATATTCTCTATACGGATTATGTTTTTTATTTTCAAATTGCTGGGATAATTTTATTGGTTGCAATGATTGGTGCTATTGTTTTAACACTTCGTCATAAATCAGGCGTAAAGCGACAATCTATTGCGAAGCAAGTTTCTAGAACGGTAGAAAGTGCTATTGAAATCAAGCAAGTTGAATCAGGTAAAGGTATTTAAGGGGGGCTATAGATATGTATATTGATATTACGCATTATCTCACTGTTTCTGCTTTGATGTTTACAATTGGTATTGCTGGAATTTTTCTCAACAGAAAAAATGTGATTATTATCTTGATGTCCATTGAGCTTATATTACTCTCAGTTAATATTAATTTTGTTGCATTTTCAGCATTTCTTCATGATCTCGTTGGTCAGATATTCGCTTTATTTGTTTTAACCGTAGCAGCTGCTGAAGCGGCTATTGGTTTAGCAATTCTTGTCGTTTTTTTCCGTAATCGTGGTTCCATTGCAGTTGAAGATGTTAACGTAATGAAAGGCTAACCAGTGATGTATTATACGATTGTCTTTCTTCCGCTTTTGGGTTTTCTCATTGCCGCGCTAGGCGGAAAAACGATAGGAGATCGTGCGAGTGAATTGATAACATGTAGCTTTATGGTGATTGTTGCCATATTGTCGTGGATAGCATTTTTCAATCTTGCACTTGGTCATACTCCAGCAATTGATGTATTAGTATTACATTGGCTCGCTGTTGGTAATTTAAGTTTTAATTGGGCTTTCCATATTGATACATTAACAGCTGTCATGCTTATTGTTGTAAACAGTGTTTCGGCATTGGTGCATATTTATTCAATTGGTTATATGCACCATGATCCTTCAAGGTCCCGTTTTTTTTCTTATCTTTCTTTGTTTACATTTATGATGCTTATGTTGGTGACATCCAATAATTTGATTCAGATGTTTTTTGGCTGGGAAGGTGTAGGACTTGCTTCTTATTTGCTTATAGGTTTTTGGTTTCAGCGCGATTCTGCGAATAAGGCTGCAATGAAAGCTTTTGTGGTCAATCGTGTTGGAGATTTTGGTTTTCTCTTAGGAATATTTAGTATTTTTGTTTTATTCCAATCGGTTGATTTTGCCTCTATTTTTGCAAAAGCTGCAGACAGTAGCTTTATACAAAATATGACATTTTTAGGTTGGCAGCTTGATGGACAGGCGGCACTTACCATTACATGTCTTTTATTATTTATTGGTGCGATGGGAAAATCAGCACAATTTCTTTTACATACTTGGCTTCCTGATGCGATGGAGGGACCAACCCCTGTATCAGCGCTTATTCATGCCGCTACAATGGTAACGGCAGGTGTTTTTATGGTTGCGCGTATGTCGCCAATTTTTGAACTATCTTCAATTGCTTTGACCGTGATTATTATTGTTGGAGCTACAACGGCATTTTTTGCAGCAACTGTGGGGTTGGTGCAGAATGATATTAAACGTGTTATTGCTTATTCTACATGTTCTCAACTTGGGTATATGTTTGTGGCATTAGGTATTGGGGCTTATGGTGCTGCTGTCTTTCATCTTTTTACCCATGCTTTTTTTAAAGCCTTACTGTTTCTTGGTGCGGGCTCTGTCATTCATGCTGTATCTGATGAACAAGATATGCGAAAAATGGGTGGGTTACGCAAGCATATAAAGGTCACGTATTGGATGATGATGGTCGGGACCATTGCATTGACCGGTGTTGGAATACCAGGAACACTTTTCGGGACGGCTGGTTTTTTCTCAAAAGATGCAATTATAGAGTCTGCTTTTGCATCCCATAATATTGCTTCAGGATATGCTTTTTATCTTCTTGTTTTTGCTGCTTTATTGACGAGCTTTTATTCATGGCGGCTTATCTTTATGACATTTCATGGAAAACCACGGGCAACTGCTGATGTTATGCATCATGTTCATGAATCGCCTCCAGTGATGTTAATTCCACTCTTTATTTTATCGATTGGAGCAATATTTGCTGGTGTCGTTTTCCAACCTTACTTTTTTGGTGACCTCTATGATGCTTTTTGGAAGGGAGCATTGTTTACAAGCAGCCACAATCATATTCTTCATGATGCTCACCATGTCTTTAATTGGGTGAAATGGTCACCATTTATAGCAATGGTTCTTGGGTTCATGTTCGCCTACTTATTTTATATCTCTTTTCCATCTCTTCCCAAGAAAGTGGCTCGTATTATGCCGGGAGTGTATCACTTTCTTTACCAAAAATGGTATTTCGATCAATTGTATAACTTTTTATTTGTTCGTCCGACCTTTAGAATTGGTTCCTTTCTTTGGAAAGTAGGAGACGGTAAAATTATTGATGGTCTAGGTCCGAATGGTATTGCAGCACGTGTTATTGATATTACAAACAGAGTTGTTCGAATACAGACGGGCTATCTTTATCACTATGCATTTGCAATGCTTATAGGCATTGCATTGCTCATTACATGGATGATGATCGGGGGCGCAAACCAATGATTGATTGGCCTATTCTTTCTACGGTTACATTTTTGCCGCTTGTTGGTGTGCTTCTGATTTTGTTCATCAAAGATGATAGTGAAGTTGCGCGCCATAATATACGGAATGTCGCATTTTTTACGACGATATTTGTTTTTATTATCTCTTTAATTATTTGGATAGGGTTTGATTCTACCAATCCAAATTTTCAAATGGTTGAAAAATTCAATTGGCTAGGGAATGGCATTAGCTATCATATGGGGGTTGATGGCATTTCTATCCTTTTTATTGTTCTCTCGGCTTTTCTTTTGCCTTTCTGTATTTTAGCGAGTTGGGAGAATGTTAAAGAGAGATTAAAAGCTTATATGATTGCTTTTCTTCTTCTTGAAGTTGCAATTATTGGAGTCTTTTGTGCTCTTGACGCAATATTATTTTATGTTTTTTTTGAAGGTAGCCTCATTCCAATGTTTATCATTATAGGGGTGTGGGGTGGAGCGCGTCGTGTTTATGCAAGTATCAAGTTTTTCTTATATACTTTACTGGGGTCAGTACTTATGCTGGTTGCTCTTATGGCTATGTATTGGCAAGCTGGAACACTTGATATACCAACTTTACTCAATTATCAGTTTCCTGCTCATATGCAAATGTGGTTATGGCTTGCGTTTTTTGCTTCTTTTGCTGTTAAAATGCCAATGTGGCCAGTTCATACTTGGCTTCCTGATGCGCACGTGGAGGCACCGACAGCAGGTTCTGTTATTTTAGCCGGTGTCTTACTTAAATTAGGTGGGTATGGTTTTCTTCGTTTTTCTTTACCTATGTTTCCTATCGCTTCAGCAGATTTTGCACCTTTTGTTTTTACATTATCGCTTATCGCTATTATTTATACCTCATTGGTTGCACTTGTTCAAAGTGACATCAAAAAACTTATTGCATATTCCTCAATAGCGCATATGGGATATGTAACGATGGGTATTTTTGCTGCGAATGAACAGGGGATACAAGGGGCGATTTATCAAATGCTGTCGCACGGAATTGTTTCCGCAGCTTTATTTCTTTGTGTTGGGGTGATCTATGATCGCTTGCATACGCGTGAAATTTCAGCATTTGGTGGTTTAGTAAATAATATGCCTAAATATGCTGTTGTGTTCTTGATTTTCACCATGGCAAATGTTGGACTCCCTGGAACTTCAGGATTTTTGGGTGAATTTTTAACCTTAATAGGTGTTTTTCAAGTGAATAAATTGATTGTTGTTTTAGCGACAACAGGCGTTATCTTGTCAGCAGCTTATGCTCTTTATCTTTATCGGCGCGTGGTTTTTGGCTCCTTGGATAAAGAAAATTTAAAAGTACTGATAGATCTCTCTTCAAGGGAAAAATTTATTCTTTATCCGATGGTTATTCTTATAATATTCTTTGGTATCTATCCAACGCCACTTCTTAAAGTGACGGCGTTTTCCGTAGAAGCCCTCATCAATAAACTACACTAGATAAGGGAAGAATTCTTATGCAAAGTGAAATAATAACACAATTAGTCTTAATTCTTCCGGAGGTTTTAATTGCATTAGGAGCAATCATGTTACTTGTGATTGGTGTTTATTCCAATGCACGTGCTTCTTTAACAGTGACAGGTTTAGCCATCGCTCTTCTTGTGGCAACCATTATTATTCTCATTGTTTTTCCGAAAAGTGGTTTATTTCAAACCAATGCCCTCATTATTGATTCCTTTGGTCGTTATATGAAAATTTTAATGCTCATTGGTGCACTCTTTTCTCTTATTATATCTGTTGGTTTCACCAATGCGCAAAAGTTTAATATATTTGAATTTCCAGTGCTTGTTCTTTTAGCAACTCTTGGCATGATGTTTATGATTTCAGCAGGTAATATGCTATCGCTTTATATGGGGTTAGAACTACAATCTTTAGCTTTATATGTTTTAGCAGCGATTAATCGTAATAATGTAAAATCTTCTGAAGCTGGTATAAAATATTTTGTTTTAGGAGCATTATCTTCAGGGTTACTGCTTTATGGTATTTCTTTGCTTTATGGTTTTACCGGTCAAATTGGTTTTCACGAAATTGCTCTTGCTTTAAAAGGTGAAAATTTACAATTAGGGGTTATTTTTGGAATTGTTTTTATTTTAGCTGGTTTGGCTTTCAAAATTTCTGCTGTTCCATTTCATATGTGGACACCTGATGTTTACGAAGGTGCCCCAACACCGATTACAGCATTTTTTGCTGGAGCGCCTAAAGTCGCTGCAATGGCCTTAATCATCCGTATTATTGTGATGACCTTCATTCCCCTAGGGCATGTTGATAGTGCGATGCCAGCATGGCAACAAATTTTGATCTTCATGGCACTTGCATCAATGATACTTGGTGCGTTTGCTGCAATTGGTCAAAATAATATTAAGCGTTTAATGGCTTATTCGTCGATCAGTCATATGGGGTATGCACTTGTTGGTTTATCGGCTGGCGATATGCTAGGAATAAAAAGTGTTATTCTTTATATGACCATTTATCTTGGTGTCACTCTTGGCTCATTTGCTTTTATTCTTGGAATGCGCTCGAAGAGTGGCAATGTTGAAAATATTTATGATCTTTCAGGGTTAGCAAAGACAAATCCGTTTATGGCTATTGTCATGACAATACAGCTTTTCTCTTTAGCCAGTATACCACCTATGGCTGGTTTTTTTGGGAAGTGGTATACATTTTCTGCTGCTGTTCATGCAGGTCTGACGCCACTTGCTATTGTCGGTATGATAGCCTCCGTCATTGGAGCTTTTTACTATTTACGAGTCATTAAAATTATGTGGTTTGATGACGCAAAAGCGCATTTCGTTGTTTTATCAACAGAGCTTCAGTCTTGTCTTGGTCTTTCTGCATTATTTATTTTATTTTACACCTTTTTTGGAATTTGGTTTGCTGAATTAGCAGAAAAAGCAGCAGCCGCATTGTTTTAATGAATATGGTTTACATTTTATCAGATTTCGCACAGAAACAAGGATACACTGTTGAATCGTACGAAAGTGTTGATTCCACAAATCTCATTGCGCAACGAAAAGCGCAAACTGGTCATCAAGGTTATCTTTGGATTGTTGCACAAGAACAATCACAGGGAAGAGCGAGAAGAGGGAGGACTTGGTCTAGTCCAAAAGGGAACCTTTATTCTAGTCTATTGTTAATTGATGATATTGTTCATCAAACTGCTGCTCAGCTTGGTTTTGTTGCTGGAGTAAGTGTGGCAGAGGCAATAAAACAATTTATAAAAGATGAAAAGCAATCAAACAATATTGTGAGCTTAAAATGGCCCAACGATATTTTGCTCAGAGGAGCGAAAAGCTCTGGAGTTTTGCTCGAGATTTTACAATTGCCATCACAACAATATGCTTTGGTTATTGGTATTGGAATAAATGTGAAATATAATTATGAAGATGCACCCTATCCCACTTCCAGCTTACAGAATATCGGTTTGCATGTTGAGGCAGAACAGTTATTTACGGTTTTGACAGAATCTTTTTCTAGAAATTACCTTCTTTGGAAACAACCCAAAGGATGTGAAATAATCCGAAATAAATGGCTTTTATATTCTGCTCACCTTGGAAAACATGTCAAAGTAGTAAATGATGAAAAAATCATTGAGGGTATTTTTGATGGTCTTGATTGTGATTTTAACTGCATCATAAAACAAAAAAATGGTCAGACAGCTATTATAACAGCTGGAGATGTTCATTTTGGTTCAGCTGCTTCTGTTAATGCAGGTCGTTATTAAAAAATTATTTTATCATCAGATTATCTTAATGATTTGGGAGATGTTTATGGTTGCAACCAATAGATGTGAATTTGTTTTTTTACCTCTGGGAGGTGTAGGTGAAATAGGAATGAATTTGGCGGCTTATGGATTTGGCTCCCAAAATCTTCGTGAATGGTTGCTTGTTGATATGGGCGTTAGTTTTGCTGGTTCTGAATTACCAGGAGTTGATCTTATTCTCCCTGATATTCGTTTTCTAGAAAGTGAAAAACACAATATACGTGGTCTTGTTTTAACACATGCACATGAAGATCATTATGGGGCTGTTCTCGATTTATGGCCAAAGTTACAAGTTCCACTTTACTGTACAGCTTTTACGGCAGGGTTATTGGAAAGTAAAAGGCAATCAGATTTTGAATCTCGTAAAATGTCATTCAATATTTTTCAAGCAGGCAATTGTTTTCAGGTTGGTCCCTTTGCCATAGAAGCTATTGCTGTTAACCATTCGATACCAGAATCTGTATCTTTAGCCATTACAACGTCTTTGGGGACTGTGGTTCATACTGGTGATTGGAAAATTGATCATACCCCTTCACTTGGGGCTGTAACGGATGAAAAAAGATTTCGAGCTTTAGGCAATAAAGGTGTTTTAGCATTGCTTTGTGATTCCACAAACGCGTGTCGGGATGGTATATCTCCATCAGAGCAGCAGGTTCAAACCAGTCTTTCTGAGATTATTTCGAAAGCTGAAGGGCGTGTTGCAATAGCAACTTTTGCTTCTAATATTGGTCGGATACGTTCTATTGCTCTTGCCGCTGAAGCTGCTGGGCGTAAGGTGCTTATCATTGGGCGCTCCCTTAAGCGAAGTATTATGATTGCACAAGAGCTTGGTTATATGGATGGGTTAGCGCCATTTGTAACGGAAGATGATTATGGTTACATCCCACGAAAAGAACTTGTTTTAATTGTCACAGGGAGCCAAGGTGAGCCATGTGCTGCTTTGGCTAAACTGTCACGGGAGGGAATGAGGAATATTGCGCTTTCCACTGGTGATACTGTTATTTATTCATCACGAAGTATTCCAGGAAACGAAAAAGCGATTATTGAGGTACAAAATCGTTTCATTGATTTGGGTATTGAAGTTATTACGAATGAAGATGCACTTGTTCATGTTTCAGGTCATCCCCGTCGTTCAGAACTTTTACAGATGTATGATTGGATAAAGCCACACATACTTGTTCCTGTCCATGGTGAGGCGATACATCTTACTGCTCAAGCCGCTTTAGCACGTCAAGCAGGTATTAAAGTTGTTAGAGATATTAGAAATGGTAATATGCTGCGTCTTGCACCAGCGCCTGTAGAAGTTATTGATCAAGTGCCTGTTGTCCGTATTTATAAGGATGGCTGTCTTCTTGGAGATGAGTATGAGCTAGGAATTCGTGAACGTAGAAAATTAAGTTATGCTGGTCATGTTGCTGTTTCTCTCCATATGAATAGCAAACATGAGTTATTAGATGATATCGGTCTAAGCATGTTTGGACTCCCTGAGAGTAATGGAAAGGGGGAAAGTTTGAAAGACATTCTTTTAGATACTGTAGAAAATACAGTTTATAACATCCCACACATGAAACGAAAAAATAATGAACTTATTCAAGAGGCAACACGACGTGCAGTGAGAGCGGCTGTTGATGAAATTTGGCAAAAAAAACCTCTCTGTACAGTTTTTTTACATCGATCAAAATAAAGCATTTCCATTACGTTATTTAAAAAGAGAAGGGTATTTTTGATTTTATTGCTCAATAAGAAAAATAGAGAATAAAGCACAACAAATTTCTAAACAATAAGAGCGTTATGTTTGCAAGTGTTCAGAATATGGCTATAGATGAATAGAGGGTATATTAAATTGTTCCAATATGATAGATCTGTGTAGGAGTTAATTATTTCAATGCGTCTTTCTCAATATTTCCTTCCTCTTTTAAAAGAGAATCCTAAAGAAGCAGAAATTGTTTCTCATCGCTTCATGTTGCGTGCTGGGATGATTCGACAACAAACATCAGGGATTTATTCTTGGCTTCCTTTGGGAAAAAAAGTGCTTGATAAAGTTTGTAAAATTATTCGTGAAGAGCAAGAACGTGCTGGTGCAATAGAAATATTGATGCCTACAATTCAATCCGCTGATCTTTGGCGTGAAAGCGGTCGTTATGATGATTACGGTTTGGAAATGCTCCGCATTAAAGATCGTCAAAAGCGTGATTTACTTTATGGTCCAACCAATGAAGAGATGGTGACGGATATTTTTCGTTCCTATGTTCGTTCTTATAAAGATCTTCCACTTAATTTGTACCATATTCAATGGAAATTTCGTGATGAAATTCGCCCACGTTTTGGTGTGATGCGGGCACGAGAATTTTTAATGAAAGATGCTTATTCTTTTGATCTTGATTATGAAGGCTCTAAAACATCTTATAATCGTATGTTTGTGGCTTATTTACGCACTTTTTCGCGCCTCGGCTTAAAAGCCATTCCCATGCGTGCAGATACAGGTCCAATAGGGGGGAAACTTAGTCATGAATTTATCATTTTGGCTGAAACGGGAGAGAGTGCTATTTTTTGTGATAAACAATTTCTTGAACTTAGCGTTCCCAATAGTTCAATTGATTTTAGTGATAAAGCTGTTTTAGATGATACTGTTAAACAGTGGACATCTTTTTATGCAGCGACAGAAGAAATGCATAATGAAGAAGAGTGGGCTAGACTTTCTGAAGAAAATCGTCTTTCAGCGCGTGGTATTGAAGTTGGGCATATTTTCCACTTTGGTACTAAATATTCTGCCCCAATGGAAGCAAAAGTTATGGGACAAGATGGAAAAGAGCATGTGGTCTCTATGGGGTCTTATGGGATTGGGCCTTCGCGTCTTGTTGCGGCTGCTATTGAGGCTTCTCATGATGAAAAGGGGATTATTTGGCCAAAGTCGATGGCACCGTTCGATTTTGGGATTATCAATATGAAGCCTGATGATGAAAAATGTACACAGGCATGTGAGTTTCTCTATCAGGGATTAAAGGATGCTGGTTTTGATCCATTCTTAGATGATAGAAATGAACGTCCTGGATCAAAATTTGCAACAATGGATTTGATTGGTTTGCCAACGCAAATTATTGTTGGTCCTAACAGCATTGCACACAATGAGGTTGAAATTAAAGATCGAAAAACAGGCGCAAAAAAATCTCTAAAGGTTGAAGATGTACTCAGCCAACTTTCTATACTTTAATAGGAAATGTTATGAAGAGGCTGAAAAACAAATGGTTTTCATCTTATGAGTGGATGATTGCTTTTCGTTATATGATTCCCAATAAAAAGCATGTTGTTGCATCTGTTATTTCAATTATTTCTCTTATTGGGATTATGTTGGGCGTATTCGCTTTGGTTGTTGTTATGGCGGTAATGAATGGCTTTCGTACAGAACTTCTCAATCGCATTCTTGGTATGAATGGGCATCTTATTGTTCAAACAGTCGATTCTGGCTTTTCTGATTATAAGACTCTTATTTCTTCTTTAGAAGCTACAAATGGTGTGAAGTTTGCTTTGCCTGTTATTGAGGGGCAAGCGCTTGTCCAAGGTGAAGTTCAAGGCGGCTCTGGCGCTTTAGTTCGTGGTATGCGCAAACAAGATCTAGAAAAACTTAAAACAGTCTCTCAGAACATTAAATTAGGATCGATTTCACGGTTTGATGAAGAAGAAGGTGTTGCAATTGGAAGTGGTTTAGCAGAAAAATTGGGGCTTACAGTTGGGAGAGATCTTCGTATTATTACCCCCGATGGTGATGAGACTCCTTTTGGCGTTACTCCACGTGTAAAAGCTTATAAAGTTGTTGCTATTTTTGAAGTGGGTATGTCTGAATATGATTCAATCTTTGTTTTTATGCCGCTCCATGAAGCACAAATGTTCTTTAATTTGGGAGATAAGGTTCAGTCTTTAGAATTATTTCTAAACGATCCTGATGCTGTTGATCAAATAAAACCCGTTGTAGAAAAAGCAGTTGATCAACAAGTCTATTTAATTGATTGGCGTACACGCAATCAGGCTTTTTTTTCAGCCTTACAGATTGAACGGAATGTGATGTTTTTCATTCTTTCTCTGATTGTTCTTGTTGCTGCTTTAAATATTATTTCAGGTCTTATTATGCTCGTAAAAGATAAAAGTCATGATATCGCAATTTTACGCACGATGGGTGCCCAACAGAGTGCAATTTTGCGTATATTTATCATCACAGGAATGATGATTGGTTTTATTGGAACGATATTGGGTTTAATTTTAGGTGTTATCGCGACTGTAAATATTAATCATATCCAAGACTTTATATCTTGGTTATTTAATGTCGATGTTTTTAATCCTCAACTTTATTTTTTGACAAAATTGCCTGCACAAATTGAGTGGAAACAGACAGTCTTGGTTGCTATCATGGCTTTATTTTTGTCATTTCTTGCTGCTCTTATTCCAGCATGGCGTGCTGCTAAGCTAGATCCCGTACAAGCTTTGAGGTATGAATAATGACAGCCATTTTAGAGCTTGTAGAGATTGAAAGGCGCTTTTTTGAGAGTCATAAGCCGCTCATTGTTTTAGATAAAGCGAATTTTATTCTTAATCGTGGAGAGCTTGTCGCCCTTGTTGCACCATCTGGTGCTGGAAAATCAACACTTCTTCATATTGCTGGATTATTAGAAAAACCAACAGCTGGTGATGTATTGTTACGAGGCGTTTCTTGTGCAACGCGTTCTGATAGTGAGCGAACAACTATCAGACGAAATGATATTGGTTTTGTTTATCAATTTCATCATTTACTTCCAGAATTTACGGCTTTAGAAAATGTCATGATACCGCAAATGATAGCAGGATTAAAAAAGTCCATAGCAGAAGATCGTGCGCGTAAATTATTGACGTATCTGCGTGTTTCGCATCGTGCTAACCATCGTCCCTCAGAGTTATCGGGAGGAGAACAACAACGTGTTGCTATTGCGCGTGCCGTAGCAAATGGTCCTTCGGTTCTTTTGGCTGATGAACCTACAGGAAATCTTGATCCCGTAACTTCAGCTTACGTCTTCCAAGCTTTATCTGTTCTGGTTCGTCAGTCTGGTCTTTCTGCTCTTATTGCAACACATAATTACGCTTTGGCGAAGCAAATGCATCGTCGAATTACACTTAAAGAACAAAAGATTATAGAACTTCCTTAAAGGTAAGATACAAATTTTATACAACAAATTGAATAGTTTATACTACTTTATTCAAGGAGACTTTTTATGACAGTTTTTGTCGTTGACAAAAATCAATTGGATGCGCGTCGTCGCCGGTTGATTTTTCGTGCATGGCATCGCGGTATTCGTGAAATGGATCTCATTTTTGGACATTATGTTGATGCTCATATCACAGGGATGAATGATAAAACGCTCTCTGAACTTGAATATATTATGTCTTTTGATGATCGCGACTTACTCACATGGATTACCGGAGAAATTTTACCACCTTCTGAAATTGATAGTCCACTTTTTCGTGATATTGCTAATTATCGTACTTACTTAACTTATTGATTTCGATGTCTATATTTAAAAAAATTGTCATTCCCCAAAATAATTCTGTTCATATGATTTTTGATGGCGTTACTGATGGGTTTGAAGCCTTCGCCCTTGCTCAATTAAGTTCAGAAATTGCACAAGGTAAACCACTCATCTATGTTGTTCGAGACGGAACAAAAATTTCGCATTTACGACAAGTTTTAAATTTTATTGAGCCGAATTTGCCGGTACTTCAATTTCCTGCATGGGATTGTTTACCCTATGATCGCGTGTCACCAGGAATTGCTATTATGGCACGTCGACTATCAGCATTGGCACGCATGGCCAATTTACGTCAAAATCCACATCCTGCAATTATATTAACAACAGCAAATGCAATTATGCAAAAGTTGCCTCCCCGTGAAATGATAGAAGCTCAGCTTATTCACGCACATGTTGGCCAGCGCCATAACATGGGGCATTTCATCCAATTCTTAGAAACTAATGGTTTTGAACGCGTTACGGTTGTTCGTGATGTTGGTGAGTTCGCTGTAAGAGGAGGAATACTTGATATCTTTTCTCCGATGGATGTTGAACCTTTACGTCTTGATTTTTTTGGAGATACGTTAGAAAGTATTCGCGTATTTGATCCAGAAAGTCAAAGAACAACACGCCAAAAAACTGAACTTTTATTACAAGCAATGAGTGAAGTTGTTCTCACACCAGAACGTATTAGCCGTTTTAAAAGCAATTATACGCGTACATTTGGTATATCTCAAAAAAATACCATGCTTTATGAAGCAATTGCTCAAGGTCGGCGTTTTGCTGGTATGGAACATTGGCTTCCATTTTTTTATGAACACCTTGATACTTTTTTTGACCATTGTGGCAATTTACCGCTTGTTTTTGAACATCTTATAGAAGAAGTCTTCATTGAACGCTATCGCCTTGTTGAAGACTATTATAACGCGCGTAAAGAGCGCGAAAATGATAAAGAAAATACGACTTCTTATCATCCAATAGACCCTAGTCTTCTCTATTTAACGCCAGAGCGTGTTTTGGAATGTGTGAAACAATCTTCACAGCGTATTGATTTTTCGCCTTTTAATATTCCACAAAGTTTGGAACAAACAGTTATTCACACCAATGTTAAACAGGGATATGATTTTATAAAAGAGCGTAATGCACAAGAAAAAAATGTTTTTTCAAGTGTTATTGATCATATCGCCTCTTTACGCGCTGCTGGCAAAAAAGTACTTTTAGCGTGTTGGAGTGAAGGATCTCTCAATCGTTTGGTACAAGTTCTTGATGAGCATGGATTGAAAAAAATAGATGTTGTAAAATCCTTGCAAACTGTCAAAGCAACACCACGAGATCGCATATTAGCAGCTGTTATCATGATAGAACATGGTTTTGAGGCTGAAGATTTAGCTATTATAGCAGAGCAAGATATTTTGGGCGATCGCTTCATAAGATCACCAAAGCGGCGTAAGAATAATACAAATTTTATTTCTGAGATTTCTGCTTTAAATTCGGGTGATATCGTTGTGCATATCGACCACGGTATTGGCCAATTTGTTGGTCTAAAAACTATCACAACCACCGGAATTTTGCGAGATTGCCTTGAAATCAAATATGCTGGAGGTGATTTACTCTTTTTACCTGTTGAAAATATTGAGCTTCTTTCACGTTATGGCTCAGAAGGAACAGAGGTAACTTTAGATAAATTAGGGGGTGTTGCTTGGCAAGCACGTAAAGCGCGACTTAAAAAACATTTGTTAGAAATGGCAGGGCAATTAATCCGTATAGCTGCGGAACGTGTGACCCGTGCTGCCCCTGCTTTACTTCCACCAGTTGGACTATTTGATGAATTTGTTGCATGCTTTCCTTATGAAGAAACAGAAGATCAAATAAACGCTATTGATGCCGTTTTGGATGATTTAGCCTCAGGAAAGCCAATGGATCGCTTGATATGCGGTGATGTTGGCTTTGGAAAAACCGAAGTGGCTATTCGAAGTGCTTTTGTTGCAGCATTAAATGGATATCAAGTTGCTGTTGTTGTACCGACAACTTTGCTTTCACGTCAACATTACAAGACGTTTATTTCGCGTTTTCAAGGATTACCGGTTAAAATTGGTCATGCTTCAAGGCTTGTAAAAACGAAAGAAATTGCACAAGTTAAAAAAGGTATTTCAGATGGTACAATCGATATCGTCATTGGAACCCATGCGTTATTAAGTGGTGCAATCAATTTTTTACGGTTAGGTCTTCTTATCATTGATGAGGAGCAACATTTTGGGGTAAAACACAAAGAGCGTTTAAAAGAGCTTAAAAGTGATATTCACGTTCTTACACTTTCAGCAACCCCCATACCACGAACTTTAGGATTGGCATTATCAGGAGTCCGTGAACTTTCATTAATTACCACGCCACCCGTTGATAGAATGGCGGTTCGTACTTTTATTTCACCATTTGATGCACTTGTTATACGCGAAACTTTGCTTCGAGAATATTATCGTGGTGGACAAAGTTTCTATGTTTGTCCTCGTATTTCTGATCTGGCTTTTGTAGAAGAATATCTCAAAACACATGTTCCAGAACTCAAATTTGTTATAGCTCATGGACAAATGCCGGCTGGGCAACTTGATGATATTATGAATGCATTTTACGATGGACAATACGATGTTTTGCTATCAACAACCATTATTGAATCGGGTCTTGATATTCCAACAGCCAATACATTAATTGTGCATCGCGCTGAGATGTTTGGTCTTTCTGCACTTTACCAGTTACGAGGAAGGGTAGGGCGCTCAAAACAACGTGCTTATGCACTCTTTACATTTCCTTCTGGTAAAGTTTTAACACCTGCAGCTGATCGTCGTCTTAAGGTGTTACAATCTCTTGATACATTAGGGGCAGGCTTTCAATTAGCAAGCCATGATATGGATATTCGTGGTTCAGGCAATTTTTTAGGTGAGGAACAATCAGGACATATCAAGGAAGTTGGATTTGAACTTTATCAAAAAATGCTTGAAGAAGCTGTTGCTGAATTAAAAGATGGAGAGATAAGTGAGGATAAGCAATGGTCCCCTCAAATTTCACTTGGTACAACCGTAATGATCCCAGAAAGTTTTGTGCCTGACTTATCATTACGTATGGGGCTTTACCGACGCTTGACAGAATTTGAGGATTTAAATCAGATTAATGAATTCGCGGCAGAGTTAATTGATCGCTTTGGTCCTTTACCCCTTGAAGTTCAACACATCCTTAAAGTTTTTCATATCAAAACCTTGTGTCGAAAAGCTCATGTAGAAAAATTAGATGCTGGACCAAAAGGTATAGTTATACAGTTTCGTAATAACTATTTCGCCAATAGTATGGCTCTTGTTCAGTGGGTAGGAAAACAAGGTTCAATGGCAAAAATTCGTCCAGATCAAAGTATCGCTCTTATTCGGGATTGGACTACCGTTGATGAAAGACTTATTGGAGCAGCAACGATTATGACACAGCTTGTAGAAATGGCAGAACAACATTCTGTTTAAAGTAGTTTTTCTACTTTTCAACACTATTCCTTGTTTTTATAAGATTATTCTATATAAGTATCCATTTATTATTTTTATAAAATAATATTTAAATTTACAAGCCATTTATATAGATATTTTTTGTTCTTTGCTTATAATACGCATTGATACAATGAAGAAAATAGCTTAGATGGTGCAAGCACAATAAATGGAACTTGCACATAAGAGTTTTTTGTAAGTTCTTTAAGGAAAAAATTTAAGTCAAGATAACATGCTTTCTTCATTACAAAAGTTGCTAACGATAGTTTTTTTGTTACTTCCTTTAATGTGTGGCGTAAAAAACTCTTATGCTGAGTTTAGCTTAACTGAGTTATCACTTTCTGGTTTAACGCTTAATGAGAAATATAAGCGTATTAAAGAAAGACTACAAGTTATTGAAAAGAGGATAAAATTTATTGAAAAGACATTAGCTGATTTAACGCTTTCGCAAATACGCTCTCATAACATAGAACATGATAGGCTTATACAAGAATATAGTGACCTTAATGGAGAGCGTTATAAGCTTTCTTCAAGGCTGAGTGACTTAGCGAAAGAAATGGAAGAATTGGCATATAGAGCGCATAGGGCAAGAGAGTATAGAGTAGGAGAGTATGAAAGAAAATTAAGTAAAGCTAAAAAATATCTAAAGTCTCGAAGCGCTTCTGAATTAGGAACGACTGGTGATACAGCAAGTGTAGAAATCCTTAACGATAGAGAGATTGATGAAACGGTACGATTCTATCCCGTTCTGGTTCTTTCTTGTAAAATTGAAGAAAATCTGTTGGACAGTGATATAGGGGATTTATTGCGGAAGGATTTTGGTTGGAATCAAGAAGATTTTAGTTGGGCGAAAGATGCAATCAATTCAATAGATCCTGAATTAATCAGACACTTTGAAGAACGAATGGTGATTAGTGTTTCAGATTTTGAAGAACAGATAATTACTGGTATAAAGGATATGGTGATGAGCAATCCTTCAAATGTAAAAGCTGCTCCTTTATTATGTAGAAGCACGAGAGAAATATATACTATAATGCTGCCAGAAAAGAGAAAGAATATTATAGATCGTATGCGTTCTCATTTTGAAGAATGGTTCAAGTAAAGAGTACTTTTTTATAACAGTATATTTTATAAACTTTATGAAAAATTTCTTTAGGTGAATACAGTAAAAAATTAAGTTAATAATTTAAACAAGAGAGATATTTATAATAAATAGTTTAGTTATATATAATTTTTAATTATTTATTATATAAATAATTTTTCATATCTAAGCTATTATTATTCTTATTACATAAGATACAATTTAATCATTTTAATGGCTGTTCATTTCGTATCATAAATCTTATTTCATTAATACGATAAGAGAAATACTTTATAGCTTTAGGTTATTTTATATAAGGGAACAGAGTGATATGTTAAGGTTCAAATCATTAACCATTTATATCTTCGATATTATGAAAGATGAAGGAAGTTTTATCAGCACTTATTATTTTAAATGATTTTTTATCCGACAAATAGCCAAAATAAATTGATAAAGCTATTTTTATGCGCGTTATAAAGTTGAAAAATAATATCCATACAGAATATGTGGATATTTAAAATAGGCACAGAGCCATCCATTGTTCAGGAAATTAAAGCAGTAACTTTCTAGAAATTCAGAGTTTTCTTTAAGTAACAAACTAATGCAATATAAGTCGACATCCAAATCTGTATTGAGCACCGCTGTTATCATTGCTTCTATAGAAGGATTATCTGCTCCAAAAAAAATTAAAATTCCCTTTAAATTTTGAAGGAATCAAACCTTAATAGTTTATTTATTCATTTTATGCATAAGAAAAATTTTTAAATTTTGCTATAATTATATCGTATTCAAACATAAAATATTTTTGATTTTCTTATCAACGCTGGTTCTTATTTCAATACGAATACCAAATTTCTCAGTACACCTAAACTTATTTCATGATGATTCTTATGAATCGTACAATATAAAATTTTCCGTGAAGTGTATAAGTTTTATTATCATCACTTTTGTTTAATAAAATTATAAGGCGGCTCTATCATACAATTGTTATTTCCCAATGTTGTACGACAGTATTGGACAAGTGAAATGATTCCATAAGGGGTATTTTATTCTTTTGTTCAATAGTTTTTATTTTATATAACCAACACCTTTTGTGATGGGAAAGTGAATAAATTTTATTGTTTCAATATAAGGGAGGTTTGGCTATTAGAGTTTCTATAATACATTGATTTATAATAATTAATTTTTACATATGGAATAAAAAAAACAAATAGTTTAAGATTCTCTCATTCCAAATCTGTTTACGTTGAATTAATCAAAATCATTCGCTTGTACATTACAAGGGGAGAAAGCATCGGGACAAAAGCTATACAAGAAAGGAATAAAAATGCCTCTTACGAATCATTTCGAGTACCAAGAGCTATTATCGCACAACATTAGAAGTAGGAGCAAAGTGTGATGATGCTGGTTTGCTCATTCATACACGTAAAAATGGGGAGCTCAATGGCTTTATCGTTATATTATTTACGGATGAGTTTAGGTGCCTCTTAAAAAAGCGCATAAAGCATAAATATGTATTACAATGGCACGGTGTGATCCCATTAAAGCAATGCGATAAAAAAAAGCGTGAAGCAATGCGTAACCTTCATTATAAAAACACTAAATTATTCTTATAGATTAATATGTTATTCTCTTCTAAAGGAAGTTTATTATAAAAATGTTTTCATCAGCTATAGATTTTTTGTCTGAAAAAATGTGTCGTCAAATTAAGAAAAATTAATTTCTTAGTCACGTATTTTAAAACTCAGCTTTTGCTGCCAAAAGCTATAAATATAAAGGTTTTATTACGAAAGATTCTTTATAACAAAAGCATACTACTATTGTTTCATAAACAATGATAGAAAATTGTTTACAGAAAAAATTCTTTTACAATTTTTTAAGCTGCAGATTAAGAATGGATTTAGTTCATCAATTATCCTTATAGGTTAGCTTTATCCTTTTCATTTATACGAGGAACAGATAAAAATATTAAGATTTTATCCGATATTTTGGAATTTCATGCATTGCAATATTTGTTGCTAAAGCCTTACAGCTTAAGAGTAGTAAATGTTTAAATTCGTAAGATTTTTAGAATAGTATAGGAGTTTACTTTAATTGATATTGCAATATTGATTCGTTTATGCAATCTTAGCGCAGACGCACAAAGATGTTTTATGGATAAATTCCATCAAACACCCATGTGATAAAGAGGGGAATGCTATATTGAGTGTATAAAAATTTAAATGGCTTATCGTAGTTTTTTCTCTAAATTTGACTTTTTTTTTAATATTGAAGTAAAAATGATAAAATTAAGTATTATTTCATTATAATTTAATAAATTTAAGTTGAAGTTATATTTAATATTTTTTTAAGTTACTTAAGAGCGCGTTGAAAGGATTAACTTAATCATGTCGCATAAAAATGTCTATTCTGCTGTTTCAGTATTAGTTGGAGCGGCTGCCCTTTTTCTTATAGCTGGTATTTCTGCAAATGCGCAAACTTTATCGCAAGGTTGGTACAAAGTTTGCAGTAAGCAGCATGATGTTGATATTTGTAATACAATGAATACTGTATTATCGAATACGGGACAACCTTTAACGGCTTTTAATCTTGTTGAAATAAAAGGGAAACAAAATGAAAAACGTATAGGTATTCAAGTACCTACAGGTCGTTTTTTACCAGAAGGTGTTAACATTCAAATAGGTGATGGCTTCTCTAAAAAAATTCCTTATATCATTTGTAATGGACCAAGTTGTATTGCTAATGATGTCTTAGATGATAAGCTTATCGCAGCTATGAAAAGTGGTACAAAAATGGTTGTAACCACAGTTAATTTCCGTGGTTCAGCTAATCCTATTGAATTTTCTCTTAATGGATTTACAGCTGCGTATACCGGTCCTGGTATGGAAGAAAAAGATTTCCAACAAGAGCAAATAAAGCTGCAGCAAGCCATTCAATCCAATCAAAAAGAAATTGAAGAGCGTATGCGGGCTGAGCAAGAGAAAGCAAAACAAAAATAATACGGAATTTATTGAAACTTTTTCTGTTATTCAAACCGCCACAATTTTTTGTGGCGGTTTTTTTAATTGTTAATTTTTTGAAAGAGTTCTACGTTTCCACCAACCAATACGTGCAGTTTTAGGAGCATCATTAGATTCTGATGAGATAACAATGGGTTGGTTAATCGTTTTTTCAATTTGGGAAGGAGAGGATTCGATAACTTCCCCCACCTCCATTATACTGACTGCCTCTAATGTTTTTTGTATTTCTGTTGTTTCTTTAGAGGATGATTTTTTACGTGTTCTACGTGTTGATTTCTTACCATTTTCAGGAGTTTTATCCTCTCCCTCATGGACAGATTTACCTGCTTTTTTTGTTTTAATTTTACGGACTGAACTGTTTGTAGGTTTTTCTTCGGCGACATTTTGATCATTCTCTAGAGAAAGATTATTGTCTACTGCCTTTGAAGAACGTGTTTTACGTTTTTTAGTTTTAACACTTGTATCAACTTTTGTCGCTTCATCTTGCTGTTGTACAGCGAGAGCTTGTGTATCATTTTTTATTTCTTCAAGTTTAGAAGATTTAGCAGATGGAACACGACGTTTGCGGTGCGCTGCTTTAATTTCTGCTAAAGCTTGCTTAGCAAAATCTCCTACTGGTTCTGCGTAAGGAACGCGAATCTGATGAAAACTATTATCTTGATTGCGTCGACCACCACGACGTCCTCGACGGCGTCCTCGACGATAAGAATCATCACTCAAGGTATCTTCTTTTTTATCAATAGCGGAGAGAGAATGATCAGTCATTTCATCGTGACGATTTTTGCGTCGACGTTTTTGATTTGTTTCAGTGGGAGGGGAATTTTCAAGAGATTCACTTTTTATGAAAACAGAATCTTCAATTTCTTGCTTATTATCATCTTCAAATGAAGATTGAGAAATACTTTCTGCTATTGTGCCTCTAGAAATAACAAGATGCTGCGTTCCAATACTATCATCTGCTTCAATACTAATATTAAGTTTAAAGCGTGCTTCTAAATTAACAAGAATATTGCGTTTATGATTTAACACATAAAGTGCTGTTGCTACGGGTGTGCGCACTATAATATTATATTGCGAATTATGAAGAAGATATTCTTCAATTGAGCGCATGACATGTAAAGCAATTGATGATTCAGAACGTATACTTCCTGTTCCTGCGCAATGAGGACAGGGCTGTGTTGTACTTTCTAAAACGGATATACGAATACGTTGACGGCTCATTTCTAAAAGGCCGAAGTGTGAAATATGACCAACTTGAATACGAGCACGATCATTTTTTAAACAGTCTTTTAATTTTTTTTCGACCAGTCGCACATTGCGTTCTTCAAGCATGTCAATAAAATCAATCACGATTAAACCAGCAAGGTCACGTAAGCGCAATTGACGCGCTACTTCTTCTGCAGCTTCAAGATTAGTTTGTAAGGCTGTCTTTTCGACAGAGAATTCTTTCGTAGAGCGTCCAGAATTTACGTCAATAGCAACAAGCGCTTCTGTTTGATTAATAACAAGATAACCACCAGATTTTAAAGAAACCTGTGGTTGCAACATTTTATCAAGCTGAATTTCAATATTATTTCTTGCAAAAATAGGTGTAGGATCGCGATAAGGTTGCACGACTTTTGCGTGACTTGGCATAAGCATACGCATAAAGTCTTTTGCTTCACGATATCCTTGGTCTCCAGAGACAAGAATTTCACTAATGTTTTTATTATAAAGATCTCGTATAGAACGCTTTATGAGATTACTTTCTTCATGAACAAGGCATGGTGCCGTTGATTCAAGTGTTAAAGTGCGAATAGTATCCCATAGCCGCATAAGATATTCATAATCGCGTTTAATTTCAGCTTTTGTTCTATTGGCGCCAGCGGTTCGCAAGATAACGCCCATACCCTTTGGAACGGCTAATTCTTTTACAATTTCTTTAAGACGTTTACGGTCTTGCACATTCGTAATTTTTCGTGAAATACCACCACCGCGTGCTGTGTTGGGCATGAGAACAGAATAACGACCTGCTAGAGAGAGATATGTTGTAAGTGCAGCACCTTTATTACCACGTTCTTCCTTGATGACTTGCACCAACAAAATTTGACGTCGTTTAATTACTTCTTGAATTTTATACTGGCGCCCTTGTTTTCTTTGGTACGTTGGGAGCTCTTCACGGATGTCCTCAGCACCGACCATTTCAATCTCATCATAAGAGGCATCCGCATTTAATATTTCTTCTGTATGATCAATTGTTACAGATTCGGATGCGATATCATTTTCAACATCGGCTGCTATGACATTGTTTTTCGCATTTTTTTTTGTTCTTCTGGAGCGTTTCTTATTTTTAGTTGTTTCTTCCGTGAAAACATCTGCTGGATTTTCTCCTACAGCTGCTTTTTCCTCTTCTTCAAGAAGGGCAAGGCGATCAGCAATAGGAATTTGATAATAGTCAGGATGAATTTCAGAAAATGTTAAAAAACCATGTCGGTTTCCACCATATTCAACAAAAGCTGCTTGGAGAGATGGTTCTACACGGGTAATACGTGCAAGATAAATATTCCCCTTGAGCTGTTTTTTATGTTCTGATTCAAAATCAAGTTCCTCAATTTTGTTGCCGTGAATAACAACAACACGTGTTTCCTCCGGATGGGAGGCATCTATAAGCATTTTGTTTGACATAAGTTAATATCCTGAAGGCGACATGCACAATTTTATTTAAACGAACGGTGTAATTATTCGTAGACGTAAAGGGCTGTCTGCCATAAAAGGGAGGTACCAGAAAAACAGGACGGAACATCACGTGTAGATGCATGACTGCATTTACACCATTTCTCATCATCATTTCCATCCGTTTTTTATGACTCATATTTCTTAAAAGTCTCTGGTAGAATAATCTTTAAAACAGTTCGGATATCCGAACCAACGAATCTTAATTAATGCAATCCTAATTTTATAACATAGAAATTTTTCATCCATAACAAAGTCTCAACGCATAATATGCAACAACCCCTTTAAAGACAACTTACTATGAGTTACAGATAATGAGATCTATTATCAGTTAGGAAGCACAATATTCTTTTATGTTGATATCATACGTTTGGCAAGTAACAATGTAAATCATGTATCGTGATAATATTTTTATTACCTTAATTTCATTTTTGAGTGTTTATAATGAAGGGGATTAGCATTTATTGAAAAATAGAGAATAAATTGGTGGATCGTTTTTATATAACCAAGATAAATTATTATAAATGTAGTGTAGAGTACTTTGCTTATGATAAGAATTTTTTTTACCCAAAAGCTGAAAACAGCCTGTTGGGATGTTATTGTGCAATTCACATGCTTTTTATTATTTTTTTTGGTATGCCAAACCAGTGTTCACGCTGAAGATTCTTTGAAACTTATTAATTTTCGAACCATTGGTGATAGTGCTCATACGCGTATAATTGCGGTTTTCAATTCAAAACCAAATGTTCGTTTGCAGATTTTGGATAGGCCTGCACGTTTGGTTATCAATTTACCTACAATTGACTTTTCAATACAAAATTCGCCTTTAAAGAAACAGAGTACATTGTCCGTTATGCTCTCAGATGTGCGTTATGCATTCTCTGATATACAGACTTCACGCATTATTTTGACAAGCAAAACAGCTTTTGTTGTTGAAAAAAGTATCATAAAAAAATTAGACAATGGTTTATGGCAGTTGCTGGTTGATATTCGTAAAAGTACACAAGAAAAATTTAATAATATATTAAAGAACCAGCAAAGGACCAATTTTGATAGAAAAGAACCGTTGATTTCGGCACAAAAATTTCGTGTTGTTCTTGATCCTGGTCATGGTGGTATTGATGGTGGTGCACGGGGGGTTACTGGAATTTTAGAAAAGGATGTAACTTTAGATTTTGCGCGGGCACTGCGAGATGAATTACAAAAAGACTCTCATATTAGCGTTGCTTTAACGCGTGATTCTAATATTTTTTTAAGATTAAGTGAAAGAGTTAAAAAAGCGCAAGAGTTTGATGCTGATCTTTTTATATCCATTCACGCGGATACGATTGATGTACATTCTCTTCGTGGTGCCACAGTGTATACCATATCAGATAAAGCCTCTGATGCCATTGCGAAATCTTTAGCTGAAAGTGAAAATAAGGTTGATTTACTTGATGGGTTGCCTGCAGATGAAACGCTTGAAGTTACAGATATTTTGATGGATCTTACACGACGTGAAACGCATACATTTTCGGTTAATTTTGCAAATAGTGTTATTTCAAGTTTATCAAAGAGCCATATAAACTTGATCAATAATCCTCATCGCTATGCTAATTTTCAAGTTTTAAGAGCTTCAGATATACCCTCTGTCTTGATAGAGATAGGTTATTTATCTAATAAAGAGGATGAAAAGTTATTAAACGACCCTCATTGGAGAAAACAAATGGCAGCCTCTATTGCTCATTCTATTCGTCAATTTGCTGATTATAGGCAGAAAATGGTACAGCCTCTTTAAATTTATGAGAAAATAGAGTATCAATATGGGTTTCTAGTGTATCCTAGTATAAATAAAAGATAGAAAACAATTTTTTCTTTGTCTCAATCTTGTGGTGTTATCCACGTGGTGTGATTGAAGTAACATATTTTTTCTTTGATCAATTCTTAAGAAAGCGATAGCCGTTTTTATGATGATTTTTTTAAGATATCTTCTTCGTTTTTTTGTTGCTACTGGACTTTGTGGCGCAATAACATGGGGTGTTATGACCAGTGGTCGAGCAAATGCACTTCCTGATTATGAAGTTCTTTCACTTTATGAGCCACCGGTAATGACCCGTGTCCATGCTTCTGATGGTCGTCTTATGGCAGAGTTTGCAACAAAACATCGCCTCTATTTACCGATTCAATCAGTCCCAAAGCTCGTTAAAGATGCTTTTATTTCGGCCGAAGACAAAAACTTTTATCATCATTTTGGTTTAGATCCCGAAGGACTTTCTCGAGCTTTGATCAATAATATCCGTAATATTGGTGTTGGAAGACGTCCAGAAGGTGCATCAACTATAACGCAACAAGTCGCTAAAAACTTCCTTTTAAGTTCAGAAACAACGCTAGAGCGTAAATTTAAGGAAGCTATTTTAGCAATGCGTATTGAAAAAACTTACTCAAAAGATCATATTCTCGAACTTTATCTCAATGAAATTTATTTGGGTCGTGGTACTTATGGTATAGCCGCTGCTTCTTTGACCTATTTCAATAAATCCGTCAATGATTTGACGCTAGAACAGTGTGCTTATTTGGCGGCTCTTCCAAAAGGACCAGCAAATTATGATCCGTTTAAGAATACGCAGCGTGCTATTGATCGGCGCAATTGGGTTATAGACCGGATGGTTGCAAATGGGTATGTCACGCGTGAACAAGGTGAAAAAGCGAAAGCTAAGCCTTTAGGAGCGACAATGCGTGGAAGCGATAGCTATGTTTTTGCGGCTGATTACTTTACTGAAGAAGTGCGTCGTCGTTTAATGCATCGCTATGGGGCTAAAACACTTTATGAAGGTGGTCTTTCAATTCGTACAACGCTTGATCCGCATTTGCAAATTCTTGCTCGACGGGCTTTACACAATGGATTAATTAAATTTGATCATGCACAAGGATGGCGCGGAGCTTATGCACATATTGATAAGAAAGATGATTGGGGGATAGAACTTGCGAATATCACGGGGTTAAGTGATGTTCCTGAATGGCGTTTAGCTGTCGTTCTTTCTGCAAATCCCAATAAAGTAGAGATTGGTTTACAGCCACAGCGCGAAGCTTCGGGGCTACTCTCAAAAAAACGCGAAATGGCTGTTTTATCTGAAGCTGATTCAAAATGGGCACTCCATGTTGTGAAAGAAAATGGTTATCGAAGAACTGTTCAGAGCTTGTCTCATGTTCTGCAAGTGGGGGATGTCATTTTTGTTGAAAAACTATCCAATACAAACAACACTTATCGTTTACAGCAAATACCCAAGGTTGAAGGGGCCATCGTTGCTATGGAACCTCATACAGGGCGGGTTCTTGCGATGGTGGGAGGTTTTTCTTTTGCTGCATCTGAATTTAATCGTGCAACTCAAGCTTATCGTCAACCGGGCTCTTCTTTTAAGCCGATTGTCTATGCAGCAGCGCTCGACATTGGATATACACCAGCAACGCTTATCTTAGATGGTCCCATCGAAGTTCGCCAATATAATGGTGAAGTTTGGCAACCTAAAAATTATGGTGGTACCTTTGCAGGACCTTCAACACTGCGTTATGGCATTGAGCATTCTCGTAATCTTATGACAGTACGGCTTGCCAATGATATGGGAATGCCTCTTGTCGCTGAATATGCAGAGCGCTTTGGTGTGGTCGATAAATTACAGCCTTATCTTCCCATGGCTTTAGGAGCTGCTGAAACAACAGTGTTACGGATGGTTACAGCTTATTCCGTTATTGCCAATGGGGGACGCTCTATTAAACCTTCTCTGATAGACCGAATTCAAGATCGTTATGGGAAGACAATTTATCGTCATGATGATCGTATTTGTGAAAATTGTAATACGCATTCATGGAACAATCAAAGAGAACCTACATTGATTGATGAGAGAGATCAAGTTCTTGATCCTATGACGGCTTATCAAATTACATCAATGATGGAAGGGGTTGTTCAACGCGGTACAGCTGCGCGTTTACGTTATCTTAATCGACATATTGCCGCTAAAACAGGAACCACTAATGATTCTAAAGATGTTTGGTTTATGGGATTTACTCCTGATCTCGTCGTTGGCGTTTTTGTTGGTTACGATCAACCAGCATCGTTGGGATATAATGGTACGGGAAGTTCATTGGCAGCACCTATTTTTGGTGAGTTTATGGAAGCAGCTCTGAAGGGGAAACCAGATGTTCCCTTTAAGATGCCAAAGGGTATGATTTTAATGCCAATTAATCGAAAAACAGGAATGCTTGCAGAAAGAGGAGATCAAGATGTCATTATAGAAGCATTTAAACCAGGGACTGGTCCTGCTGATATATATCAAGTCATTGGGGGAACGAATTCTTTTCAAGAAGGTGTCCCTGCAGTAACCACTTCTCCACAAGTCAACAAAGCCCTTGAAAGTGGGACAGGTGGGCTGTATTAATCGATAAAATCTCCTTTGCCATGAGTCTTGTTTTTATCTGTTTTTTATAGTGTTGGTCCTTTTAATAGAATGATGAACTTGTTCCATTTTCTAACGCAATCTATTAAATTTGTATAAAATGCTAAGAGACATAACCAGAAAGAGTATAGAAAAATACGGTGTTAAATTATGCGAGCAGAAATAGAAACATTAGTTGATGAAATCCAGAAGGCAATTCAATTGCTAAGGGGGCATCTTTGACTGGGATCAATCACTAAAGCGTCTCGAATATCTTAATCAAAAAGCAGAAGATCCATCATTATGGGATGATGCGCAACAAGCACAGGATATGATGCGTGAGCGTCAACGTCTTGATGATTCAATCAATGGCCTTTTATCATTTACAAAAACACTTGAAGAATGCATTGAGCTTATCGCTATGGGCGAAGAAGAAAGTGATGTTGAAATTATCGCTGATGCAGAAAATTCAATACGTCATCTTAAAAGTGAGATCGATAAAAGGCAAATTGATGTGCTTCTTTCAGGAGAGGCAGATTCCAATGATACCTATTTGGAAGTTCATGCTGGAGCAGGGGGAACAGAAAGTCAAGATTGGGCTTCTATGTTGTTGCGTATGTATATGCGCTGGGCTGAACAGCATGAAATGAAGGTTGAAGTTTTAGAAATTCATGATGGAGAAGAAGCAGGAATAAAGTCAGCGACGATTCTTGTAAAAGGGCATAATGCTTATGGATTGTTAAAAACAGAATCAGGCGTTCATCGCTTGGTACGAATTTCCCCATTTGATTCGAATGCAAAGCGCCATACCTCTTTTGCAAGCATTTGGGTTTATCCGGTTATTGATGACAATATTGAAGTTGATGTTTCAGAAGCAGATGTGCGTATTGATACCTATCGTGCATCGGGAGCAGGGGGACAACATGTTAATACGACAGATTCTGCCGTTCGCATCACACATATAAAAACGGGGATTGTTGTTCAGTGTCAAACTGAGCGTTCTCAGCATAAAAATCGTGCCACGGCTTGGTCGATGTTGCGTGCCCGTCTTTATGAAGAAGAGCTCAAAAAAAGAGAAGAAGAAACCAATGCTGTTGAATCTTCTAAAACAGAAATCGGATGGGGACATCAAATTAGATCTTATGTTCTTCAACCTTATCAACTTGTAAAAGACTTACGTACAGGGATTGAAAATACTGATCCACAATCCGTCCTTAATGGAAACTTAGATGCATTTATAGAGGCGGCACTTTCTCAACGTATTTATGGAAAAAACAAAGAAATTGAGAACATTCGTTAATGATATATCTCTACCTCAAATCGTGTCGATTTATTTCTTAAACTGTTTGTTTTATTAATGTTGTGATGTATCGATAGTCCTTGATACGTAAAAGATTGAAAGAGGTATTCTCTTGTTCTTTTTTCAACAGTCTCTTTAAGCTAATCCTGCTTATGATGGACGCAAGTAAGTTTTTTGATTAATTCAAGATAAGAAGGATCCGAAAGGAAAAAAGTTTACAATATTCGGAGGATTAATTTTAATGATAAATAATTAGTTATCTTTATAAACGAACATATTGCAAAAATTGAATCCCTTGGAAAAATAAAGTCAATTGGGGTAGGCTGTTGCTTTTAAAAGTATAGTACACCTCTCGTTTATACACCATCATTACGATGTAAAAGCGTTGCAGCAGCTAAAACGTTTTCAGCATGTCCAGATACACTCACTTTGCGCCATTCTTCTGCGATTTTTCCATTTGCATCAATTAAAAAAGTGCTTCGTTCGACACCCATATATTTGCGTCCATACATGCTTTTTTCCACCCAAACACCATATGCTTCAAGGGTTGTTTTTTCTTCATCAGAAACCAAAATGACATCAAGTCCATGCTTCTGTTTAAATTTATCGTGTTTTTTTACATTATCTGGAGAGATTCCAATAACAGCAACACCGATTTCCTCAAACTTCGTCTTTAATTGTGTGAAATCAAGAGCTTCGCTTGTGCATCCACTCGTATCATCTTTGGGATAAAAATATAAAACAACAAGTTTGCTTCTAAAGTCAGAAAGACAGATTGTCTCTCCTCCATCGCGTGGCAAATTAAAATCAGGAGCAAGAGTACCTTTCATTGATTTTATCATTTTTTATCTTTCTTTTTGAGTGAAAAGATCAATGACGAGCATAGAGAAGGAATAAAATTTCAACTCTTTAGAATAACACCAATTTCAAAGATCTTTTGCTATCATGTAAAAATTATTCTGTCATAAAAATTCAATAAAAAATGAGTAAAGAAGGCGCAAGAAACATCACTATCATGGACAATAATCTATAGAATGAATGAGACATCAATAGATTATAGAGGTTTAATCAATATATGCTTTTTCTTACCAAAAGAAAGTTTAATGATTCCTTCTGCTGTGACATCTTTTTCAATAATAAGGTGTGTTTCGTCCTTTATTATTTGATCATTAACACGTATCCCTCCACCTTGAATATGACGGCGCGCCTCACTGTTTGATTTTGCAAGTCCTGCTTTGACTAAAAGAGAGAGCAATCCAGTGCCTGTTTTTAATTCTATTGCACTCATTTCAACGGTTGGAAGATTTTCTCCAAGTGTTTTTTCTTCAAATGTTTTTCGGGCAGTTTCTGCGGCTGCATCGGCGAGAGCACGCCCATGCAACATGGCTGTAACTTCTGTTGCAAGAATTTTTTTTGCCTCATTAATTTCAGTCCCTTGTAAGAGAGAAAGTTTAAGAATCTCATCCATGGGTAATGTCGTATAGAGCTTTAAAAAACGTGTTACATCAGCGTCTTCTGTATTACGCCAATATTGCCAGAATTGATAAGGTGAAAGCATATCGGCATTAAGCCACACCGCACCATTCAATGATTTACCCATTTTGGCACCGGAAGAGGTTGTCAGCAAGGGTGATGTTAATGCATATAATTGCGGAGTTCCTAAACGATGTCCCAATTCGATTCCGTTAATAATGTTGCCCCATTGATCAGAGCCTCCCATTTGCATACGCAAGCCATAACGTTTATAAAGTTCAACAAAATCATAAGCTTGCAGAATCATATAATTAAATTCTAAGAAGGACAAAGAGTGCTCACGCTCAAGTCTCAATCTGACAGAATCAAATGACAACATACGGTTGACAGAAAAATGTTTTCCGACATCACGCAAAAATTCTAAGTAGTTTAAATGGCACAACCATTCCGCATTATTCACAATACAAGCATCGGTTTCTCGATCACCAAATGTTAAATAGTTAGCAAATACCTTTTTAATACCATCAATATTGGCTGCAATATCCTCTTGTGTTAGAAGCCGTCGTGCTTCATCTTTAAAGGAAGGATCACCGATCAATCCTGTCCCTCCGCCCATCAAAGCAATGGGGCGATGCCCCGTTTTTTGTAGCCAATAAAGCATCATAATCTGAAGAAGACTTCCAGCATGTAAGCTTGATGCTGTTGGATCAAATCCAGTATAAGCGCTTACCGTTTCTTTTGAAAAAAGATCATCTAAGCCTTTTTCATCCGAAATTTGGTGGATAAAACCACGTTCGCTCATAATGTGTAAAAAATCAGATTTAAAGGCAAACACAGAGTTAATTTCCTAATTTAAGAGGGCATTTTTTTGATTTATATAATAGATGATTATATAATGGATCATTAATGCCTTATCTACCATAAATGACGCACATATCACAAGAAAACCAGACACATTGATCATGAAGATAATAATACGGGGACTATTCCCTTTTTACGCTAAAAAACATAAGCCAATAGAAACAAAATTTAGAAAAATCGCAAATACAGTCTGAAAAGAAATCACCTCATTATGATCAGAAACGATTTTTGCTGATCTTTTTATAAATCTTTCGTGTTTTCCTAAGTGAGTGAAAGTATTTCAGGAGGAGAGCCTAGAAGTTCATTGGTGATGTGGTTATCCAAATAGTGGGCACATCGTTCAATCAGTTCTTCATGATATCCACTAAAAAAGTGATTAGCCCCTTCCAGTATTTCTTGTGTGATGATGATACCTTTTTGTGTTTTCAATTTATCAACAAGCAGTTGAACATCTTTAGGAGGGGCAACTTTATCGATACCACCATGAATGATAAGTCCAGAGGAGGGACAAGGTGCAAGAAATGAAAAGTCATAAACATTAGGCTGAGGGGCAACAGAGATAAAACCTTCAATTTCTGGTCGGCGCATTAAAAGTTGCATACCAATCCATGCTCCAAATGAATATCCCGCTACCCAGCAATTTTTAGAGTCTGGATGTTGTGTTTGCACCCAATCGAGAGCCGCCGCCGCATCTGAAAGTTCTCCTATTCCATAATCAAATTCCCCTTGACTGCGACCAATACCTCGAAAGTTAAAACGGAGAGTTGTAAAGCCACGTTGTTGGAACATATAAAAGAGATCATAGACAATTTTATGATTCATCGTTCCACCAAATTGGGGATGAGGATGCAAAATGATCGCAATGGGTGCATTTTTCTGTTGTGAAGGTTGATAACGCCCTTCGAGCCGACCCGCGGGACCGTTAAAAATAATTTCTGGCATAAAATGCTCCTTAAATGCTATAAAAGGCTCTCATTGATCTTGGTCGACTTTTACCATAGAATCTCTTAAATAATCATTAGATATTCTTTTTTAAGTGCACTTTTCAAGAAAATTGCGCTATTTTTTTAATCAATTCATAAGATTAATGATTGCGATGTAAAATGGTTATCAAACGTCGATATTTTGATCATAACGCAACAACACCGCTCAAAAAAATGGCGCGGATGGCGTTACTGGAATCTTTAGAGATATTTGGTAATCCATCATCCGTTCATAAGGAAGGGCGTGCAGCTAAAACTGTATTGCAAAAGGCGCGTCGACAAATCGCTGAAAATCTTAAAACAGATCCAGATAACGTTGTCTTTACCTCTGGAGCGAGTGAAGCAGCAATGACTTTGTTAACACCCTTTTACACGATGGGGAATGCAAAGGTTCAATTTTCTCATCTTTACCTTGGAGCAACTGAGCATCCTTCTGTTGCAGAAGGAGGGCGTTTTGCTAGGGAATTGATAAGTGTCATTGCTGTTGATCAAGATGGGCTTATTCAACAAGATAAATTAACCTCACTCTTAAAGATTCACGATAAAACAAAAGGTTTACCTCTTGTTGCTATTCAAGCTGCAAATAGTGAAACTGGTGTTATTCAACCGTTAAAAGAAATAGCTGCTATTGTTCGGAATTTAGGAGGCACTCTTGTTGTTGATTTGACTCAATATATCGATAAAAATTTCGTGGATATTAATCAGCTAGGAGGAGACTTTTTTATACTTTCTGCCCATAAAGTTGGTGGTCCTAAAGGAGTTGGTGCATTTGTTTCATGTGGCAATCTTCTCATGCCAACTCCTCTTATTACTGGGGGAGGGCAAGAAAAAGGCTTTCGTGGAGGAACAGAAGCATTGCCCCTTATTGCTGCTTTTGGGGCAGCAATGGCTGATTGTTTCACACAGGAAGAAATAAAACAGTTAATATATTTACGTGGTAAATTAGAAGATGGACTCCAAAAAATAAGTCAAGATATTGAAATATTTGGCAAAAGAGTTCAACGTTTGCCAAATACAACTTACTTTACCGTGAAAAATATAAAAGCTGAAACAATGCAAATTGCTTTTGATTTAGAAGGTTTTTCTGTATCGGCTGGTTCTGCTTGTTCTTCAGGAAAAGTAAAACAAAGCAAAGTTTTGGAAGCAATGGGGTATCATGTTCCAAATGGCGCTATTCGCATTTCGATAGGACGTGATACAACTTCTGAAGACATTGATGATTTTCTATTGTTTTTTTCTCAAATGATTAACAAGAAAAAAGGATAAAATTCATCATGAAGAAATTATAAAAATTAGAATTATTTTAAAAATAAAATAACTTTGATTGAAATTTTCGCACTTTGCCTATAGCCTAAGAAATAACTTGCTTAACTTTAATCTTGTAAAAACAAGACTTTTAGTTACCGGTTTTTGATGCCAAAAAATGGAGAAGATTTATGCCGGCAGTACAAGAAACGATACGCCAAGTTCGTGAGATAGATGTTGACCAATATAAATATGGCTTTGAAACGAAAATTAAAACGGATAAAGCGCCGAAAGGTTTGAATGAAGATATTATCAAATTTATTTCTGCTAAAAAAAATGAGCCTGAATGGATGCTAACATGGCGCTTACAAGCTTACCGCCGTTGGTTGACAATGCAAGAGCCACATTGGGCGCGTCTTGAATATCCTAAAATTGATTTTCAGGAGCTTTATTATTATGCTGCCCCTAAAAATCATACAGGACCAAAATCTTTGGACGAAGTGGATCCTGAGTTATTAGCAACGTACGAAAAACTTGGCATTCCCCTTAAAGAACAAGAGATTTTGGCAGGGGTAAGAAAACAGTCTGATCCCTCTACGTTTGATGACAGTGTATCTGTATCGGGGCAGGTGGCTGTTGATGCGGTCTTTGATTCTGTTTCTGTTGTGACAACATTTAAAAAAGAACTGGCACGTGCTGGTGTAATTTTTTGCTCTATTTCAGAGGCGATTATTGAACATTCTGAGCTTATTAAAGAATATTTGGGAACCGTTGTGCCAGTGGGGGATAATTATTATGCGGCCTTAAATGCAGCTGTCTTTACAGATGGTTCATTTGTTTATATTCCCAAAGGGGTTCGTTGTCCTATGGAGCTTTCAACGTATTTTAGGATTAATGAACGCAATACAGGCCAATTTGAGCGAACATTGATTATTGCTGCTGAAGATTCCTATGTTTCTTATCTTGAAGGGTGTACAGCCCCCCAACGTGATGAAAACCAGCTTCATGCTGCTGTTGTTGAGCTTATTGCCCTCGAAAATGCAGAGATTAAATATTCTACGGTACAAAACTGGTACCCTGGTGATAAAGATGGAAAGGGCGGTATTTATAATTTTGTGACGAAGCGTGGAGATTGTCGAGGTGATAACTCTAAAATTTCTTGGACACAAGTTGAGACTGGTTCTGCGATTACTTGGAAATATCCATCATGTTTACTTCGTGGTGATAATGCGCGTGGAGAATTTTATTCTATTGCTGTCGCAAACGGTCACCAACAAATTGATTCAGGTACAAAAATGATTCATTTAGGAAAAAATACCTCCAGTCGTATTATTTCCAAAGGGATTTCTGCTGGTTTTTCAAATAACACTTATCGAGGACAAGTCACAGCATATCGAAAAGCGCAAAATGCACGTAATTTTACGCAATGTGATAGTTTGTTAATCGGAAATGATTGTGGGGCACATACAGTTCCTTATATTGAAGCAAAAAATGCAACAGCTCAGTTTGAACATGAAGCCACAACATCAAAAATTTCTGATGACCAACTTTTTTATGTTATGCAAAGAGGAATTCCCGAAGAAGAAGCTATCGCATTAATTGTCAATGGTTTTGTAAAAGAAGTTATTCAAAAACTTCCCATGGAATTTGCTGTTGAAGCACAAAAGCTTATTGGCATTAGCCTTGAAGGAAGTGTTGGATAATTTTATTTAATGAGATAAATCGAAGACTTGATGCAAATAAGGCTATAATAGTAGAAAATAACGTAAAAGATAACTTCTATGGTGATCACAAAAAGAGATAGATGCTAAGGCAAAATGTATGCATTGGTATCTGAAAAAACAGCCAGAACAGGATTAAATGATGTTAGAGATAAAAAATTTGCGCGCCCGTATTGCTGGGACCGATACAGAAGTTATTCGTGGTTTAAATTTGACAGTTCAAGATGGAGAAGTTGCCGCGATTATGGGGCAAAATGGAGCTGGAAAATCGACTTTATCTTATTTGCTTGCTGGTCGTGATGATTATGAAATAACAGAAGGTGATATTCTCTATAATGGACAATCACTTTTAGAAATGGATCCAGCAGAACGTGCTGCATATGGTATTTTTCTTGCATTTCAATATCCAATGGAAATACCAGGGGTAGCAACGATGGAATTTTTAAAAGTTGCGATGAATTCTCAACGCAAAGCACGTGGTGATGAAGAACTTAAAATTCCTGAATTTATAAAACATGTTAAAGAGGTTTCAGCTAAGCTTGAAATAGATATGGACATGCTCAAACGTCCATTAAATGTAGGTTTTTCAGGGGGAGAAAAAAAACGTGCTGAAATTTTACAAATGGCACTTCTTGAACCTAAACTTTGCGTTTTAGATGAAACGGATTCTGGTTTGGATATTGATGCATTAAAAATTGTTGCAGATGGTGTTAATAAACTTCGGGATTCAAAACGTTCATTTTTAGTGATTACCCACTATCAACGACTGCTTAATTATATTATTCCTGATACGGTGCATGTTCTTTATAAAGGACGAATTATCAAAAGCGGAGACAAATCTTTAGCGCTGTATTTAGAGCAAAATGGGTATGCTGATCTTATCAGGGAAGCGGTTTGAGGTTATTGAATATGAAGGCACAGCAAAACTTGTTAGCGGTTGAAGAAGATATTATCAATAATTTCAATCAGTCTATCAACGACTTACCTGGTGATAAAGCTGTGCGGGCAATCCGCAAGAAAGCCATTGAGCAGTTTCAAACGACACGTCTTCCTTCTCGTAAAATCGAAAATTGGCATTATACCAACCTACGCACATTACTGAAATCTGTGAGTAATTTTTCAAAAGCTCAAGACAATCGATTGGTTGATACATTGCTTTCAGAAAGCGCTGTTTTTTCCATGAATAATGGAAAAACATCGACACAATCAAAAAAGCTAGACAATATTACAGTAAAACGCCTTTCAGATGCATTAGAAGATAATTCTATAAAGATAGATCAAAACATTTCTGATGAGGATTTTATTGGACAGTTAAATACAGCTTTCGTTACGGATGGTTGGCTTTTTCACATTCCTGAAAATACAAAGTTAAATATACCTATCGAATTACAAAATATACAAATGGGGGGACAATCCCATACTTTTTCAGACATAAAAGTTGATAAAAATAGTCAAGTTATGTTTGTTGAACATCAGGTTGGCAATGATCAAGATATTTTTATCAGTTCAATATTTTCATTAAATATTGCCGCTAAGAGTGAGGTGACGTGGATTCTTATTCGCAACCGTGGTTTTAATTCTACACAGTTTGGCCGATTGCGTGCTGTTCTTGCTCAAGGGGCGAAGTTATCACTTTATGTCATTAATATCGGGAGTCAACTCAATCGCCAAGAAGTCGATATTGAATTACAGGGGGAAGAATCTGATTTTCAATTACGCGTTATAAATTTATTATCAGGGCAAACACATAGTGATCTTACAATGACCGTTCGTCACGTGGAAGAAAAGTCGACATCAACCGAAATTATACGCAATGTGGTTACAGATAAAGCAGTGGGTGTTTTTCAAGGGATAATACGGGTTGCTCAAAAAGCGCAAAAAACGGATGCACGCATGGCTTGTAATAGCCTTATCCTTTCAAATGATGCAGAATTTAACGCAAAGCCTGAACTGGAGATTTTTGCTGATGATGTTGCCTGTGGTCATGGTGCAACAGTTGCGAATATTAATCACGATTATCTTTTCTATCTCATGGCGCGCGGTATTCCATTTAAAACGGCTCGTGCTCTTTTAATTAAAGGATTTATTGCTGAGCTCATTGATGACATTACGCAAGATAATATCCAGACTGTTTTGGAGAATATCATTGGTCAATGGCTTGAAAAAAATGTTTAAGAGAGAAAAAATGGAAAATGATATACAAACATCCAATTATAATGTTGACGAAATTCGACGTGATTTTCCTCTTTTACATCATAAAGTTTATGGAAAGCGATTAGCATATCTTGATAGTGGTGCTTCGGCCCAAAAACCACAATCAGTATTCAATGCAATGAATCATTATTACAACGATAGTTATGCTAATGTGCATAGGGGGATGTATTTTTTAGCCAATATAGCAACACAATCGTATGAAAATTCTCGTGAAACTGTTCGTGTTTTTCTAAATGCTCAAAAAGCTGATGAAATTGTTTTTACGAAAAATGCGACGGAAGCTATTAATACTGTCGCTTATGGTTGGGCTATGTCCAAACTCAAGGAAGGAGATGAGATTGTTCTAACGATCATGGAACATCATTCAAATATTATTCCTTGGCATTTTCTTCGTGAACAAAAAGGTGTTAAACTTATTTTTGTTCCTGTTGATGAAAATGGGGTCTTGCATATTGAAGATTTTCAAAAGGCTTTAAGTGAGAAAACGCGGCTTGTTGCTATAACACATATGTCTAATATATTAGGAACTGTGCCTCCTGTTAAAGAGATTATTAAGCGAGCACATCAAAATTCTATTCCTGTTCTTGTTGATGGTTCTCAAGGAGCAATACATTTAAGCGTTGATGTGCAAGATCTCGACTGTGATTGGTATGTCTTTACAGGCCATAAGCTTTATGGTCCCACTGGTATTGGTGTTCTTTATGGTAAACAACACCGGTTAGAGGAAATGCGTCCTTTTCAAGGGGGAGGAGAAATGATCGAGGTAGTAACAACCGACAAGGTTTCTTATAATGCTCCTCCTTATCGTTTTGAAGCAGGCACGCCTCCTATCGCTGAAGCTATTGGATTAGCGGCAGCTATTGATTATATACAAGAGAAAGGTCGTAGTACGATTCATGCGCATGAAATGTCCCTTTTAGCTTATGCGCATGAAAAACTTAAAACGGTCGAGTCATTGCGTATTTATGGTCATTCTCCCAATAAAGGAGCTATTATATCATTTGCAATTGAAGGAATTCACGCCCATGATATCGCTATGTTTATTGATAGAAAAGGGGTTGCAATACGCGCGGGAACCCATTGTGCACAGCCTTTATTACAGCGTTTTGGTCTAACATCTATTTGTCGCGCATCGTTTGCTATGTATAATACTCAAGAAGATGTAGATCAATTAGTCGAAGCATTGAAAGAAACAAGGACATTTTTTAATGGCTGAATTAGTTGAAGAGTGTCATTCTACAGAAACTGTTGAAACTGTAAGCGAAAATAAAAAATCTTACATATCAGCAATTCCAGCAGACGAAATTGATCGTATGACGAATGATATTATTGCTGCTCTTAAAACAGTTTATGATCCAGAAATTCCTGCTGATATTTATGAGCTAGGACTGATTTATCGTATTGATATTGAAGACGATCGTTCAGTAAAAATTGAAATGACTCTTACAGCACCGGGCTGTCCTGTTGCTGGTGAAATGCCAGGATGGGTAGAAAACGCAGTTAGTGCCGTTGAAGGAGTTTCGCATGTTGAAGTCACGATGACTTTTGATCCGCCATGGACACCTGAATGTATGTCAGAAGAAGCGCAAATTGCTGTCGGATGGTACTAATAATACTGTTCGCAAATACATCGTTTTCCGCAAACAGTTGGATTTAAAAACGATCACATGCTTTATAATAAACAAAAATTAGAACTTAACTGGATTGGTAAAGAGAAACGCCCCAAACTTAAATCTTGTATTTTGTTAGAAGATTTTGAAAAGTCTTATCATGCCTTGCATCAAATATCATCGCAGGATATTTTTGATAATAAACTTATTTTTGGTGATAATTTGCTTGCACTCAAAGCACTTGAACAAGAATATACAGGAAAAGTAAAATGTATCTACATCGACCCACCTTATAATACAGGCAATGCCTTTGAACATTATGAAGATGGTTTGGAGCACTCCATATGGCTCAGTCTTATGAGAGACAGGCTAGAATTATTACATCATTTGCTTGCGGATGATGGAAGTATCTGGATATCCATTGATGATGATGAACAAGCCTATCTTAAAGTGATGATGGATGAGATTTTTGGTCGCCAAAATTTCATCAACAATATCATTTGGCAAAAGAAATATGCTCCACAAAATGATACAAAATGGTTTTCTGATAATCATGATTTCATAATGGTTTATGCCAAAGATAAAACGATTTGGCGCCCTTACTTGCTTCCTCGTTCAAGCGCTATGGATGCACGCTATAAAAATCCTGATAATGATCCGCGTGGTCCTTGGAAACCTGGAGACTTATCCGTAAAAAGGGTGACGCTTAAAGATATTTATGAAATCGTCACACCTTCTGGACGCAAAGTGATGCCTCCTCATGGTAGAAGTTGGGCTATGAGTGAAAAAAAATTCTCTGAATTATTGAAAGATAATCGCATTTGGTTTGGTCCAACAGGAAGCAATATTCCTTCTTTGAAGCGTTTTTTATCAGAAGTAAAAAATGGTATGGTTTCAATGACGATTTGGCCCTATACGGAAGTAGGGCATAATCAAGATGCCAAAAGAGAAGTCAAAGCCTTTAATTCTGATCATGTCTTTACAACTCCCAAACCTGAGCGTCTAATGGAACGCATCATTCAACTTGCAACAACCCCCGGTGATCTTATTCTGGATTCCTTTGCGGGTTCCGGCACGACTGGGGCTGTTGCTCATAAAATGGGACGCAGGTGGATTATGATTGAACTTGGTGAACATTGCCACACCCATATTATTCCTCGTTTAAAACAAGTGATTGATGGAACCGATCAAGGGGGAATTTCTAAAAGTGTCAATTGGCAAGGTGGCGGTGGGTTTCGTTATTATCGCCTTGCACCTTCTCTGTTGCAAAAAGATCCATGGGGACAATGGATTATTAGTCGCGAATACAATGCTGCGATGCTTTCAGAAGCCATGTGCAAACATATGGGATTTACCTATGCACCAGATGAAAATCATTATTGGATGCAAGGGTATTCAACGGAAACAGATTATATTTATGTTACAACGAGCGCCATGCCCCATGAACAGCTGCGTATTATGAGCGAAGAGGTAGGTTCTCATCGCTCGTTACTGATTTGTTGTACAGCTTTTGATACAAAATCAGCATCCTTTGAGAATCTCACACTGACTAAAATTCCCCGTGTAGTATTAGAAAAATGCGAATGGGGAAGAGATGATTACAGTTTAAATATATCCAATCTTGAACCAATGATTGACATCAAAGGAAGCAACAAAGATAAAGATATTGCACAAGTAGAATTAGATCTATTGGGATAATATATAAAAAAGCGGAGTTTTTCATGAACACTGTTGAAAAAAGGATTTCTGCTCGCTTATCGTTGCGTGAGCCTCAACGTGAATCGTTAAATATTTTGGTGAACATCTTAGAAAATATAGAGCTTTCTAAAAGTGCTGATTTGATTGCAGAATTAGAATTGGTAAAAAATCTCTATCCTTCTGTACAAGACTTTGAACGAAACTTCCCTTCTTTTTGTTTTGCTTTAGCAACGGGTGTTGGGAAAACACGACTTATGGGCGCTTTTATCAGCTATCTTTATTTAACAGGACGTAGTCGTCACTTTTTTGTTTTAGCGCCAAATTTGACTATTTATGAAAAATTAAAACAGGATTTTAGTCCCCAAAGTTCAAAATATGTTTTCAGTGGAATGAGTGAGTTTATTGCCAATAGACCAGTCATTATTACAGGTGAAGATTATGAAAGTGGTAAAGGTATTCGCGCTGATGAACACCACTTTCACGGACAAAAGCGTTTGTTTGAAAATAGGGATACAGCCTTTATCAATATTTTTAATATTTCTAAAATTAATACAATGGATAATAAAAAAGGCGTACTAAAATCTAGTATTCCGCGGATTAAACGCTTACAAGAGACGATTGGTGAAAGTTATTTTGATTATCTCGCAAATCTACCTGATTTAGTTTTGTTAATGGACGAAGCACATCGTTATCGTGCTTCTGCTGGTGCGGCGGCAATTAATGAGTTAAAACCTATATTAGGAATAGAGCTTACAGCAACACCGAAAACAATAGGTGCAAAACCTGTAGATTTTAAAAATGTTGTTTACAGTTATTCACTTGCAGAGGCTATGAGGGATGGTTTTGTAAAAGAGCCTGCTGTTGCTACACGTAAAGATTTTCAACCGCAAAATTATACATCTGAGCAGTTAGAACATATTAAATTACAAGATGCAATTCTTGCACACGAAAACGTGAAAGCAGATTTAATCGCTTATGCCAAAGATTATAACAAAAAGTTCGTTAAGCCTTTTATTTTAGTTGTTGCTCAAGATACAAATCATGCACAGAAATTGCGTGATTTATTGGAGTCAGATGATTTTTTTGCAGGGGCTTATAAGGGAAAAGTTTTAGAGATTCATACAAAGCAGTCAAATATAGAAGAAGATCAAAATATTCAAAAGCTTATTGCGATTGAAGATCCTCATGAACCAACAGAAATTGTTATTCACGTTAATAAATTAAAGGAGGGATGGGATGTTACCAATCTCTATACGATTGTACCGTTGCGTGCATCGGCTTCAGAAATTTTAACAGAGCAAACAATTGGGCGTGGATTGCGTTTGCCTTATGGATGTAGGAGCGGTGTAGAAGCTATTGATCGTTTAACAATCATTGCGCATGATCGTTTTCAGGATATTATTGACCGTGCAAATGATCCAAAATCAATTATAAAAAAGCATATTGAGATTGGAAAAGAGGGGGACATACCCTCTGAAAAAACAGATATAGTGACGGTTCCATGTCAAATGGAAGTTTTATTTATGCAAACGGTGGGAACGCGTCATTGCGATATAGATAGAGCATCAGATCTACAAAATATCATGTTACGAAATACAGATTCCCCTATATTGACGCCCGAAGAGCAACAAATTGCTGCTATTGCGTGGAATATTATCAAAGAGAATGATAATTTACCAAGTTCTCAAATGCTTTGTTCTGCACCGATACAAGAAAAAATGAGCAATAAAATTATGAGTACTATGCCGCTAGCACAAAAGTCTCTCGTGTCAAAAGTGGTTACAATTTTGACAAAACAATTAGCAGAATTGATGATAGATATTCCCAATATTGTACTCGTACCTTCACGTGAGTTCACTTATGGTTTTTCTGATTTTGATTTGGAAAATCTAGAAAGCTTAAATTTGCAACCTGTTAGTAAAGAGCTTTTAATTCGAGAATTGCGTACCCACAAAAGCATTTTTCTTACTTCTAAGAATGAATATATCAAAGAGCCTCATCTTGAAAATTATATCATTCGTTGTTTAATTGATAATGACTTTATCGATTATGATAGCCATACGCTGTTATTACGAAAATTAGCTGGTCAGATGGTAGAGCATTTCCGATCTTATTTACCCAATGACGCAGCCGTTGAGAACGTGTTAATTCACTATCAGCATAAGCTGAGTGATTTTATTGTTGCGCAATTAAGAGAACATCAATGGGAAACGCAAAAAGATTATGAGATCAAAGTGACACGAAGTTTTACAACTTTAACACCTATCCATTATGTGTTGCCGCAAGGAACATCTCCTGTTGATTTTCGTAATATTCCTGCCATTAAAAGCGATATTAAAAAACTTGTATTCAGCGGTTTTAAAAAATGCTGTTATCCTTTGCAAAAGTTTGATTCAGTAGAAGGGGAATTACGATTTGCTCAGATATTAGAGGATGATTCACAAGTATTGAAATGGATGAAACCCGCTCGAGGTTTTTTCAAGATAGAGTATGATAAAGGATCAACTTATGAACCGGACTTTGTTGTAGAAACGAAGGATGCCAAATATCTTTGTGAGCCTAAAAAAGCCTCTGAAATACAAAACGTTATTGTTTTAAAAAAGAGAGAAGCTGCAGTTCAATGGTGTTGTCATGCAACGCGCTATGCGGCTACTTATGGCGGTAAAAAATGGTATTATGTTCTTATTCCCCATGATGCTATTAAAGCTAATAGTAGTTTTGAAGGTTTATGCGCAGAGTTTACTATTTCAGAATCTATACTTGAGGGCTCATAACTTTTCGCGTCAAAAATAAACACATAAGTTTTTTAATTGACGGATGTGAGGCTCGATCAAATATTTGAATATTATTTTTAATTTTTTGCACTATCGCATCATTAATTTAAAAATATTAGGGGGACTTAAATCAAAAAATTATTTTTTCTAAGTACATAAAAATAAAAGGAAAAATGTATAGAAAAGTTATACAAGATTAGGCTTTTTTATGGAGATTTGCAGCTCATTTACAATTTTTTCTGAAAATACACCCTAACTTTACTTTATATGAAACAGTTCTTGAGTTTATAGTGATAAATTCAGAAAAAATAGTTTAATTTTATTGAGTAATTTCAGAGATATGCTTTTTTCAAAAAAAAATTCAACAGTTTGTTGTTTTTTCTTTTGGAACATCTGAATATAATGAAATATCCAGAGGATAAAAGTGGACCATTTTACATATGACTTTGAATTTAACAAACACTGTTTTTAATTTTTTAAAGAAAAATCCGACAAAAAAATTTACAGCTCGAGACATTGCTCAATGGATATTTGAAAATTACCCAGAAAAATGCCGCCAAAAACAAAAGCGGTCAACGGCAACAATCGCTCCTCTTAAGAATGATACAGCTCTTATTCAGCAAATTGTCGCTGAAATAGGCTCTCAGCGACCTCAGTTACAAAAGCGTTATCCAGAAATTAAAACCACTGAAGGACGACCACGGCAATATTATTTTACAAGACAAACAGATAGCGCTGAAATTGATGCAGTAGAGGACAATACAAATTGTATAAAAGAAGATGGTTCTATTAAAGAATATGACCTTTATCCGTTATTATCTAAATTTTTATGGTCAGAACTTGCAGTTTACAGCAAACGCATTAATGAGAAATGTTCTCATAATAAGCATGGTTTGGGCGGAAATAAATGGCTTTATCCGGATCTCGTAGGAATACAAGATTTAAGTAAGGAATGGAATCGTGAAATCAAAGATTGCGTTTTGCAATATTTTGATAAAAAGACGAAGCTTTGGTCTTTTGAAGTTAAAATTCTTATCAATCGTTCAAATTTACGAAAAGCATTTTTTCAAACGGTTAGCAATTCTTCATGGGCTAATTTTAGTTATTTAGTGGCTAGTGAAGTTGAAGGTGTTGATACATTAAAAGAACTTCGGATGCTTTCAAGTTTGCATGGAATTGGATTTATAAGACTCGACAAGGAAAACGCTTCTGAAAGTGAGATCATAATTCCAGCGAAAGAACGCAGTGATATTGATTGGGATACAGCTAATAGATTAGCGGAGGAAAATAAAGACTTTCTTCATTATATCAAGCTCATTCGTCAATTTTATCAAACCGGCGAGATGCGTTCATCCGATTGGGATCATATGGGGTCATGAAGGTTATTTTTAAAAAGACTTTATTGTTTAAAAGCTCTTTTGTTCAGAGTGATAAAAAATTACTCAAACTATTTTATTTGTCTTATTATATTGATTTATAACGATAATTATTATTTTTTAACTTAAATTAAGGATTAGAATATTATAGCATTCAATCGTTTCAAGACATCTTATATTGATAGTGAATCAATCAAAATTTTGTGTATGCATCAAGCGGGGGTGAGTAAAATTCTGCTTTAGACCCATTTTATTTTGTGTATGGGCGTGATTTCATTAGATACGAGATAATGATTACTTATTACAAATTTGCTATTGTAGAGAGTGAAATTCAAATTTTTTGCTTTGTTTACTCAAGCATTGAAAATATTATTCTCTCATATTGAGATCTTCTTTCGGAGAATTTATATCCCTATTTCTTTAGTTTGGATTGTTGTTCGTCTTGATTATTGTTCACTGCTTTACCATACGCATTAAACATTCAAAAAAAAATATGAACTTTATAAAATATTCCCATAGATTATTTAAACTATTGAAATAGATTTAAAAAAATAAAATTCTATCACTTCTTATAATAAAGGGAAGCATACGATACAATTTACCACAATACGCTTTTTATTTTTTAATAATACCGCATGCCAAACGTGCACCACCTCCGCCAAGCGGTAATGGTTCATCTGATTGATTATCAGCCCCCAAATGAATCATTAGTGAGTGCCCCGTAATTTCAGAGATTTTTTTCAATCGTGGAGCAAGAACGCTCATCGTGGCATTCCCTTTCTTATCAACATAAAGTGCTGGTAAATCACCAAGATGACCATTGACATTATAAGGTCCTAAATGTTTTTCGGTATGCTCAGGATCATAATGTCCACCTGCACTTCCACCAATTATGCCATCTTTTGTATCACATGAAGGATTTACATGGACATGAAAACCATGCATCCCTTCTGGTAAAGTAGATAAATTAGGGATGAAAATCAAACCGTATGCGTTTTCTTCAATTTTAATGCTACCAATAGCCTTTTTGGAATTATTATCTTCTAGTTTATAAATATTTACTTTTGTTGAGAGCGCTAATGCAGCGTTTTTGTGCATTAAAAATGCCATAAAAACTAATAATAAAAATAATATTCTTTTCATAAAATACCTTTATGCTTATTTTAAATAAATTTTATCTATAAAAATAATTATATTAATTAAAATTTTAGTAATAATATATATTATTAAATATAAATAAGTGAATTAAATTTAAATTAAAAAAATAAATTAAGTATAAATATTAGTTATTAGCAACATTAAATAAATATATTATTATATATATTCTAAATATAATACTTGTTTTTTTATTTATAATAAATGTAGCTTTTATGAACGAATAATTATATCTCGCTTACATTTCTTCAAGAGATTCTTAAAAAAAATCTATTTTTTAAAGGTGTAATAATAAATTAAGCAAGTAATTTCAATAAGTTAGCTGTTATCATATTTATAATATGATGATCATTTCATCAAAAAACAGAGCATATAATTTGCTGATGATTTTAATGTTTTGTTCATAAAAAAATGACGATAACTTTCTATTCATTGTGAAATTTATAAAACAAAGGTCTATTATGATTCATATAAATTTCCCATAAAATACAGCCTATACCGACACTTCCTCCCATTCCTGATCCTATCAGTGCTCCTATTATCATTCCGGCAGAAAGCGCTACTCCTATACCCATTGCGATAAGCGGACCAAATCCTGGAAGAGCAATATAACCATAAGTAGCAAGAGTTGCTGCGATTGCTCCTGATATGCTACCATTTAAACCACCAATGAAAGCAAATTCTTTAATAGAATGACAGCACTTTTTGAACAATTTTTTCTTACAACGATGAACAGAAACGTTTCTATAAGTTTTAAAATCAATCATATTTTTTTCTTTCATTTTGAATGCTAATTGTTCCCGAATAATCAACGGATACGAAAAAATGGGACTTTTTAAATTTCACTAAAGCACGCCAGATGCCTTTGTCATCTAAACGCAATCGTTTAATGTTCTCAAAACCATTTTGCATAAGACAATTTTTAACTTGTGAAGCAGTAAATGAATTCTGACCTATTTTAGTGACACTTTGAGTAGAGCTATAGATAAAGGTTTGACAATAAGGAAGATGAAAAACTTCACTGATTGAAATCGAGACGATCAATGAAACGCATACAATCACCATAAAAAAGATACTTAATTTCAAAATGTTATTTAGTTTCATCTTGTCACTCTCTGTTCAAACAACACTTCATTAACCATTGTGTTACTAACAGGTTCCCAAGATGATTTTATTTTTAATATTATACTTAACAAAAAAATGAAAATTTATTGATTAAATAAAACTGTTTTTTTATTATTCATTCTTAGTAATAATTGATGCTATAAAATAAATATTGTAAAATATTATTTTATTTATCTTATAGTATTTGATCTTTAATATAAGATATATATTATATTTTTAATTAATTTATTATCATTATTATAAATATATTATTATACTCTCTCAAAGAGATATGATTCATTATTTTAATATAATTTATTTTTCTTATGAAAAACAAAATGGTGTAAGAGCAACACTGAAATCTAAATGCTTAATAACAATATGAAAAAAAGTGCCTCATATCATTAATATGATATGATTCAAAGCACAATAATAAACAATAGAGCGCTTATGTTGTTCATTGATAACACATAGATTTATAGTAATAACTCATTATTTTGTATGTCAAAAAGGGGCTGATGATGTGTGAGTAAAAAGCTATGAAGGAATAAAATACCTCTTAAAAATGCTCAAAGGGTCTGAAACATTAGAGGATGACAAACAACTATGAAGTGTACTGATTTGCATGTTTCATAAGCGTAAAAATGATCGTGTTCAATGGCTTTCCGTTTATACTATTAATAGAGGTGATATTACGAAATGGGTTTAAGTGCTAGATGTTGCTTAAAAAAAGCACGTAAATCAATAGAACGAACACTCCAGTATGAATTAAAAAAACTGGTAAAGAGGATTGTAAATTACATTATTTCTTAAAGAATGAAACAATTCCTTTTTGTTATTGGATATGTTCAAATTTAAAAACATTCTTAAATATTTACATCAGAAAACCTATGATAGAATATTGTATTTTTACTAAATAAATATACTTGAAAAATGTATTATTAGAAATAATTATTTCTTTATTTATTTACATATTATGTACGTATTACTATTTTTTTATTTTGAATTATTAATCCATTATTTCTCAAAAGAGTTGTTTAGGCAATTTTGTTGGAAATATTTGCATCATTTCCTTGAAACCATAACCAGGATACATTCCTTCGCGCATAAATAAATTACGTAATGGCGAGCAATTATGTAATAAACCAAGCCCAATACTGCGCATGATATGAACAGGCAACATATGGGAAAGTAACGCAGAGTTGAGGGTATGAACAGCTCCACTTCGGATTAATATATCTGGTTTGCGGTATTGGTTATATCGTGTAACAATCATTTCAGAGTTAGAATCGGATATTCGATTGGGTAAAATATCAATCAAAGTTTGAACATCACGGAATCCTAAATTTAATCCCTGTGCCCCAATAGGGGGGAAAACATGAGCAGCTTCACCCACTAAAATCGTTCGATTCGCAGCAAAATGATGAGAGAGAAGCCCTGAAAGTGGCCATGCTTGGATTGATGTTTCCAAGGTTAGCGTTCCAAGCATTGATTGCATTTGATTTTCAATTATTTTTGCAATTGCTTTTGATTCTATATTCAATAATTCCTCTGCACGAGAAGGGTGAACAACCCATACAAGACTGGATCTTCGCCCTGGTAGCGGAACCTGTGTAAATGGACCATGTTCTGTATGAAATTCAGTTGATGTATTTTGATGAGAAAACTCATGAGAAAAATTGAGAACAAGTGCTTTTTGTGGATAGTTCCACTGTTTGACACTTATTCCCGCTGCTGCACGCGCAAGAGAGTGACGTCCATCAGCAGCAATAACAAATGGTGCTTGAATGACTTTACCATCAGCAAGAGTAATGGATACATGGTCTTTTGTGTGATAAAAAGATTTGGCTTCAGAAAAAAATCTTTTGATATTGGGCGTCTGTGTAACAGCATCGATTAAAGCATTGTTCAATTCTACATTGGGTATATTATAGCCAAAAGCTTTTTCACCAATTTCAGCAGAAGAAAAATGCACCGTAGGTGCACGCACAATCCTAGAAGTTATATCTATAATTCTCATGGACGATAAAGCTGCAGCCTTTTTTTGAAGACTATTCCAAACATTAAGTTTTTGGAGCGTGCGTATTGCGGGCATCATAAGAGCTGTTGTCCGTAACTCATCTGTATGAGCAGGGGGGCCAGCAAGAAAAACAGAAAAACCTTTATGCGCAAGCCTCAATGCGGCTAACATCCCGACAGGACCTGCACCAATAACAGTAATAGCTTTATATTCTTTCTTTTCAAGTATCACAACGCGTTGAGCCTTTTTTCATTGAGCAAATATTTTAACATTTCCAAATGATTGCTCTCTTTTTATTGTACGAAGCTCTTCTATTATATTATGTAATAAATAATGCGATATAAAAAAGTAACCTTTTTATGATTTTTTTACGCTAAGTCATATTATGAGTAAAAATGGCGTATTGGTAGATGGATGAAGACTTTAAAAACGAGGATAAGAAAGCCTTGAAACGTAAGCTAACAAAGAAAATTAAAACAAACGCTAAATTATTACGCCATAAAAAAGTAACAATGCCACAAGCAAAAGCTTTTTCTGTTCATTTACTAACAGCTTCGGGATCATTTTTAGCGTTTCTTTCTCTTATATCGGCTTCTCAAAAAGAATGGACAGCTATGTTCTGTTGGCTTGGGCTTGCACTTCTCGTTGATGGTATAGATGGACCAATTGCACGCAAACTTGATGTTAAATACATCCTTCCAACATGGTCTGGAGAGCTGTTAGATAATATCATTGATTATGTAACTTATGTTTTAATTCCCGCTTTTGCTCTCTATCAAAGTGGTTTTATGGGGATAGGGTTATCGTTTGCATTGAGTGCAATCATTGTTATTTCATCGGCTATTTATTATGCCGATACTGGTATGAAAACCAAAGAAAACTTTTTTAAAGGATTTCCTGTTGTTTGGAATATGATGGTTTTTACACTTTTTGTCGTAAGACCAGAGGAATGGATTACTTTTATCATCATTGTTTTATCGGCAATTATATCTTTTTTGCCAATTTATTTCATCCATCCTGTAAGAGTCCTTCGGTTACGGAGAATTAATTTTCCAATTTTTCTCTTATGGTGTTTCTTTGGTGTTGTGGCTTTCTTTTATCAATTAGAGGCTCCATATTGGGTTAAAATAGGGATTTCAATAACAGGAATTTATATATATTGTATTGGCGCGATCATGCAAATATTTCCTCAACTTGGGGCAAAAAATATAAAAAAAACAATAGACTAGTTGTTTTTTTAAGAAGGGTATGAAATGCAAATTGATTTTGGAGCGGGTAATGATATTTCTTTTGCGAAAGAAGGATGTGCTGGTATTATAAAACTCTCACGCCCTTTAGCATTAAACGCTCTTAATGGGCGGATGGTTTCCGCTTTAAAAAAAGCTCTCAAGACCTGGGAAACAGATAATGATATTTCTTGTGTCTTAATTGAAGGGGAGGGGCGTGCTTTTTGTGCTGGTGGAGATGTTGTAGAAATCTATCATATGGGGAGAAGTGCTTCTGCTTATCAATATTTTAGGGATGAATATAGTTTAAATGCTTATATCAAACGTTTTTCAAAGCCTTACATTTCTTTCTTAAACGGTATTTGGATGGGAGGAGGGGTAGGCATTTCTTTCTATGGTTCACATCGAATTGTTACAGAAAATACAGTTTTTGCTATGCCGGAAGCTGCGATTGGATTTTTTCCAGATGTTGGTGCAAGTTTTTTCTTACCATCTCTTCCCAATCATTTTGGCATTTATCTTGCATTAACTGGTGCTCGTATCAAATGGGGAGATTGTTTAAATTTAGGATTAGCAACACATGCCGTTCCTGAAATTGAATTCGATATAATTAGAAAAGCTGTTATTGAGAAAGGAAATCCTACTTTAGCTTTAGAGGAGTGCGCAATTACAAAAGACTATGAAACAAGTCATGAAATACGTTGTATCATTAACACTTGTTTTAGTGCTAATACATTAGAAGAATGTCTTGAATTGCTTAATAAAAAAACTAATGAAGGTATTTTATTTGCTAAAGAATGTTATGATATTTTGCAGTCACGTTCTCCGATGAGTTTAAAAGTTATCTGGAAACAAATGAAACAAAATATACCTCGAACTTTAGAAGATTGTATAAAAATTGAAAACCGCATTGCACATCATATGATTAATGCACATGATTTTCATGAAGGGATACGTGCTATGTTAATCGATAAGGACAAAACACCTCAATGGCAGCCAGATAAACTTTCAAATGTAACAGATGAAATGGTCAATTCTTACTTCCAACCTATTGAACAAGAGCTATTATTGTGAAAAATAGTGCACAAAAACGGATTTCAAAAATCGACTTAATTTATAACTGTTATTTACGTTTTTTGGCGCTTATTTGCTTAAGTTTGAGTATTTTTTATTGGATACGCCTTGTTGGTGTTTTTCCAGGTGTTCTATGGCGCTTTGACCTTATGCCTTGGCAGTGGCAATTTGCATCAGCTATATTGGCCATTCTCTATCCTGTTGCCTTGATTGGACTTTGGATGTATTCGCTATGGGGCATTATTTTATGGTGTAGCGCTGCATTGATTGAAACAATAACAATCTATTATTCCAATTTTATTGATCAGCCATTTGTACCATTATTTCATGGAATATTATTTTTAGCTTTTGTGATCCTACAAATTATGATGTTTTTTTTTAAAAGAGTAAAAAATAAAAAACGAGTGTGATTAAAACTTTCCAGTCAGAATAAAACACGATCGGTTTTCAATCTAAAGTCATCAAGTTTTTAAAATTAAAATTGCCAAACAACTCATATGTTTATAAATGTTTAGCGGAAGATATTCATAAAAATGATCATTCGTTTTTTAAAGTGTTGATGCTATAAAATATCCCTTCCAAAAAAGTTCCATAATATATATTATGCGATAAGTATGATACACAAAATAAATCTTCTAACCGGAATAGAAACACCGCAAACTCTACTTTAGAACATGTATATATACCTCGCCAAAAATTCATGGAAAATTTGGAGAAAAATGATTAAAGAGCGTATGTCACTATTTGGTCTTTAAGTATATCCCCTTAAAGACCAAATAGTTATAATAAAATTACGGAGTATAAATAAGAAAAATTATTGTGCTATTTTACAACGTTTCATACGCGCAAGATCACTCAAAACAGCATTACGATTATTTAAAGCTGAAATTTCATTACTTTCGCTTGATTTTACATCCATAAAAAACAAAGCAGGTACAAATACAACACTTGCTGCTGCTAAAGCTACATTTTTGTTTCTTGCTTTAGAACGCTCTACAATTGTATCATTAATCTGACGTTTATTAGCAAAAAACTCCCGTTGAATATCGGCGCAACTCATTGTTCCGTCATGTAATGTTGTCGTTGAAATATTTTTTTCTAAACGTCCCCCACATGCTGTTAAGGAAACAGCTAAAGCCACAATACATATTCCCCGCTTAAAATATCTATACATAAAAAAACCTCATTTTTGACATAAAAGCACCAATTACGACAAAAATAAAACAAAATAAAGGCTAATCTTTAAAAAGCATTTTTATTTAACGTAAAATATTGCGTTAATAAGCTTATGTCTCTGTTTCAAAAATAAGACCTTGATGTGCGGGTTTTACATAAGCTGGAACGTAATTGACAACCTCATTGTAATCTAGAGATCTGTCCATATGTGTGAGTATGGCTTGTTTTGGCTTTAAATATTCTATCCATTGTAATGCTTGATCAACAGAAAAATGGCTCGGGTGAGATTTAAATTGGAGGGCTTCAAGGATAAGAACATCCAAATCCATTAATTTAGATAATGTTTTTTCGGGAAATTCACTAACATCTGTACAATAGGCAACATTCCCAATACGAAAACCTAAGGAATGAATGTTTCCGTGGTGTTGTAAATGCGTATTGACGCTTATTGCTCCACCCTGCCCCTGAATAATAAATTGGCTGTCTTCATCGATAAGATGCTCTTTTAAGATAGGTGAATAAGAGGAATCTTTTGGTGTTTGAAAACAATATCCGAAAGCATTTTTGAGATGCTTTAATGTAAACTTGTCTGCATAGATATCGATTAAACATTTTTGTGCAAGTGCATAGCTGCGTAAATCATCAATACCGTGGATATGATCTGCATGAGAATGTGTATAAAGAGCTGCATCAAGATGGCTTACACGCGCATCAATCATTTGTGAGCGAAAATCCGGACCTGTATCAATAACGATCGTTGTTTTTTTTCCTGATGGTTTAATACGTTCAACTAATAAAGAACTTCTATAGCGTTTATTTTTAGGGTTATTTGGATCACAAGCTCCCCAATCACCATTAGGGCGTGGTACTCCTGGAGAGGAACCGCAGCCTAATATTGTGAATCGGTATCGATCAAACATACCCTTTGCCTTATTTCATTTTGCTAAATAAACGAAAAGCATTACGCGTTGTTATTTGAGCTGTTTCTTCAGTGCTTAAGCCAATTGTTTTAGCCAAAACAGCTGCTGTATAACATACCAAAGATGGTTCATTGGTTTTTCCCCGATGAGGACTAGGGGCTAAATAGGGTGCATCTGTTTCCACCAGTAAATACTCATGGGGTACAATTTTTGCTATTTCACGAATTTCAGATGCATTTTTAAAAGTAAGAATACCTGAAAAAGAAATATAACCACCAAGTTCAATACCAGCACGAGCAAGCTGCATTCCAGACGAATAACAATGAAGAATAAAGGGGAATGCCCCTTCCTTTACCTGTTCACGTAAGATTTTCTCCATATCGATATCTGCATTGCGTGAATGTATAACAAGAGGAATCTGCGTTTCTCGAGAAGCAATGATATGTTCTTGAAAAACTTTCTTTTGCTCTTCTGGTGTAGAATAATCGTAATGGTAATCAAGCCCCCCTTCCCCAAATGCAACAATTTTAGGATGCTTCGAGAGCTCTATAAGCTCTTTGGCTGTAATATTTTGTTCTTCATGCGCATGATTGGGGTGTGTTCCAACGGAACAAAAGACTTGATCATAGCTTTGCGTAATGGCTAACAGCTTATCTAACTTACGAACATGGGTTGAAATTGTTATCATACGTCTAACATCAGCATCTAAAGCCCGTTGGATAACATTATCCAAATCTTGTGAAAAATCTTCAAAATCAAGATGACAATGTGTATCAATAAGCATGATGAGAATCTTCTTTCTTCAAGATATAACGAGGAAAAATCGGTTCTGGTGGTGGAAGATCAAGTCCTTCTTGAATTTTTGCATGAGCTATATGATACAACAACCGATCATCTTCAGCAACCGCAAGGCTATCAAGAAGCTTTGCTGCTGATTGGGGGATGAAAGGCAAAAGCATAATTCCTATTCGTCGCAAGATTTCTACAGTTATATAAAGAACTGTAGAAAATCGCTCTGGATCACTTTTCCGTAAACTCCAAGGTTGTTCGTTGGCAAAATAGCGATTGGCATCTGCTACAGTTGAAAAAATAGCTGATAGAGCTAAGTGCATACTATGAAAAGACATCGCTTGATGTACCGTTTCAAGCACTTGAAGAGATTGTTCTAAAAGCTGTTTATCTTGAACTAAAAATGCGGCGGGCTTAGGAACCTTTGCATCACAATTTTTAGCAATCATAGATAAAGAACGCTGTGCTAAATTTCCAAGATCGTTAGCAAGATCGGCGTTAATACGATTCACAAGGCTTTCATGGTTATAACTACCATCTTGTCCAAAGGGGACTTCACGGAGAAGAAAATAACGAACCTGATCAAGACCATAATGATCAATCATTTCAAAAGGATCAACGACATTTCCAACAGATTTTGACATTTTGGCACCACGATTAAGTAAAAAACCATGTGCAAAAATATTTTTAGGTAATTCAATTCCCGCAGACATTAAAAATGCCGGCCAATAGACGGCATGAAAACGAATAATATCCTTACCAATGATATGCGTATTTGCAGGCCAAAAATTACGTTTTTTTGAATTTTTATTAAAAAAATCAATTGCTGATAGATAATTTGTAAGCGCATCAACCCAAACATACATCACGTGTTTGGGATTTTCAGGAACAGCAACTCCCCAATTAAAACTTGCCCGTGAAATAGAAATATCTTTTAAACCTGATTTGATAAAACTTATAATTTCATTACGCCGCTCAAGGGGAGCAATAAAATCAGGATGCTTTTCATAATATTCAAGAAGAGCCTTTTCATAACGAGAAAGTCTAAAAAAATAACTTTCTTCCTCATTCCATTCAACGGGAGAACCTAATTCTTTTTCGCGACGGATATTATCTGGTCCAACTTCTGTATCTTTCTCTTCATAATAGGCTTCTTGGCGAACCGAATACCAACCCGTATAACGGCCGAGATAAATATCGCCATTTTCTTCCATCTTTTTCCAAATTTCTTGACAGGCTTGATAATGGCGTTCTTCTGTTGTACGGATGAAATCATCGTTAGAACAATTTAATACCGCAAGCATTTTTTGAAATACTGCACTATTACGATCTGCAAGTTGCTGAGGTGTCATGTCCAATGCTGCTGCAGTTTGTTGCATCTTTAAACCATGCTCATCTGTACCAGAAAGAAAAAATACCTTTTTTCCGTTTAATCGCTGAAAGCGGGCTAAGACATCACTTGCAATGGCACTATAGGCATGTCCAATATGCGGATGACCATTAGGATAAAAAATAGGAGTTGTTATGTAATATGTGTCACGCATGTCATACTCATTGTAAAACGCTATAAATAAAAGATACAATGACATAACGTCTGTTTATCACATTGTCACGGAAAAACTAATCCTCATGAATGATCTTATGAACTCTAAAAAGCAAGTTAATAACAAACTGCTTCTTATCGAGATTAAACACTTGTACTTCCTCTATTTCTCGATGAATCTCCTGCCATTTTTGCGCATATTTTTTTGAGAGAAATAAGTTTTCTTTTTCAACGAGCGTGATAGCTTTTTGTTGTATTTTATCAAGAATTTCATCACAAAATTGTTGAAATTGGAAGGGGGAAGAAACGGATGAAAATGTTTGTGCAAGCGTGTGTACAATCGTTGCATTACAAGCAGGTTGTTTTAGAAGAGCATCAATTGTTTTAATAATTTCAAGACCGCCATGGCAAATAAGTAAAGCAGCTTTTCGAGGGCTTCCTTTGGATTTTTTAATAATCATTTCAATCGTTTTTTCATCCGGTAAATCCTGATTAGTGAAAATATGTGTAATAACTTTTTTCATTTCATCATGATTCAGTGGGCGAAAAGAAATTTTTTGACACCGTGAACGGATTGTTGGAAGCAATTTTCCTGAAGAATGCGCGATAATAATAAAAAGTGCTTTTGCCGGGGGCTCTTCAAGTATTTTAAGAATTGCATTGGCAGCATTTCTATTCATATCATCTGCAGCATCAATGATAACAATACGCCATCCATTATCTTGCGATGTTCGGCTTAAAAAATGTGTAATATCACGGATGTCATCAATGAGTATTCCTGTTTTAAACTTTTGTGTTTTTACATCAAATCGACGTGAAATATACAAAAGTCCAGGGTGACTGCCCTGTGTGATTTGGCGCCATGTGACGGAATGAAGATCTGGTTTTAGGAAAGCACCCTTTTGAGAACTTAAAATATTCCAAGCAAGGTGAAAAGCTAATGTCGCCTTTCCAATCCCATATTCCCCTTCAAATAATAATGCATGATGCAAACGCTCCTCTTTAAGCATTTGTGTCAAAAAGTGACGAACATCCTCATGACCAAAGCTAATATTATTCTGGGACGGAGATAAAATTGTATCAATATCATCATATTGTCGTAAGGTATTTACATCACTCATGAAAGCTTATCCAACAATACCTGATGACAAATATTTTTTATTTGATGCGCAATGACTTCCACTGAACCCGTTGCATCAATGACTCGAAATCTATGCGGTTCCTGTTTGGCCAATTGGAGAAAAGCTTGACGCCTTTGTTCTTGAATTTCCAACGGTTTTTTTTCAAAATAATCGATTTCTTCAGTTTTTTTTCTTCGTAAATTTGCACGCTTTATACCACACGCTGCTGGCATATCTAATAAAAATGTTAAATGAGGCATGATACCATTAAGTGCAATACACTCTAAAACAGAAAGAAGAGAAGAATTGACTCTTTCATTGAGCCCTTGATAAACGCGTGTAGAATCAATAAAGCGGTCACATAAAACGATTTTACCTTTTTGCAAAGAAGGCGCAATAATTTCGGCAACATGGTCGGTACGTGCCGCTGTAAACAAAACAGCTTCAATCAACGGTCCATATTGTTGTACCTTCCCTGATAACAAAATATGTCGGATTGCTTCTGCTCCTGCCGTTCCTCCTGGTTCTCGTGTTGTAACAACATCATAACCTTGGTGAGAGAGATATTCAGCAAGTAAAGAAATCTGCACTGTTTTTCCTACCCCGTCCCCTCCTTCGAATGTAATAAAATAACCTGACACGTATGAACCTTAATCTTATTAGCGCGTAACTACAAATATTTCCGTAACCATCCAATTGTTATTTCATAGAATGCATCTTTTACTTTTGTAAAGAAACTTCCTTTCTGAACATTCTCTTCGGCAAAAACTGGTTTTTCCAAAAGAATCTTTTTATCTTCTAAAATTTGAATGACGCCAACGGATTGCCCTGAAACGATGGGAGCTTTCAATGGACCATGATATTTAATTTTTGCTTTAACGTTCACTCCTTTTTCATTTGAAAGCATAAAACTTATCGGTTTTTTGACAATAAGTGGAACAAAATTTTTCTTTCCACCATAAACAGAAGCAAGACCAACCCTTTCTCCTTTTGTGAAAATCGTCTTGAGATCAAAAGCCGTTATTCCCCATTGAAGAATGCGTTCTATTTCCGTTGTATGTTTTTTACCATCTTGCAAACCATTGATTGCTAAAAAAAGACGCCGATGATTTTTATAAATGGTAGCAACCATTGAAAATCCTTCTTTTTCGCTGTAGCCAGAACCAAATCCTTCTACACCAATTTCCTTAAAAATAAGAGGGTTTTTATTCCGTTGAAAAATATTGTTCCACGTAAAATGAGGCTCACGATAAAGTGCATAATAATCTGGATATTCCTGAACAATATGACGCGCCAATATAATCATATCACGTGCTGTTACAAATTGTCCCTCTTCGGGAAGCCCTGTTGCATTAACAAAATGACTCTGAGATAATCCAATTATTTTAGCACGCTGATTCATCAGCTGTGCAAAATGGTCCTCATCTCCTGATATTCCTTCAGCCAGAATAATAGCAGCATCATTTCCATTGACAATAATTAATCCACGCAAAAGATCAGAAATATTGATTTCTGTCTTTATTTTTGCAAACATAGTGGTTGTACCGGAAGGTGCCCCACCCTTACGCCAAGCATTTTCACTAACCTTGAATTTTTGGGTATTCTTTAACAATCCTTCTTTTAATTGATGAAAGACGACTTCCGCCGTCATCAATTTTACTAATGAAGCAGGAAAAAAAGAAGTACACTCTTGTTTTTCATAAAGTATTGTCTCTGTATTATCATCGAGTAACAACACTTGTGAGGCAGAAATTTGAAAATCTTGCGCTCTCCCCCACGTGTTAAATGCCAATATCCCCCATAAGCTCAATAAGATCCTTAATGTTGTATACATATAGCCGCTCCTCCCGTTCAAAGATCAGCATAAAAAACCATTATATAGGAAAAAAATTTCTTATTTCCGCAAATTGAGGAATTCTTGACAACTCAAGAAAAGGTTTTATTTTCATTCAGCATGAGCAAAAGTAAAATGATATACTTTTTATGTTTTATATTTCTAGTACATTGATTTATTTATGATAAAATTTTACTTCTTTAACTTTAAGCTGACAAAAATACTATAAGACTCTCTCATCATCTCACTTCTTTGAAACAATTAAAATCGCTTTTTTAACATTCATAAGAAAAGTTAGTATAGGGGGAAGGATTACTAAAGAGAGAGTAAAAATACTTTTTATAAATCTCTTAAGTCTAAAGGATTATTGAAAAAACATAAGAGCTTTGCATAAATGTATGATGGTATCGGTTTATATCTTCATACGTGTAAAAAATGATGCCTAATGGCTTAATAGTTCTACTATTCACAAACGCTGTTATAAAATGGGTTTGAGAATCATACATGCCTCTTTAAAATGAAAAATGAGCACGTGTGAATTGGCAATACAAAAAGTGTATTTATTTGACGGTTTTTAATTTACGTGAAGGGGGTTACTCCATTAAGAAATGGATAAAAAAGCGTGAACCATGCGTAATCTCCTGATAAGGTACTACTTTGTATGCCTTCAAAGACTGCAAAGCCGAATTAAAAGGAAATGTCTTTCCGCTTTTTAGACTTTACATTCTTTTCCAATCAGATTGTATAGTTGTTTTAAAGTACACAAACAGACTCACACAGTCCGCTTACCCTCATTTGGAAAAAGCTGTGACAGCAGAAAAATACACACTTTATCAGCAAGCACTGCCATACAGGAAGATCTGGATAATGGATTGGAGAGACATATTAAATTATTAAATAATAACGCTCACCCTCGACTTTTTTATTTGAAAAAAATATTGATTAAAAATCAATACATTGTTCCTTAAAACAATTGTAGCCAATTGACTTTTGTTCTTTTGTTTGGCTTATTTATAGACGCAACTTGATCGAATGGTACCGGCTTATCAACCATAATAGGACCAATTTCTGGTAATTTCACTACAACGGTTTTATCGCTTTGCTCCTGTGAAACAGAAACTGTTTTAGCTAATTCTTCTTTGTTTCCTGTATTGCGCTCCTTGAACAAAACAGTTTCCCTTTTTTTCAAAACATTTTCTGACGCTAATGAATATGAGGCAGAATTTCCAGGAGTATAAGAGGCCATTAAATATGCACCATCATAGTAGCCAATGGGTGCTTCAGAAATATATTCCACTTTAACATCTGCAACTCCCCTATCCACATAACCAAGTATTGCTGCAGCTTGCCTTGATAAATCAATGATACGGTCTTTCATAAAAGGTCCACGATCATTCACTCTCACAATGAGTGAAGATCCATTTTTCAAATTAGTAACACGAGCATAGCTAGGTAAAGGCATTGTAGGATGAGCAGCAGTCAGAAGATTCATGTCATAAATTTCACCGTTGGCCGTTAAACGTCCATGAAAATCTGAACCATACCATGATGCTTCGCCAACACGTTTATACGTTGGATCATTTTCAGGATAATACCACTTTCCTTTTATTTGGTAAGGTTTACCAACAACCGCCCGCCCACGCTTTTTTTCTTCTGATTGATTTTTCCTATTGGGCATTTGTTTCGGTAGAACAGAAGTATTTACGTCAATTGGTTTATTCTGATAGGAATCTTTTACTGAAAAATGCATAGTTTCGCTTGCACAACAAGACACCAATGACTGAGAAATAACGATCATGGAAAATAATTGAAATGTCGGTTTAATAATAGAAGTAAATTTCTTTTTACTATTTGAAGGCATCTATTCAGTCCACTTATTTTTGTTAAGTACTACTGTAAAAACCACGTCACGCTTTTTGTACGCGAGAGGAGAGTTCACGTTTTTAAATGATATCCCTCGCGCATACACCACCCTTGAATTCGCTCCTTTTATCAAAAAATTAACACATTGTTAACCATTTTATAATTTTCATAAGAAATAAATGTACTATATAGAGATGTTAAAAAATAAAAAATAGATAAATCAATATGTTATAGAAAATCATATTATAATATAAACTGTGAATAAGTATAATGATTTTACCAGCTTGGTTCATGTAATACAGCGGCTATTAAAAAAAACATGAATTGCGAAAACGAGCGGCCACATGCGCTATCAACGCAGGTCTAGTTGTATCGCAAGTTTAAAGCACTTTTGGATTAGATAGGAGAGCATTCTATACCAAAACAGCTAATCACAAATGATTAGTTATAGAATCAACCAAAAAATTGAGACAGTCGAAAAACTAGATATAATCAAAGCAGAAAACATTCTCAAACTTTTCTATAGTATTTAAAGTTGGTGAGCGCGCAGGGATTCGAACCCTGGACCTACTGATTAAAAGTCAGTTGCTCTACCAGCTGAGCTACGCGCTCTCACACAAGCTATCCAGTTTGCAGAAAGTGAAAGGAACATACGGTTGACTTTTCATTTGGTCAACACCTTTTGAAAAAAATATTATTATTTTTTCCAGTTATCAATAATTTTCCGTTTTTTCTCCTTTCCTCGTCATCGTATAGCTACCCTTTGATCTTCTTTTTGAAATCTCGATAGAGAAGTAATCTAACTATAAAAATATTTCATAGATTCGAAGTGCTAAAATTACAAGAAATAAGCCCCTCTTCATCCACACATGGGCTGTTGAGAATCATGGGTAGAGCGGAAAAATACTCCTTACTATAGTTCATTTTTATATCTTTATGTTTAGTTTTCAATTTTCAAATATAAATAGAGGTTTGTAATATAACATTTTGATTTATAATAATTTATTATTCTCTTATCTCAATAAAAGGAGAAGAATAAAACGATTAAAAAAAATGAAAATGCCTCTTGTATTTCCTTTCAATAACAAAAAATTATCGCAACATGAGGGTTGGGCAAAATGGTATGGTGGTATAGACTGTTGAGATGTGAAGATAGCGTTGCCCAATAGATTTTATGTTATTTACAAGATCATTTTGATAGAAGCAGGCATATCGAGAGATATCTTTTTAAAAACAAATATGCGAATAAGTAACAATGTCATCTTAAAGATGTGACTTTTAGTTACGTACAATGATTCTAAGTACATATAAAGTGATCCGTTACGCTATTGCAAGAATGTATTCTATTTAACTTTTTATACGAGAAATGACAAAATACGTAGATATATTAAAAAAGTAGAAGGATAACACTCCGATCATAAAATTTAGTGTAGGATAATTCAGTCAGAGCTATGAAATATTTTCATATATTATTTAATATTAATATAGTTTTATAATATATAAACAATATTATTGATAAATTTATTAAAGTAAAATTTTATAATTATCATACATTAAATATGTCTCTAAATAAACATATTGCTTAATTAACTTGAATTATAAGATCAAAAATAAAGCAAATAATTTTGATTTAGCGAAAAAAAATTGTAGAATTATTATATATACACGTATTTTTTACTGTAATCTTTTTTTATTCTTTTGATTGGAACATTGAATGCTGACATGTAAACAATATGAGTTACTCTTGTTTATTCACAATCATATAAAAGAAACTGGTGTTCCTCCTTCTTTTGAAGAAATGAAAAATGCTTTAGAACTTTCTTCAAAGTCAGGCATTCATAAGCTCATTATAGCCTTAGAACAACGAGGTTTTATACGTCGTTTGCCCAATCGTGCTCGTGCAGTGGAGGTGATTCGACTTCCTGAGAAAATAACATTTAATCTTTCTCTAGCACGTAAGATTTCTCCCAGTATGATAGAAAAAAATAAAAGGGAAATATCAAAAAACTTGATTAATTCGGATAACTTTGAGGCAGAAGAAATAAAAAATATCACTATTCCCATTATGGGACGTATTTCTGCGAGCGTTCCCGCCTCTGCTATACAGCAACAAACAAGCACACTGTCTCTCCCACACGATATGGTTAATACAGGTGAGCACTATGCATTAGAAGTTAAAGATAATTCTATGGTAGAGGCTGGTATCCTTGATAAAGATACGATCATTGTGAAACGACAAAATACAGCAATATCAGGTGAAATTATTGTCGCGTTTATTGATAAAAAAGAGGCAACATTAAAACGTTATCGACGCAAAGGAACCTCTGTTGCATTAGAAGCCGCGAATCCTCACTACGAAGTACGTACATACAAATCTGATCGTGTAGAAATACAAGGCAAACTTACCGGCCTTATTCGCAAATATTAAAGAACAACCCTATTTATAGTACGCTATACATATGCCAATAAAATGCAGTAAAAAACTATTGAGTATTTTTAAATATTGCACCACACGCAATTGACTTTCTCCCAACAGCCAAAGGATGCCGCCCAATTTGGTTTATAAACAATCCAAATTCTTATTGAGCAGGTCTTACTTCTCCTCTTCCCTTTTATGTTTTTTACTGATGCAAGGCTAGACAAGTAAGCTTAAAATATTCACTACGTACTCTAAAAAGAACTTGAATGCTTTGAAGGATTCTGTCTTATATCATCACCCATCAATGATGATATTTTACAGTATAATAAACTAAAATCGTATGCATGTATAAAATATTGTAGAAAAAAATCAAATAAATTTGTAACAGTTTATTATGTATAAAAATAAAGAACATTTTTTACTTTTGTAAGTCAATAAAAGCGGAACTCAGTCGTTCATAGTAATTATAGGATTATCATGGTAGCTCCTCGTATTAGTTTTGTCTCTCTCGGATGCCCAAAAGCACTCGTAGATTCTGAGCGAATTATTACAAGCCTCCGGTCTGAAGGGTATGAAATTTCGCGTCAACATCAAGGAGCTGATGTCGTTATTGTAAATACCTGTGGTTTTCTTGATTCTGCTCGAAAGGAATCATTAGCCAATATTGATGAAGCGCTCAAAGAAAATGGCAAAGTTATTGTGACTGGTTGTCTTGGTGCTGATCCTGATGTTATTCGTCAAACCTATCCAAATGTATTAGCTATTACAGGACCACAAGCTTATGAAAGTGTTATAGAAGCTGTTCATACAGCAATTCCTCCAATTCATGATCCTTTTCTTGATTTAGTTCCTCCCCAAGGTATTCGTTTAACACCTCGCCATTACGCCTACTTAAAGATTTCTGAAGGATGCTCTAACAGGTGTAGTTTTTGTATCATCCCTACGCTGCGTGGTGATCTCACTTCACGCCCCATTAGTGACGTTCTTCGCGAAGCTGAAAAACTCGTACAAGCGGGTGTAAAAGAACTTTTGGTTATTTCACAAGATACGAGTGCTTATGGTATTGATCTTAAATATCTCGAAAATTCTTGGAAAGATCGTACAATTAAAACAAAGTTTTTTGATCTTTGTCGCGAACTAGGGGATATGGGTATTTGGGTACGTATGCATTACGTTTATCCTTATCCCCATGTGGATGAAGTTATCGAACTTATGGCTGCAAAAAAAATTCTCCCTTATCTGGATATTCCTTTTCAGCATGCATCACCGACTGTTTTGCGCCATATGAAACGTCCTGCTCTTATGGAAAAAACAAACCGTAGAATTGAAAAGTGGCGAAAAATATGTCCAGATCTTACTTTGCGATCAACATTTATTGTTGGTTTTCCTGGCGAAACAAATGAAGATTTTAATATGCTGCTAGAATGGCTAGAAGATGCAAAAATTGAACGCGCTGGATGTTTTAAATATGAAGAAGTAAAGGGGGCCGTTGCAAATGATTTGGGATTAGAAAATATTCCTGAGGACGTAAAAGAAAATCGCTGGCATCGTTTTATGGCAAAACAACAACAAATTTCGACACATCTTTTAAAGAAAAAAATTGGAAAAAGACTCCAAGTCCTTATCGACGAAAGTCAAGGAAAAGTTGCCAAAGGACGTAGTCAATACGATGCTCCAGAAATAGATGGTGTTGTCCATATATCATCACGACGCCCTTTGCGTGTCGGTGAATTTGTCACCGTTAAAATCGAACAATCGGATGCCTATGACCTTTATGGTATAGCAGTTTGAAAAAATTTAACTTCCGCCCATCTCCAATGATGAAGCTTCCCATTGGAGAGGATTTACAAAAAAGCGACTGCTTACAATAGGGTGCAATTATTTATGTGATTCACTTCATGAGGATTTACGAACAATATCCTCTCTCTCAATGTTTGCTATACACTCTAAAAATACTTTTTTATCAATCGCTTAATATCATTTTGATCCAACGCTCTCAATGACGAGATGTTTTATTGCACAACAGAATAAGATAAAATAAAATCTAAAAGGTTCTCTCATTTTTACTTTTAAAAAAAGAGCAAACCAACGGTCATATTATTTTCCCATTTTCCATACTGCGACAGTCATTGGTTATTTAAAGGAAGCTTTTTAAATTGTGTTTTATACACACAAGAGCTCTGTTTGTGATATGCAAGGAGATGTTTTATGGATACAATATAAGAAAATTTCAAATAAAACACTTATGGTTGTTAAATTGCAAAGCAATAAATTATCATTATAAATAAGTATCTTATCTTAAACTATTTGAACTTATTTTTTAATATCTCATTTTTATTAATACGTTTTAAAATCAAAGAATTTTTTATCAAGCAAATGACTTGGGCGCACATTCGCTAAAGCGCGAATCATTGTATCTTTACGTCCTGGCATTTGTCTTTCGATATTTTTCAGCATTTCTTTCATTGCATTGCGTTGTAAACCATCTTGACTACCGCAGAGATTACAAGGAATAATGGGAAATTGCATTGCTTGAGAAAATTTTTCCATATCTTCCTCAGCGGCATAGACAAGAGGACGTAATACAAAAAGATCTCCTTCATCATTTTTAAGTTTTCCAGGCATAGCGGCTAATCGGCCACCGTGAAATAAATTCATAAAAAATGTTTCCAAAACATCATCACGATGATGCCCTAAAATTAATGCAGAACACCCCTCCTCACGTGCAATGCGATAGAGATTGCCACGTCGCAATCGAGAACAAAGTGAACAATATGTCTGTGTCTGTGCCAATTTATCTGTAACAATGGAATAAGTATCTTGATATTCAATACGATAGGGAATTTTATAAGAACTCAAAAAATCTGGAAGAATATGTTTAGGAAATCCTGGTTGTCCTTGATCAAGATTACAAGCCAGAATTTCAACGGGTAAAAGACCACGCCACTTTAAATCTAAAAGAAGTGCTAATAAACCATAAGAGTCTTTTCCACCCGATAAAGCGACAAGCCATTTTTTTCCAGTCGAGAGCATCGAAAAATCATCCAAAGCCTGCCGCATATGACGCAAAAGCCGTTTACGTAATTTATTAAATTCCACACTTGAAGGAGCACGCCGAAATATTGGATGACAATCATCTGCTTTGCTTGCCAAAAGCACATCTTTTTCTTCTATTGCCTGATATTCAACTGAAACATCATTCATAATACCATATCCTGCACAAGTAATAGATCATTTTGCAAAGACAGAAACAAATATAAAGAAAGCTTACATTTATATTTTTTGAATTTATAAAAACAGATATGAAAAAAGAAATGGAACTATACAAGCTTATTACACGAGAATAGTGTAATAAACTTAATATAGAACCATTCAAAAATATTTGTTAACTTCAAAGATTATAAAAACAACACAATAGTTTGAAATTATAATAATAAAGGGAAAACAACTTTTTTCATAAAAAATTATCGAGAATAAAACTCAACGACCAAATTAGGCTCCATTTGCACAGCATAAGGAACATCTGCAAAAGCAGGAATACGTGTAAAGGTTGCTTTCATCTGTTTATGATCCGCTTCGATATAATCAGGGACATCACGTTCTGCTAATTGTACCGATTCTAAAACTAAAACAAGCTGTTTTGATTTTTCCCGAACCTCAATAACATCACCTGGTTTACAACGATACGATTGAATATTTGTACGCCGCCCATTTACATTCACATGACCATGATTAATAAACTGGCGAGAAGCAAAAATCGTAGGAACGAATTTTGCACGATAGACCACAGCATCCAAACGAGATTCTAATAAACCGATAAGATTTTCACCAGTATCACCTCGCCGACGAGCAGCTTCAACATAAGTTTTATGAAATTGCTTTTCTGAAATATCGCCATAAAATCCTTTCAACTTCTGTTTAGCGCGCAATTGCACCCCATAGTCAGAAAGTTTTCCTTTACGGCGCTGCCCATGCTGACCTGGACCATAATCACGACGATTGACAGGAGATTTTGGACGACCCCAAATATTCTCTCCCATACGACGGTCAATTTTATACTTTGTTGTTTCGCGTTTACTCATCGCATTTCCTTTAAAATAAAACACGAGATCTTGAAGACCCCAAGGAAACGCGCCCTCCTCTGCCTTTAAATACAAAAAGACTGACAGAATAGCTTAACATACCAATATGCAAAGTTATCCACGGGACACGTCAATTACTGCCATTTTCTTGAAAGAAAAAGCTAGAGCATCTTTATTGATCTCGTATTCTAAAGTCAACTCTTTTCATAAGTTTTAAGCCAAATCCTTTTAACAAATGTTCCGTTGAAGCAGTGATATTTTTCGACGTCAGCAATGCAAAATCTTGATATTTCTTTATGGGTTTCTGATGTATTTTTTCAGACAAGGGCAATAATGATCTAATATGTTTGGCGATCGCTTTTGCTGGATCAATCCATTCAACGGACCATAAAGCTTGTTCACGAAAGAAATTAATCAAAAAAGGATAATGCGTGCAGGCTAAAACAATAACATCCGTACATTTGCCATTTTTTTTCACAAAACATGGTAGGATTTCTTTTCTTAACGCTTCTGAATCGATAGTTTTTCCCCGTAAATGATCTTCAGCAAATCCAGCAAGCTTTTCACTTCCTACAAGCTGAACATGACACTGTCCAGCAAAAGAGTTAATTAATTCATTTGTATAGGCACGCTTAACTGTTCCAGGAGTCGCTAATACGGAAATAAAACCAGATTTTGTTTGTTCAGCAGCAGATTTAATTGCAGGAACCGTTCCTACGAAAGGGACATGAGGAAATTTTTGTCGTAAATCAGCCATCATCAGTGTAGAAACAGTGTTGCAAGCAATCACACATAAGGCAGGATTATAGCGTGTTAAAAGATTTGTGAAAATATTTAAAATGTGCTCTTTTAAAATGTTTTCTTCCCAATTACCATAAGGAAAACCTGCATCATCAGCCACATAAATAAATTGTATTTCAGGGATGAGAACGCGCGCTTCCCTCAACACTGTTAAGCCACCAATACCACTATCAAAAAAAAGAACAGGCCGTTCATCCATCAGTTTTCACACTTATTTTTGATTTTTTGACGATCGCGCTCTTGAGGTGCTCTACTCCCCCGTGGATATTGTGGAGAAAAATGATCCAATGAAGATATAATGCCCCGCAATAAGCGAACCTCAGATTCACTAAAGTTGGCGCGCGTAAAAACAGAGCGCAAATTTGCAAGCATAACCTCTTTTCGTTCTCGGGGTCTAAAATACCCACGGATATCCAAAGCCTCTTCTAATTGAGATAAAAAACCATGAAACATTGTTTTATTTGCAGGCTCCATCTCTGGTGCACGAAATGCCGTATCACTCACATTTTCTAGACCTGTTTTCATCCATTCATAAGACATCAAAAGAACCGCTTGCGCAATATTAAGTGATGCAAAAGCAGGATTAACTGGAAAAGTGATGATTTCATCAACAAGGCTGATTTCATCATTTTCTAGTCCCCATCGCTCCCTTCCAAAGACAATACCTGTTTTATGTCCGATATTTTCACGCTGACGGAGTACATTTGCTGCTTCGACAGCACTTTTTACCGTTTTAAATCCACATCTTTCACGTGCTGTCGTAGCAAAAACATAGTGTAAATCTGCAATTGAATCACGCAATGTATCAAAAATCACGGCGTTGTTAATGACATGATCAGCTTTGCTTGCAGCTGCTCTAGCTTTTTCATTCGGAAATGTTTCTCGAGGTTTGACGAGCCGAAGCTTAGAAAGCCCAAAATTTGCCATTGCCCTTGCAACCATACCAATATTTTCAGGAAGCTGCGGTTCAACTAAAATAATAATGGGACCGTTTGTTAAATTTTCGCGATTCTTATTCGTTCCAGCCATCAACCTTACCTAGTTTCACTTAAACTATCTCCCTCTCCACTATTTTTTTAACGCAAACTTCTTCACAGTACTCTAATGCTGTTTAATAATAAATTTTCAAAGCCATTAAAGTGAACGATGGAGTTTATAACAATTTATTTATATAAGATATCGTAGCGTCTTTTACATTAATTTTATCTTGTTTAGTAGATAACAATGCCTACCAATCATAATCTTAGTTGAATTATGAAATCATAAATCCTAAAAAAAGGAATATGCACTTTATTCCCAAACTTTTCCCTGCAAAGCTTATCCGTCGTTATAAACGTTTCCTTGCAGATGTTAAACAAGATGATCAACATATTTTCACCGTGTCGGTACCAAATACGGGATCAATGCTTGGATTGACAGCTTCCAACGCCAACATTTGGCTTTCATATCATGAAAACACCAAGAGAAAATATGCTTATCAATTAGAAATTGTTGAAGCCGATAATACTTTGGTTGGTATTAATACCACTTTACCCAATAAACTTGTATTAGAAGCAATTCAAAACGGATTATTACCAGAATTAAGTGGATATAAAACAATTTTAAAAGAACAACGCTATGGGACACAATCACGAATTGATTTTCTTTTACGTGATGACAACCTTCCTGATTGTTACCTAGAAGTCAAAAATGTTCATTTTATCCGTCAAAAAGGATTAGCAGAATTTCCCGATACCGAGACAAAACGTGGTGCCCGTCACCTTGAAGAACTCATGCACGTCGTACAACAAGGAAAACGAGCTGCTATGCTTTATATTATTCAACGAGAAGATTGTACAGCTTTTACGATTTGTCATGATCTTGATCCACTCTATGGACGTAAGTTTGATTTAGCATTAAAATCAGGAGTAGAATGTTATGCTATAAAGTGTCACATAAGTGTAGAAGGCATTTTTCCGATTCAGAGAGTAAAAATAGAAAACAGAAGAAACAATGACTGAGTATATTGAATATAATAAAACCCCTTTAAAATTTAATGGAAAAATCCGCATTTTTGATGACTATGCTTTCGCTAAGATGCGTGAAGTTGGTCGTATTGCGGCAGAATGCCTTGATGCGCTTACGGATATGATTAAACCTGGCGTCACGACGCAAGAAATTGATGATTTTGTATTTACTTTTGGTGCACAAAAAGGCGCTCTTCCTGCAGATCTAAATTATCATGGATACAGCCATTCATGCTGTACATCTATCAATCACGTTGTCTGTCATGGTATTCCCAATAAAAGACCCTTGCAAGAAGGCGATATTGTGAATGTTGATGTGACCTTCATTCTTGATGGTTGGCATGGTGATTCAAGCCGTATGTATCCTGTTGGAAAAATCAGACGTGCTGCAGAACGCCTTTTACAAATAACCTACGAAAGCCTTATGAGAGGAATCTCTGTCGTTAAACCTGGAGCAACAACAGGTGATATTGGTGCAGCCATTCAACAGTATGCCGAATCTGAACGGTGTTCGATTGTGAAAGATTTTTGCGGACATGGTATCGGTCAGCTTTTTCATGATGCACCCAATATTCTCCATTATGGAAATCCTGGAGAAGGAATCGAATTAAAACAAGGCATGATGTTTACGATTGAACCGATGATTAATCTTGGTAAGCCACAAGTTAAGATTTTATCTGACGGTTGGACTGCTGTTACCCGTGACCGCTCTTTGACAGCACAATATGAACATACAATTGGTGTTACAAATGAAGGGTATGAAATATTTACACAATCGCCTAAAAATATTTTTTATATTCCAAACTCGCAGATTTAATGCATTGTAGAGATGTTATGGCTAAAAAATTAAATCAAAAAGAAGATATTCAAAGTAATCACTTTGCGTTAACATCAAGTACTCCACTCACCTCAGGATCAGAAAGAAAAAGTGAAGAACCTAAGAAAAATACACAGCTTGATAAACATTATCAAGGACATCGTGAGCGTCTTCGAAAACGCTATTTAAAGTCAAAAGGAAATGCAATTGAAGATTATGAATATCTTGAATTATTGCTTTTTCGCACAATACCTCGCGCAAACACAAAACCTATAGCTAAAAATTTGATAGCACATTTTGGTTCATTAGCTGATGTGTTAGGCGCTGATATTCATCGACTTCAAGAGGTTCAAGGATGTGGTCCGGCAACTGCAATTGATTTAAAAATTATTTCAGATGTTGCTGGACGTCTTGCTCGTGCAGAGTTGTTTAAACGCGATATTTTTTCATCATGGGATAAAGTATTAGCTTATTGTAAAGCGGTTATGGCTCACGAAACACGTGAACAATTTCGTATTTTATTTCTTGATAAGAAAAACGGCTTACTTGCCGATGAGGTACAACAAACTGGAACCATTGATCATACCCCTGTCTATCCTCGTGAAGTTATTTCTCGAGCTTTAGAGTTATCCGCATCAGGACTTATCTTAGTCCACAATCATCCCTCTGGTGATTCCACCCCCTCTGATGCAGATATAACAATGACATACAGACTAAAAGATGCAGCCAATGCATTAGGCATTACAATCCATGATCACCTTATTATCGCACGACATAACCATACAAGTTTTAAAGCATTAAAACTTATATAAACCTTATGGGGAAAAAAGAATCCGCTCAACTATGAATGATGAATCAATTTTCTAAATCAATATCCAATATAGCCATTGAGAAATTGTAGGACAGCTCATCTTCATCTTCATCTCGATAAATAACGCCTAAAAACTCATCCCCCATATAAACCTCACAAGAATCATCTTTTTTAGGCCGTGCTCTGACTTGCAATGCTGAGTTTTGGAATGTATTTTTTAAATAATTATCAAGTTTTTTTATTTCATCAGCATTCACTATGCTCTCCTGTTTTTTGATACGATTAAAATAATTACGTGTCGCGCTAATAAGACGCTCCTCTGATTCTGTAAAGCCAGTAAAAAAGCTTAATCTGAATATTGACTTAATATTACATATATTTTACAGATCTTTCTTTATATCTTCATAAAGAACTTTTATAAAAGGAGTCTATCATTATTAAATATATTCGCATAGATAAAAAATAGCAGAAAACTGTATATGTTTTATAATTTTACTTTATCTCCAATTTTAGCATCTGCATTTATGATGCATGTTTAGAAAAAAATTAATCAACGATTTATAATTTTGTCATTTCTATAAAAAACTAAAATAAAATAATTTTTTATTTAAAATGATATTTTTTAGCGAAAAATATTATTTCATTATTCAAAAATAATTTTTTTAACGCATTTTAAAATATAGTTATCTAACCTTAAAAAAATTACACATCTTCAAAAATATACGAAATAAGCGAATAAGAGTTTATTTTTCTGTCTATTTTTATAAAGAATTATGTCAAAATAGAAAAGTTTTTAAATAATATTTTCAGTTTATAGGCAAAAAATATTGGATATTTTTGTAAATACTAGAACTTATAAAAAATTTTTATTTTATAGGATAACGAGAAAGAAAATCGATAACACCTTTTTTATAAACTTTATCACCTACAGCGAGCATATGATCTCGGCTAGGAATTGATAAAGCTTCACCACAAGGCAACAAAGCTGCTAATGGCTCTGCAGCACCGCCAATCTCATCTAATGAACCAACGGCAACAAGCGCAGGTTGTCCAATTTTATAAATTTCAGACGCCGTCAACTCTTGTTTTGATGTGATTATACAAGCAGCCAAAGCACGTCTATCACTTTTCGTTTGATCGGCAAATTTACGGAACATTAAACCACGCGTATTGGTAATGCTAGAGGGATCTTCTGCTAAAAGAGCCTCAGCAACAGGTTCCCAATTTCCTGCTCCCGTTACCATACCAATACCTAAACCACCAAAAATAACGCTGTTCACATATGTTGGATGCAAAAGAGCCATAAAAGCACTAATACGAGCTCCCATAGAATATCCCATAACATGGGCTCTAGATAATTCTAAATGCTGTAATAGTTTTACTGCATCGCCTGCCATAGCTTGAGGTGTATAAAAGGTAGGATCATAACTTTTAACTGAATCTCCATGCCCCCGATTATCAAGAGCAATAACACGATACCCTGCTTCAGTGAGAATACGAAACCAACCCGTTGTATACCAATTTACCCGCGCAGAAGATCCAAAACCATGAATCAACAAAATAGGTGCGCCTTGTCCTTCTTCTCGATAAGCAAATCGCAAACCATCATATTCAAAAAAACGAACGTCTTCAGCTGTCATTTTTTATTGCACTTTCCACAAACGACAGGATGAATAACACGTTGCCCTTTTTGTATCTGTTTTTCAGAAATTTCACCAGCGTTAATCTCAAGTGCAAAAGCTGCAGGAACGCCTGATGAAATGGTCTTTGTTGAAAATGGAGAAGTGTTTTCAATAATCGATACAATAATCCCTTCAGAGTTTTAAAAAATCATATCTAAGGGCAAAGGTGTATTGGCCATCCACATAAAAAACTTCTGTTCATCTCCCGATTGATAACTTTCTTGCTGCTTAAAGAGCATTGCACGATCGCGTGGAAAATCAGTCCGATACATTAAACCAGCTTCTACTTGAGAGGGTGTAAAAGCAATCTCTACTTTATAAGAAACCGTACCGTTCTCTGTCTGTATTTCTAAAGGAATCGGATGAACAGGGATCTTTATGGGCTCTTTCGCGATAGTAACGCGCATTTCCAACATAAAAAGTATTGCCAATAAAACAATATGCCCTTTTTTAAAAGGCTTTAACATTCTTGTCTCCACAACAGAAAAATTCTATTTCTAAATAAAAACATCAGAGTTTAAAAACTAAAAAACAAGAGAGCTATTCCCCTTTTATTCTTTTCAACAGAATATGCATACTTTTCATTTAATCTATAGATTCACAAAGACCATAACTAAAAAACCTCTGCAGCTATTTAGAAAAATAACCACCCTTTAAAGACACAGAAAAACACTGAGTTTCACGCGTAAAATTCAATGAGCAATAAATTTAATGTGTCGCAAAAGGAAATCCTATATCTGGATAAATTTCCGCTGTCATCAACCCTTTTTCCCCTTTACCAAACCGGACAAGAACAACTTGTCCCGAACGAAGCTCTGCTAAACCAAAACGGCGCAACGTTTCCATATGAATAAAAATATCTTCTGTCCCCTGCCCACGGCTAAGAAAACCAAAACCTTTATCACGATTAAACCATTTAACAATTGCACGTTCTAGTCCACTTTCTGGAGTAACAACAACATGAGTACGGGCTGGAACTTCTGATGGATGAACCGCTGAAGAACAATCGATGGATTTCACCTGAACACACTTTAACCCTCGTTCCGTTTTTTCCACAGCACAGATAACTTTAGCGCCCTCCATAGCTGTTTGGAAACCATCCCTTCGCATGACTGTAACATGCAATAATATATCGGGGAAATGAGGTAAATCAGGTACAATAAATCCATAACCCTTACTACCATCAAACCACTTAATGACACCACTGATTTCGATAATCTCCCCACAAGCGCCTATACTATCCTCAGATAGGGAATAATCCTTTAATGCATCCTTACTCGTCATAATAACGTGATCCTGTAGCTTATAAATTGCACGATATTGATTCTCTAGGTTTAAGTAAACATTGCTCTTGCATCAACACGCAAGCCCCAAGATAAGATTTCCCCATATTGTCGTATCTCTTAATGAATATTTATAAAACTATTTGATTGTACGCTTTACATATCTTACAAAGAGTGCCCTACAAAAAAGATCATATAAAAAGTTTTTTACATAATGATATTTCTATTAATGTGTAACTTGATTAATGTGTAACTTGCATGATGAAGAAGTTCAATATAATGTGCAAAAACAACAATTCAATTAAGGAAAATGCGCAATGCAATTGAAGAAAATCCTTACGACAATCACAATTTTCATGGCACTTGCAGCAAATGTTTATGCGAGTGAACCTATTAAAATTGGTGTTTATCTTCCATTAAGTGGTCAAAATGCCTTTGGAGGCCAACTTGAGATTCGAGGTATCGAATTAGCTCACAAACAAGTTCCAGAAATTTTGGGACGTAAAGTGGAACTTGTTATTATTGATAATAAGTCTGATAAAGTGGAAGCGGCTAATGCTGTTATGCGTTTAACAGCAAGCGAAAAGGTCAGTGGAATCATTGGGAGCTATGGTTCTTCGCTCTCACTAGCAGGTGGTGAGATATCTGAAAAAGCAAAGACTCCAACCATTGCAACTTCTTCAACAAGTCCCCTTGTTACACAGGGCAAAAAATATTACTTTCGTGCGTGCTTTATTGATTCTTATCAAGGAATAGGAATCGCAACTTATGTAAGTCAAGTTTTAAAGGTAAAAAAAGCTGCTATCCTCAAAGATATTTCCAACGATTATGCCATTGGTCTTGCAAGTTATTTTGCGCGTGCTTTCAAAAAATTAGGTGGTGAAGTTATCTCAAATTTAAATTATAATTCTGGAGATCAGGACTTTTCAGCTGTTCTCACACAAATTATTGCGCAAAAACCTGATATCTTATTCATTCCATCTTACTTTTCTGAAGGGGCCATCATCATGAAACAAGCGCGTGAATTAGGAGCGAAGTTTCAAATTATGGGTGGAGATGCTATGGATAATCCAGAAACGATTACAATTGCAGGAAAAGCAGCAGAAGGTTTCTTACATACAACACTTCCCTATAGTGAGGATATGCCAAATATGTCAGCAGCTGCGCAAGAATTTACAAAAGAATGGAAAAAAGCCTACCCTGACAAAGAGCCAAATATCAATTCAGTCTTGGGATACACGAGTTATATGATGTTCATGAAGGCTATTGAAAATGCCGGTAGCGCTGATCGTGAAAAAATTACGATTGCACTGAGCAAATTAAAAGATTTTCAAACTCCCTTTGGTGATATGTCGATGGATGAAAATCATAACCCTAGGATTCCGATTGGTATCATTAAAATACAGGATGGAAAACGTGTTTATTTAGAAGAAGTTAAACCTGCTTTTTAATGTAAAGATTGTACTTATTAAAATATAAGAATTGGTTGAGGATCTTTTTTCTCAACCAAAAACTTAAAACTTTCTTATTATCCTATGTAAATTAATAAATGTGGAAGGATGAGAGATGAGCACTGAAATGTTCATCCAGTATTTTTTTAATGCACTGGCATTGGGGTCTCTTTATGGACTTATCGCTATTGGTTACACCATGGTCTACGGTATATTGAGACTGATTAATTTTGCTCACGGTGATATCTTTATGCTGGGGGCCTATTTTGTTTTCTTTTCCACGATTAGCTTTATGCCTGCGTGGGCAGCACTTCTTCTTTTGTTTTTTGCTGCTCTGATTTATTATTCAGTCTTTGTAGGATTTAAAAGGCGCCCTCCAACTTATTGGGGCGCGGTTTTTTTTATTCTTGCGTTAGGATTTGTTTATTATTTAAAAATTTCCCCACAAGATTTTACCCCAATCTGGATTTTAGCTCTTTGTTTTTCCATTTTTATTACAAGTGCAGTGGGGATTACTGTTGATCAACTTGCTTATAAACCTCTACGCCATGCTCCCCGTATTTCGGCACTTATCGGTGCAATCGGTGTTTCTTTTTTTATTGAAAATCTTGCTACTGTGCTCTTTAGTGGTGTTCCCAAAGGTGTAAAACAACCAGATTTTTTAGTAACACCATTTTTATGGCATTTAGGATCAGGGGGTATCATTAGAATTGCTCCCATGTCTTTGATTGTTCCTATTGTGTCATTGATTCTTATTGTCTTACTGTTATGGATTATCCATAAAACGAAACCTGGTCTTGCTATGCGTGCAATCTCTCATGATATTGAAACGACGCGTTTGATGGGGGTCTCTGTTAATAAAGTCATTGCATTTACATTTGGGATAGGTTCAGCACTTGCCGCTATAGCAGGCATTATGTGGTCTTTGCGTTATCCTCAAATTCAGCCTTATATGGGTGTTCTTCCTGGTCTCAAGGCTTTTATTGCTGCCGTTATCGGAGGTATTGGTTCGATACCAGGAGCAATGTTGGGAGGATTGTTATTAGGGTTTATTGAAATTATGATCATCGCATTTTTCCCCGCACTATCTGGATATCGTGATGCCTTCGCTTTTATTTTGTTGATTCTGATTTTATTGGTATTGCCCACGGGATTAATGGGTAAAAAAAGTCAGGAGAAAATCTAATGGCAAAGTCAACGACAACTTTTTTATCGTGTATCAGTATTTTCGTTCTTATAGTTTTTTTATTCTATGCGGATAACCATTTTAATGATTATACACTCCGTATCATAAATCTAATTGCTATTAACGCGATCTTGGCAATTTCGCTTAATTTGATTTACGGCTTTACAGGTATGTTTTCCCTTGGACATGCCGGCTTTATGGCTATTGGTGCTTACATTTGTGCAATTTTACTTCTTTCCCCTGAACAAAAAGAGATGATGTGGATTCTTGAGCCTATCGCTGAACCATTGTCCCATCTACAACTTCCCTTTTTTATTGCTGTTGTTGTAAGCGGTTTGTGTGCAGCAATTATCGGTTTATTGATTGCTTTGCCAATATTGCGTCTTGGTGGTGATTATCTTGGAATTGCAACATTAGGTTTTGCGGAAATTATCCGTATTGTCATTACGAATGCGACATCTTTTACAAATGGTTCTTTGGGAATCAAAGGAATACCTCAAGAGGCAACGTTATGGTGGAACTATGGTTGGTTAGCATTTACAGTTCTCTTTATTGTCCTCTTACTTCGAAGCAATACTGGTAACGTACTGCGTGCTATTCGTGATGATGAAATCGCTGCGAAAACCATGGGAATTAATGCTTTTTTCTACCGTAGTTTTTCTTTTACTGTTGGAGCATTTTTTGCAGGTATAGGTGGAGCGTTAATGGCTGCTCTTATTTCAACCATTGATCCCAAAATGTTTAATTTTTTGCTCACTTTTAATATTTTGATGATTGTTGTCGCTGGTGGTCTGGGTTCAATTACAGGAAGTATTATTGGGAGCATTATTATTACAGTCATGCTTGAATGGCTTCGTATTATTGAAAGTCCATTTGACTTAGGTTTTATACATATTCCAGAAACACCAGGACTTCGCATGGTTGTTTTTTCTCTTTTATTGCTGGTAATTATTTTGTTTTGGAGAAAAGGGTTGATGGGACAACGTGAATTCTCATGGAATGGAATTTATAGCTTTTTGATTCGCAAAAAGCTTTCTAATACTGAGGGAAAGCTATGAACGACACTCTCCTTTCACTCAATGAGATCGTAATGCGTTTTGGCGGATTAATTGCTGTCAATAACGTTAATATGGCCATTAAACGAGGAAGTATTACTGGATTAATTGGTCCCAATGGTGCTGGAAAAACCACCGTTTTCAATATGATTTCTGGATTTTATGCCCCTACAAGCGGCACCATTCTTTTTGATGAACAAAAAATCTCTGGAGAACCTCCTTATATTATCTGCAGGCGTCATATTGCTCGAACATTTCAAAATATTCGTCTTTTCTCAGGATTAACGGTTTTACAGAACGTTATGGTAGGCGCTCATGTCCGTCAAAAATATCCTTGGTTTTCTTCAGCTCTCTTTTTTTCAAAAGCAATGAAAGAAAAAAGAGAAATTTATAAAAATTCCATGGTGCTTCTTGAACGACTACAACTTGATCACCTTGCCAATCAATTGGCAACAGCTTTACCTTATGGTGTGCAACGACGTCTAGAAATTGCACGCGCGTTAGCCACAAAGCCTAAATTGCTTCTTCTTGATGAACCTGTCGCTGGCATGAATCCACAAGAAAGTGAAGATCTTAGAAAGTTCATAGCAAAAGTGCAGAAAGACTTTGATCTTACAATTCTTCTTATTGAACACGATATGAAAGTGGTTATGGGGCTTTGCCAACATATTTTGGTCATGGAACATGGCTGTTGCATTGCTAATGGTACACCAGATGAAGTTCGTAATAACCCAAAAGTTATTGAAGCTTATCTTGGCGGAGATGTTTATGGATATTCTTAAAATAAAAAATCTTCACGTTCATTATGGTGCTATTAAAGCTGTCCAAAACCTTTCTATGTCCATAAAAAAGGGAAGTATTGTTACTTTAATTGGAGCCAATGGTGCAGGAAAAAGCAGTATTGTACGCTCTATTACAGGACTTAATCGCTCTGTTTATGGAGAAATTACCTATAATGGCGAATCAATTATTAAAAAGTCACCAGAAGAGATTTTGCGTTTAGGGATTGCTCTCAGTCCTGAAGGGCGACGTATTATGCCTCATCTTACTGTTTTAGAAAATCTCCATCTAGGCGCTTATATCCGTCATGATAAACAGGGAATTTCTCGTGATATTGAATGGATATTTGATCTTTTTCCGCGCCTACGTGAAAGATCAAAACAGTTGGGAGGAACAATGTCAGGTGGAGAACAACAAATGGTCGCTGTAGGACGCGCACTCATGAGCAATCCTGATATGGTTATATTAGATGAACCCTCGTTGGGGTTAGCTCCCCTTCTCGTTCGGGAAATTTTTTCGATTATCCGAAAAATTAATGATATGGGAAAAACTGTTCTTCTGATTGAACAAAATGCATTTGCAGCACTTTCCATAGCTGATTATGCTTATATTCTAGAGGTAGGCCATATTTTATTTCATGGTGAAGGCAAAGCAATGCTTTCTGATCCCCGTGTTAAAGAAGCCTATCTTGGTGGATAAAAGTGATAAATTAAGGAAACAGAGCTTATCCCTCCCCTTTTAAAAAAGCATTTCTCATCAGTGATGAGAAATGCTTTTTTAAAGCTTGATAATTATATCCACCATTTTTTTGCACAAAATATACCTGCTTCTTGTTCAATAATGTGCGCTATTTGAAAAATGACTTCTTCAGCAAAAGGTTTACCAATCAATTGCAATCCTAGTGGTAAACCATTTGATGACAGACCAGCAGGAACAGAAATTCCTGGTAAACCAGCCATATTCACGGGTACAGTAAAAATATCATTCAGATACATTGCAACAGCATCATTTTTTATTTTTTCATCAGCAATACCAAAAGCAGGTGTTGGTGTTGCTGGTGTAAGAATAGCGTCAACGCCTGAATCAAAACATTGATCAAAATCACGTTTTACGAGTGTTCTTACTTTTTGAGCTCTTAGATAACCGGCATCATAATAACCTGATGAAAGAACATACGTTCCAATCAGAATACGCCGTTTGACTTCATCACCAAAACCAACAGAACGCGTATTTTCATACATCTCAATGATGTCTTTTCCAGGTACACGCAAACCAAAACGCACACCATCATAACGCGCTAAATTAGAAGAGGCTTCTGCAGGCGCTATAATATAATAAGAAGGTAGAGCGTATTTTGTATGAGGTAAAGAAATATCGCGTATTTCAGCGCCTGCTTCTTTTAACCAATTTATTCCCTTTTGCCAAAGATCAATAATTTCTTGAGACATTCCAGCTAGGTAGTATTCTTTTGGAATACCAATTTTCATTCCCTTGATTGATTTCCCAAGATAACTTTCATAATCAGGAACGGGTAAATTTACGGAAGTCGAATCTTTTTCATCAAAAGAAGCCATTGATCTGAGTAAGATAGCACAATCACGAACATCTCTAGCAATAGGTCCAGCTTGATCAAGAGATGAAGCAAACGCGACAACACCCCATCGTGAACAACGTCCGTAGGTTGGCTTTATTCCTACAGTCCCAGTAAAAGCTGCTGGTTGACGGATTGAGCCACCTGTATCTGTTGCTGTTGCACCAGCACAAATTTGCGCGGCAACAGCGGCAGCCGAACCGCCTGAAGAACCACCGGGGACAAGTTTTTCATTTGAGTCTTTTTTTCTCCATGGACTAATAACGGGGCCATAATATGATGTCTCATTAGAAGAGCCCATAGCAAACTCATCCATATTAAGTTTTCCTAACATCACAGCACCATCTTGCCATAAATTAGCCGTAATAGTTGATTCATAGTTTGGTTTAAATCCATCAAGGATATTTGAACAGGCTTGAGTATGAACACCATGAGTTGCGAAAAGATCTTTAATCCCCAAGGGAATTCCTTCCAAAAGCCCCCTCTCTCCTTTCGCCAAGCGACGATCTGATTCAGCAGCCATTTTTCTTGCTTGTTCTGCTGTTATTGTTACATAAGCATTCAAAGTTGGATTAGCCAATTCTATCGCTTTTAAATAAGCTTCCGTTAATTCTGTTGCTTTGAGCTTTTTCGTTATGAGAGCATCACGCGCTTGTGCAATTGTGAGGGTTGTTAAATCAGTCATATTGGTTCTCAAATTTCAAAAATATAAAAAGTTACTCAACAATTTTTGAGACAAGAAAAAAATTTTCTTCTGTAACAGGTGCATTGGCGACAATATCTGCTGCTTTATTACCATCTGTAACATTATCTTCACGCATTCGTAGAGTCATCGGTATCACAGATGTTAATGGCTCAACTTCACTGACATCAACTTCATTCAATTGCTCTACAAAGCCTAAAATAGCATTGAATTTTTTTGTTATAGGTTCCACTTCATTATCGCGGATAGCAATCCGCGCTAAACGTGCAACCCGCTTGACGGTTTCTTGATCAACAGACATATTCTTTTTACGCCTTTCCATTTTTTTGTTTATTTATTGATCTTTATCTGGCTATACAAGGCTGCGCTTGCAAGCGCAAGGATATTAGATAAGATGAATAAAGAATATAATTATAGATCTAATATAGATCTATAGATTGGAAATATTAAAAAACGTATTATAATCCCTATGACTGTTATTAATATCAATGAAATTATGACACATCTTTTGCCTGGACAAACGATAGCAGGCTTAGATTTAGGGACAAAAACGATCGGAATTGCGATTTCTGATATGGGTTTGACTGTTTCAAATCCACGCCCTGTGCTCCAACGAAAAAAATTTACAGAAGATGCTCACAGACTTATTAAAATTTTTGATCATGAAAATGTCGGCGTTATTGTCATTGGCTTACCTCTTAATATGAATGGAAGTAGCGGCTCTCGTGTTCAAGCAACCAGAGCTTTTGTGAGCAATATGAAAGCTTATACAAAAATTCCATTTGTTTTTTGGGATGAACGTCTATCAACGATTGCTGCAGAGCGTTCTCTTTTAGAAATGAATGTATCACGGATTAAAAGAGCAAGAAGAATTGATTCGGCAGCTGCCGCTTTTATATTGCAAGGTGCTCTCAATAGAATTGAAAATCTCCATTCATAGGGAAGGATAGAGAACATTGAGTAAATGCCCTGCATTATAGCGTGCAATGAGCATCCCGTAGGAAGATCTCCATTGACCTCCAAGGCGGCTTTCCATGTAGGCATTTGCGACATGTTCTATATCCGTAGAATGTAATGACGCGGCAGCGGCGGCATAGGCTACCTGTTCAACAAAAAACCTTCCTGCTCCCTCATTTGCTGATGCCATATCACCTGCAGACTTAATAATTTCAATGGCTCTTGGTCCTGCTGGCCCAATATCAAGAGCAATTTTTTCTAACAATTTCTGAAACAATCCCGGTGCTTTTTCAGCAATAAGAATGGCATCCTTGACCAATTGATTAGCAGAACTATTTCTCACAGTTCGTGCAGGCCCATTATGCAACATTTGTGATAATGGATTATTCTCTATAAAACTTTCAATACCAAGTTGTGCAATAATTTCGCCAATAATAGGCACAACCAATTGACTGACGTGATAAGCAATAATAGGTGTCATAATGCGAGCAAAAGCTGCTTCAGAACGGTCATTTGCTGCATTGTCAAATGCTCGCGCTAAACGCAAAACCAATGCTTGTGAAGCAGCAATATCTAATGCAATATCTGCAAAAATACGTTCTGTCAGGGGTGGCAAAGGCTGATTTGGCATTTTTTTCCGGAAAAAATCTATGCCAAATTGAAGGGCAGCGCGCAAAACACCGGCCGATATGACAGATTGATCAAAACGCATCATCGTCTCAATATCTTTAATAACTTTAAGACCTTCTCCAGCATTTCCCAGAAGCCAGCCATAACACCCTTGAAAATCAACAACTCCCTCTGGTGTTAAAAGTTCTCCAGAACGCTGAATTAAATGACGAATCGATATAAATCCATTAAATGCACCATTCTCCTGTATGCGTGGAACAAAAAAGCAACTTAAATGACCATTTAAATCTGCACTAACGAGATATCCATCAGCTGTAGGATTAATAACATTAGTTTTTACAACATTTAAACGATACAGATCTCGTTGCATATTTTCATCGAAAGAAATTTTCTTAACGCTTGGAAAATTGAAAGTGTGTTGTTCAATGTCATCAAAAGCACATGTCAGAGAAGCAGAGTTTTTATGATGAATAGGCCGTGATGAAGAATCATATTGGCGTGACAAAAGGACATTTTGCCATTTTTTAAAAAGCTCACTATCACTAATTAAGACAGCAATTGCTGCACTCGTTATAGTAACCTCATTCAAATGCCCTGTTTCTAAACCAGCAGATAAAGCCAAACGAATCGCACGCGCTTGATAACGTACCCCATTTTCTAAGCTCGTATTCTCCCAAAGCGAAGTAACCAACCCTGCACGTCTAGAATACTGTTGAAGGTCTTGATAGGAAGAATGTATTTCTAATTTTTCTGCCTGTTTTCCCCATTTATCGTTATAACGCAGTAAAGGCTTATAATGATTCGCTGAGCAAGAAAGATTCCATGCTTCTTGACTCGCAGCAAAATCCCCTATTTCTTCAAAGCTTGCTAATAAAGACTTAGGCAAAGTAGAGGCTATGCGAAACATAAGTGTATCGCTAAGAAATGTATTTTTTCGACGAGCATTTTGCGCAGAGACAGTACTCATAGGTGTATTCCACTATTCAAATCATCATATCATAGACTATTTGTCTTTTTAGAGTTAAGAAACATTTATCATATTCAAACAAATGCTTGTTTAACCTGTTTAGAGAGAGATAAAGAAGAATGCTATGATTCAAGATAATTTTTTTCCACTTTTCCCTCATAAACATCTTTTAGCTATTAAAGATCTAAGCGTACAAGACCTTAATACATTGCTTGATCGTGCAGAAGCAAACGTTATCCTTTCTAACAAAATTGATAAAACAAAATCTATTTTGCGTGGACGGACTCAAATTAATCTCTTTTTTGAAGCCTCTACACGAACACAATCTTCTTTTGAATTAGCCGGTAAAAGGTTGGGAGCAGACGTGATAAGTGTCGCGATCGGTAACTCATCTGTAAAAAAAGGGGAAACATTATTTGATACAGCCGCAACACTTAATGCGATGAAGCCAGATATACTGGTTTTCCGCCATAGCAGTGCGGGAGCAGCCGCTTTATTAGCACAAAAAGTTGATTGTTGTGTCATTAATGCAGGTGATGGTGCTCATGAACATCCAACCCAAGCTTTATTAGATGCTCTCACCATTAAAAGAGCAAAAGGTCGTATTGAAGGATTAACGGTTGCCATTTGCGGAGATATCTTGCACTCACGTGTTGCACGTTCGAATATCCTTAGTCTTAATGCTTTGGGGGCCCGTGTTCGTGCTGTTGCCCCTTCAACACTCCTACCCACCGAAATTAATCATATGAGTGTTGAGGTTTTTAACACCATGAAAGATGGTCTTAAAGATGCTGATGTTATCATGATGTTACGCTTACAGCATGAACGAATGACAGGTTCTTTTATTCCCTCCACGCGTGAATATTTTCATTATTTTGGCTTACATAAAGAAAATTTAACCTATGCCAAAAACAATTGCATTATTTTGCATCCTGGTCCCATAAACCGTGGTGTGGAGATTGCATCTGATATAGCCGATGGACCACAAAGTATGATTCGTACCCAAGTAGAAATGGGAATTGCAGTGCGTATGGCGGTTATGGAGGCTTTATTAGATTCACGTTTGAAGATCAATGGAGAAAAAAAATGATAAAACCAATTGTTTTTCAAAAGGCTCGTATTATTGATCCTTCACGCGCAATCGATGAAGTTGGTACAGTTATTGTTGAAAATGGACAGATTATAGCCGCTGGAAAAGAAGCTTTGAATCAGGGAGTCCCTGAAGGTGCAGAAGTTATTAATGCACAAAACAAAGCAATTCTTCCTGGACTTGTTGATGCACGTGTTTTTGTTGGGGAACCAGGGAATGAAAATCGTGAAACAATTGCGTCTGCAAGTCAAGCAGCCGCAGCAGGTGGTATTACTTCCTTTCTTATGATGCCAGACACGCATCCAGTTATTGATAATGTTGCTCTCGTTCAATTTATTAAGCGCACAGCAGGAGAAGTGTCATTGATCAATATTTATCCCGTTGCGGCAATTACACAAGGTTTCAACGGACAAGAAATAACTGAATTTGGTTTGCTCAAGGAGGCTGGAGCCGTTGCTTTTAGTGAAGGAAAAAAAACACTTCAAAATTCATCTGTTATGCGACGTGCAATGACTTATGCACGCGATTTTGATGTCCCATTGATCCATGAAACGCAAGATAAAGATCTTACAGGACAAGGCGTAATGAATGAAGGACTACTCGCTAGTTGGCTTGGTCTGTCTGGCATCCCCTGCGAAGCAGAAGTTATCCCCCTTGAAAGGGATTTACGCTTAGCAGCATTAACGCAAACACGCTATCATGCCGCCCAGATATCAACAGCACTCTCTGCTGATGCGCTCCGCTTAGGCAAGCAACGCAGTGAGAAAATTTCAGCTGGTGTATCGATTAATCATTTATCTCTCAATGAAAATGACATTGGCCAATATCAAACTTCTTTTCGCCTCATGCCCCCATTGCGTACAGAAGAAGATCGTATAGCACTGATTGAAGCAATAAAAGACGGGACAATAGATGTTATTATCTCTTCCCATGATCCTCAGGGTATCGACACAAAACATTTACCATTCAATGATGCAGCAGCGGGCGCTATTGGGATGGAGACCTTATTAAGTGCGGCTTTACGTCTTTATCATGATGAGAGTCTATCTCTTCTACGGATAACTGAACTTTTGTCAACGATGCCTGCAAAGCTCTTTGGACTCAATGCAGGAACACTGAAGAAAGGTGCTTATGCAGACCTTATTGTGGTTGATCTTGAAGAACCATGGGTCGTTTCGACAGAGAAACTCTATTCACGTTCAAAAAATACCCCTTTTGATAATGCACGTTTTCAAGGACGCGTGTTCCAGACCTTTGTGAAAGGGAAATCCGTTTTTAAACTTGATCAACAAACTTAGTGAGATTCTTAATGAATGAAACAGAAATATTTTTTCAGTCCACTCCGTGGTTTATTTTCCTCATATCTTATCTCATTGGCTCGATTCCATTTGGTCTTTTGTTTACGAAATTGGCCAAACTTGGCGATATCAGAACAATCGGTTCCGGCAATATTGGAGCAACAAATGTTTTACGAACAGGAAATAAAAAAGTTGCTGCTCTAACACTTCTTTGTGATATGTTGAAAGGAGCTATTGTTGTCTTCGTTATAAAGTTCTTTAGTGATCCGCTCAACAAGAGTATCCTTATTTCTCTAGCGGGTTTTTTTGCTTTCTTAGGACATCTTTTTCCCGTATGGCTTAAATTTAAAGGTGGCAAAGGTGTTGCTACCTATCTAGGGGTTTGCTTAGGTGTCTATTGGCCTGCTGCAATTATTTTTATTATTGTATGGAGTGCAATTTTTCTTCTCATGCATTATTCTTCGTTATCTGCGCTTGTTGCAGTTACGATCACGCCGATATTTGTTTTTTATTTTTCCGATACTTATTTCTGTTGTATGCTGATCGCGATGAGCCTATTTGTGTTCATAAAACATTCTGCAAATATCAGTAGATTACTCATTGGGGAAGAAAATAAGATTGGGACGCAAAACAGAGATAAATAAAGGAATCCTGCTTACTGATCATCAACGTCTAAGCTGGTTACGGTTATTGCGCAGTGAAAATATTGGAGCTGTTAGTTTTCGCAATCTCATTGATTATTATAAAACAGCAGAAAATGCTCTAGCAGCGTTGCCAGAGCTTAGTAGAAAAGGAGGGGGGGCTGCATCACTTAAAATAGCAAGCTTAGAAGATGCAGAAAAAGAAATACAAGAAGCTGAAAAATTAGGTGTTCGGTTTATCGGTATGGGAGAACCAGATTATCCAGCTTTTCTTAAGGTTACAGAAGCCCGTCCGCCACTTATTGCTGTCAAAGGTAATGTTTTAATTTTTCAAAAAACTTCGGTTGGAATTATAGGCTCTCGGAATGCTTCAGCTGCTGGAAAAAAGCTTACGGCTCAATTTGCTCATTTTCTCGGAGAAGCAGACTTTGTAACAATTTCTGGACTCGCTCGTGGAATTGATAGCGTTGCGCATCAAGCAAGTTTAAAAACAGGAACTGTTGCAGTCATGGCAGGAGGAATTAATCATATCTATCCTCCTGAAAATAAAAAGTTGTACGAAGATATTATCGCCAATGGTGGAGCCATCATCAGCGAAATGCCCATCTCTTGGAAGCCGCGTGCTATCGATTTTCCAAGAAGAAACCGCATTATTGCAGCTCTATCACTTGGTCTCTTGGTTGTGGAGGCAGCTCTGCGCTCAGGATCCTTAATTACCGCACGTCAAGCAGCTGAAATGGGACGGTTGATTTTTGCTATTCCCGGTTCTCCACTTGATCCAAGATCTGTTGGCACAAACAACCTTATCAAGGACGGAGCTCTTCTCACCACACATCCTTCTGACATCATAGAAACACTTACGCCATTAATTTCACCGCTTCCAAATTCCCAACTCAATTTTTTTGAGGAACCATCCTCTTTAAAAATTGAAAAGGAGAATTTTAATTCAGCCTACGAAAAAAACGCTCATCCCTCTTTAACAGGTGATGATGCGGCACGTGCAGCAGTCCTCTCTGCTCTTTCAACAACGCCAATCGACTTAGACACACTCAGTATCCACTCAGGTGTTTCACTTCCAACTCTCTACCTCTTGTTGGTAGAACTAGAGCTTGCTGGAAAGCTTATTCGACACTCTGGTGGTTGTGTGTCATTGTCGAATCTTGATCTTCTCCAAGAGCCTCCGCACTATTAATAATGCTTTGTCCTTCTTTGGCAACCATATCCAAAAGCAATGCTAAAAGCGGACTATGCGCCTGACGCGCCATCTGATTCATTTGCTTTGACATGTCTGTAATATATTGGATAACTTTCAAATGATTTATAAACATAATCCTCTATCCTTGAGCATTTCCCCTCCTACCTCTCAATAGACGTTATCTTAGTATTGCGCCGTATGTTTTTGTAATAACAGTGGAAAATAAATCGTGTATTTCTATATAGGGTGCGTTTTAATAATAACAATCACAAGTTGTACAATATTCATGTTTTTTATATGGCTAATATTTTTTTTATATGTTCTTAAGCAATTGCCATTAGCTATTCACGTGAAAGGCGTTTATAAAAAAGTTTTTTATTTCAATATTCGGGTAAAATTATGAATATCGTTATCGTTGAATCTCCAGCAAAAGCAAAAACAATTAATAAATATCTTGGGCCTCAATACAAAGTTGTCGCATCATTTGGACATGTTCGTGATTTACCAGCAAAAGATGGTTCCGTTTTACCCGATCAAGATTTTTCGATGAAATGGGATATAGATTCTGCGGCTGCTAAACGTTTAAATGAAATAGCAAAAGCTGTTAAAGAAGCCGATAGCCTTATCTTAGCAACAGACCCTGATCGCGAAGGAGAAGCTATTTCATGGCATATTCTTGATGTTCTTCGTCAAAAAAAAGTTTTAAAAGATAAACCTATTAAAAGAGTTGTCTTCAATGCCATCACTAAAAAGTCTGTGCTTGATGCCATGAACAATCCACGTGATATTGATACATCACTTGTCGATGCTTATCTTGCACGTCGTGCTCTCGATTACCTCGTTGGTTTTACACTTTCACCTGTTTTATGGCGTAAACTCCCTGGTGCCCGCTCGGCTGGGCGCGTTCAGTCGGTTGCTTTACGTATTATTTGTGACCGTGAATCAGAAATAGAACATTTTATCAAAGAAGATTATTGGTCCATTACAACACAGTTAAAAACCATCCGAAATGATCATTTTCAAGCCAGACTAACAATGTTTAATCAAAGAAAGATTGGCAAACTTGATATTCAATCTCAAGAACAAGCAGATCAAATTCGCCTTATGTTGGAGAAGGCTCAATATCATACACTCAGTGTTGAAGCAAAACCTACAAAGAGAAATCCTTTTCCTCCGTTTACAACCTCTACACTCCAACAAGCGGCTTCTTCAAAATTAGGCTTTTCAGCTTCTCGCACGATGCAAATTGCCCAAAAGCTTTATGAAGGGATTGAAATTAATGGTGAAGTGGCCGGACTTATTACTTATATGCGTACCGATGGTGTACAAATAGCGCCAGAAGCCATTGATGCTGCCAGAAAAGTTATTCATGAATCTTTTGGTAAAGACTATATTCCTGAAAAACCACGTTTTTATTCAACGAAGGCAAAAAATGCCCAGGAAGCACATGAAGCAATCCGCCCAACAGATTTTCAACGCTCCCCCAACCAAGTCCGTAATTTTCTCGACGATGATCAGGCAAAGCTCTATGAACTGATATGGAAGCGCGCTATTGCCAGTCAAATGTGTTCTGCTGAAATTGAACGTACAACCGTTGAAATTGAAGCCCAGCAAGGAGACAACCGTGCAAATCTTCGTGCAACAGGATCTGTTGTTCGTTTTGACGGATTTATTTCCGTCTATACGGATCAACGAGACGAAGAAAATAATGAAGAAAATGAAACAACACGTTTACCACAAATAAACACGGGCGAAGCACTTACAAAAGAAAAAGTTGAATCTCTACAACATACCACAGAGCCCCCTTCCCGTTATTCTGAAGCTTCATTAATTAAAAAGCTTGAAGAATTAGGAATTGGTCGTCCTTCAACTTATGCCTCCACATTGGCAACATTGTGTGATCGTGGATATATTGTCATTGATAAGCGCAAACTTATTCCTGATGCTAAAGGGCGTATTGTTACAGCCTTTCTTGAAAATTTCTTTAACCGCTATGTAGAATATGGTTTTACAGCAGATCTTGAAGAAAAGCTGGATCTTATCTCTGATGGTAAACTTTCTTGGAAAGATGTATTACGCGATTTTTGGGATGGATTTAATACCTCTATTAGCAATATCCAAGAACTCCGTATCGCCAATGTCCTTGATGTTTTAAATGTGACATTAGCACCTCTCGCCTTTCCTGAGCGTGAAGATGGAAGTGATGTGCGTTCCTGTCCTCTCTGTAAAAATGGGCAATTATCATTAAAACTCGGTCGTTATGGTGCTTTTGTTGGCTGTTCCAATTATCCTGAATGCAGATACACACGACAACTTGGTACAACAGATACAGAAGAAGAAAATGAAGCTGTACGCAATGACGAACCGGTTATGCTTGGGATTGATCCTGAAACAGGAAAAGATATTTCTCTTCGCAATGGCCGTTTTGGTCCCTATATTCAACGAGGTGAAAGCAAAGAAGTTAAGCGTGCAGGACTACCAAAAGAATGGCAGGCAGAAAATATAACCCTTGAAAGAGCCTTGGCTTTATTATCCCTTCCCCGTGAAATTGGCATTCATCCTGAAACTGGCAAAATGATCACAGCGACAATTGGACGATATGGTCCCTACCTTAGTCATAATGGAAAATCTGCGCGCCTTCTTCATGCCGATGAAGTTTTTGATATTGGTATCAATCGTGCTGTTACAGTATTGGCAGAACAACAAGAAAATAAAACCAAGCAAAGCAGAACAACATCTGCAGCATTGGCAACATTAGGGGAGCATCCAGAAGGAGGAACTGTCACTGTGCGTAATGGGCGTTATGGTCCTTATGTCAATTGGGGTAAAATTAATGCAACATTGCCAAAAGAGAAAGATCCCATTAGTGTAACACTTTCAGAGGCATTAGAACTTATATCGGCTAAAGCATCGAGTAAAAAGGCAATTTCCAAAAGAGCTTCTTCCAAAACAAAAGCAAAAACAAAAGAGACATAAATTTTGGCTAAAGGTGAAAAAAACGTAAAATATCTCTCCTCATTCAAGGGAGGAAAATTGCCCAATAAGGAAGAAATTCTTTCCTTTATCAACGAGAATCCTGATCGATCAAGTAAACGAAAAATCGCCAAAGCTTTTAACTTAAAAGGCGATTCTCATATCTGGCTTAAAGATATATTATGTGCGTTAAAAGATCAAAATCTTATATCTAAGCAGCGCAAAAGAGAAATAAACAAAAGAAAATTACCTCCTGTTGCCTTAGTGAAAATTAGCAGTCGTGATAAAGATGGCAGTTTTATTGCACAACCTCTTGAATGGGAGGATACGCCAAAGCCCAATATTGAAATACACTCTTTTCGTCACATAAAGGGAGGGAGTATTGGCGTTGGAGATCATGTTCTTGTAAAAGTTTTTCGAAATAAAAATTCTCAAAATCCCTCTTATACGGGGCGCATTATTCGTAAAATTGAACTATCCCCAAAGAGCACATTTGGTGTTGTACGAAAATTAGAAAATAATCAATGGCGCCTTGATCCTATAGATCGCAAAACCAATGAACTCATGGTTGAAATATCTCCAGAAATGGAGATTAAAACAGGTGATCTTGTTGAAGTTGAAATCAAAAAAAATACTGGTTATGGACTGAAAAGTGCGCAAATAAAAAATGTTTTAGGGCATATTAAGAGTGAGAAAACACTTTCAATGATTTCCATTCTCTCAAAAGGAATTCCTTATATTTTTCCTGAAAGCGTTCTTGAGCAAGTTAAACATATCAAAGCTGCCAATATGGATAATCGCGAAGATTGGCGACAATTACCATTTATTACGATTGATCCACCGGATGCCAAAGATCATGATGATGCAGTCTACGCAAGCAAGGATAAGGACCCTACAAATAATGGTGGTTGGATTATTATTGTGGCCATTGCAGATGTTTCTTACTATATTAAAACAGGAAGTGCTTTAGATAAAGAAGCATTAAAACGCGGAAATTCTGTTTATTTTCCTGATACCGTTGTACCAATGCTGCCTGAACGCCTCTCTCATGATTTATGTTCTCTGCATGAAGGAAAAGAAAGACCCGCTTTAGCCGTTCGTATGATTTTTGATGCAAACGGTAATAAACAAAAACATAGTTTTCATCGTATTATGATGCGTGTAAGAGCTAAACTCTCCTATCAAGAAGTACAATTGGCAAGAAAAGGACATATCCATAAAAAAAGAGCACCCCTGCTTGAGAATATCTTGCAACCCTTATGGGAAGCCTATGCATGCCTTGAAGCAGCGCGGGATCGTCGACAACCGCTAGAATTAGAAATAGCAGAAAAAAAGATTATTCTTGATCAAAGTGGATGCATCCAAGATGTGGTGAGTGAAGAACATTTAGAAGCCCATCGTTTGATTGAAGAGTTTATGATACAAGCCAATATTGCAGCTTCTGAAACATTAAAAAAACATCATCAGCCCTTCATCTATCGTATTCATGACAAACCCTCTCTTGCCAAACAAGAAATATTACGGACTTTCCTTCAAAGTTTAGGGATATCCCTCTCCAAAAGTGCAGAATTAACATCAGCACGCCTTAATAAAATTTTAGAAAAGGTCGCTCATACCGAACAACAAGAACTGGTCAATCAAGTTATTTTGCGTTCACAATCACAAGCAGAATACAATCCTAAAAATAGTGGCCATTTTGGTTTGAATTTGCAAAACTATACACATTTTACATCACCAATTCGCCGTTATGCTGATCTCATTATTCATCGAGCACTCATTAAAGCTCTTAAACTAGGAAATGATCAATTAACTGATACACAAGAACAAAACCTTGCAGAAATTGCTACGCAAATTTCTTTATATGAGCGTCGTGCAATGACGGCTGAAAGAGAAACGATTGATCGGCTTGTTGCTCACTATTTAACGAATAAAATCGGCCGTATTTTTACAGGCCGCATTTCTGGAGTCACAAAAGCAGGTCTTTTTATCTCACTTGATAAACTCAATACAGATGGTTTTGTCCATATTTCTACACTTAAAAATGATTATTATCATTTTGATGAAGCGCGACATGTTCTTGTAGGACAACATAGCCATAAAGGCTATCAACTCAGTGATATTGTAGAAGTAAAACTTATAACTGTACAACCTTTTGCTGGTGCTTTAAGCTTTGAGCTCTTAACAGAGCCTCGTCCAATCAAATTTTCATCGACATCCTACCATAAAAACAAATTAAAAAAACAAAAGCGTACTTTTTATGGAAGAAGAAAATATTAATTAAAAATAAAAAAACATTTCTTAAGTTTTCATTATCGTATTTTTTATTCCATATTTAATATTTAATATTTAATAATAAATAATATAATAAAGATTTAAAATAAGAAATTGTCTATAATGTTTAGTATTTATATTATTTTATGTATACAATATGATTTCTTTAGCATATAAGAGCATATGTTTTATTTTATATCTATAATAACCTTATAAAAATCTTGCAGTGTTTTTTATACTCAATGAAATGAGAAAATCTGCTAAAGATAGTTTGATCTTTCTTTCACTTCAGCTCACCTTTTCGTTGTTTGAATAAACAAAAGTACTTTAAGCCATTCTCATGAAAAAAATTTTTGACTCTCAAAATAATTCTTTGCGTGCAATTATTGCCGCTATTGCAACCATTGGCATCGTTGGAACAGCATTGGCAATGGGAACACAACTTGTTTCTCTTCTTATGGCAGAGAAAGGACTTTCCAACAGTACGATCGGCTATAGTGGAACAGTTGGTGGAATTGCCACAATTATTGCAGCTATTTTTACGTCTCAAATTGCCTTATGCTTAGGGATTACTCAAACAATATTGCTTATGATGGCTATAGGGTCTTTAAGTTTTTTAGGATTTTATTTTTTTGAATCCATATGGGTTTGGTTTATTTTAAGATTTATATTACATTTTACCATGACAGTTATGTTTATCCTGTCAGAATTTTGGATCAACAGTTATGCTCCCCCAAAAAAGCGTGGTTTGGTTCTTTCTATTTACGCTATTGTTTTAGGATTAGGGTTTGCGTTAGGTCCAACGCTGCTGACAAAAGTGGGAATACAAGGATTTATTCCTTTTGGCGTTGGCTATAGCCTTATTATATTGGCTACTATCCCAATTCTTTTTGCTTGGAAATTAAGCCCAGAATTTCAAAAAAGCCAATATACGCCATTTTTTCGTTATCTCCTTCACGTTCCAAGTGCGATGATGGCGGTCCTTGTTTACGGTGCTATTCAAATGGGCGCATTAACTCTTATAACACCCTTTAGTTTATCCATTGGTTATAATGAGAATGAAGCAGCACACTTTATGGCAACCCTTGCGCTCGGGAATGTTTTCCTCTTAATTCCTATTAGCATAATAAGTGACTATGCTAAAGATCGACGCTATCCGCTGATAGGTTGCGCTATCTTAGGTTTTGTGGGAACCTTTACAGTTCCATGGATTATCCAATATCCATGGATTCTGATGCTTGATCTGTTTCTTCTGGGTGGTGTATCAGCGAGCCTTTATACAATTGGTCTTGCACATTTAGGAGCACGTCTCAAGGGGCAAGAACTTGCTGCTGCTAATTCTGCTTTTATTTTTTGCTATGGAATCGGTATGCTCATCGGACCAACCTTTATTGGAAAATCCATGGATATCTTTAATCCCTTTGGTTTTTCAATAGCCATGGCTGTTTTTTTTGGTTTATATGTCATGTTGGTGTTGGTCCAACTTATGAGAAAATTAATCAGCTCTTGACTTTTTTGAGAACATCCGTACTGTTGCTGGAAAATCTGATGATGTCGGATAAGTTTTGGCAGCGATAATATTTTTTTCAGTATAAATAGGGTTTTTACATTATGGCTAAAGCAGCAACCATTAAGATCAAGCTTTTATCAACTGCAGATACCGGTTTTTTCTATGTAACAAAGAAAAACAGCCGTACAATGACAGATAAAATGAGCAAACGTAAATATGATCCAGTCGTAAAAAAGCACGTTGAATTTAAAGAAACAAAAATTAAATAAATAAACCAATCATTATTGATAGGTTTTATGTTCCAAAAGAAATGTGGGGTTATTGCTCTTCAAAGTTATTTTCTGGGGAGTTTTTTTTGTATCTTAAAAAATTTACTTTAAAATCTGTATAACTTTAAATTTGGAAGTTCTGTACAAATTTCGCTGAGTTGATTTATTTTTTTAGTTGCTTACATATGCATAGTGCATGAGTATTTTATTGTTGTGATATCTAACGAAAATTTTGTCATTAAAATGAGATGTTGTTTCGTCATGTGAATAAAAGTTTTTTGAAAGAATTATAAGCAATATTCAATAAAATGCGTTATAATGATAGTAGCAGTTTCTTTATTTCATGAAAAAATTTTTTTCTCATTTTAATCTAAGAAGCTTTAAAAAAAATATCGGTTTTAGTATTTTTGCCGCTGCTAGCATGCTTATCATTATGGCAACTTATTTTAAGCAGACTCAACCGCTGCCTCAAAAAGAAAAATTTTCTTCTCAAAATTCTGTTGAAGGAAAGGCATTAATCATTGATGGCGATTCCATCACGATTTCTTCCATTAAGATTCGACTGGTCGGAATTGATGCTCCTGAACTCCACCAATTTTGTGGAAAAAAAGATGCACGATACCCTTGTGGGCTTGAGGCAAAAAAATATTTAGAACAACTACTCGAAAATCAAACGGTCACATGTCACTGGCGTAAAACAGATAAATACCGCCGTATCCTTGCAACATGTCAAACGAAACAAGTCAGCAATATCAACGCAACACTTGTACAGAATGGTTGGGCTGTAAGCTATTATGAATATCCCAAAGAAGAACAAGAAGCCAGAAGAAAAAAAAGGGGGATATGGGCATCAAGTTTTCAACGACCGAGAGAATGGCGCAAAGCAAATCCTCGCACAGAATAAGAAAAATATTTTTAAATTTTATTGACCAATGAAACAATGTAGTCAGATTATTAAACTTGAAAAAAAAATCTATTCCTGTCGGGTTTGTATCCAACAACCACATTATTTTCCTCCTCTTCCTCATGAGCCCAATCCTGTCGTTTATTTATCTGATACGGCTTCAATTGCAATTGCAGGACAAGCACCAGGATTGCGTGTTCATGAAACATCTGTCCCTTTTAATGATCGCTCTGGCGAAAGATTACGTGATTGGCTTAATGTCAGAAAAGAAGAATTTTATAATAAATCTCTTTTTGCACTTGTTCCTATGGGATTTTGTTTTCCAGGTTATGACAAAAATAAAGCTGATTTGCCACCAAGACGTGAATGTAGAGAAATATGGCATGAAAAGATATTTCAAGCGATGCCTCAAATAAAGCTTGTTCTTGCTATTGGCAGTTATGCACAAAAGTGGCATATTACAGAATTAAAACATAAAACCGTTTCAGCAACCGTTCGTGATTGGAGAAATATCCTTTCTATCTCTCAACCTCGAGGCTATAATGTTATGCCTTTGCCTCATCCATCATGGCGAAATACTTCTTGGTTACAGAAAAATCCATGGTTTAACGATGAGCTTATTGTATATCTGCGTCGTTTAGTGCGTGAATTTTTATAAATTAAAATATTGAGAAAAAATATGGATCGTCTTGACCGAAAAATTTTACATCTTCTGCAAGAAAATGCGACACTTTCTGTCGCTGATATTGCTAAAAAAGTAGGACTTTCGACCACCCCTTGCTGGCGTAGAATTCAAAAACTTGAAGAAGATGGTGTTATTCAGCGACGCGTTGCCGTTCTTTCTCCAGAAAAAGTGAATGCGCACGTTACTGTTTTTGTTTCTATTCGTACAAATACCCATAGTCATGAATGGTTTAAGCGTTTTTCAAAAATTGTGCAAGAATTTCGTGAAGTCATTGAATTTTATCGAATGAGTGGAGATATTGACTATTTATTGCGTGTTGTTGTTCCTGATATTGAAGCTTATGATCTTTTTTATAAAAAATTAATTTCTAAAATTGACATCCGTGATGTTTCATCTTCTTTCGCAATGGAACAGATTAAATATACAACAGAACTTCCACTTAATTATATTAAATTACACGAAAAGGTAAATGAGCAAAATTCTTAAGAGATT